>JASGTU010000001.1 GCA_030058085.1 Chloroflexota bacterium
GCGCGCATCGTGCCCTCGAAGAGCAGTTCGTCGACGAAGCCGGTCTGCGCCTCGTAGTAGGCGCGCCGTTCGCGCATCGGGTCGAGGAAGTCGTTGAGCGCCTTAGCCAGCTTCTCTTTCACCTCGACATCGCCCACCTTGCCGGCGCGGTAACGACTCTTGAGGTCATTTACCTCGGCGGCGTTGGGGTTGAACACGTCATGGTAGATGAAGACCGGGTTGCCGTCGACCTCGCCGGGCACGTCGGCGGTGATGCGGTTGGGGTCGGTGTACATGCTCATCACGCGGCGGCGCACCGTGGCGGCGTCGTCGCTGAGGAAGATGGCGTTGTCCAGGCTCTTGCTCATCTTGGCTTGGCCGTCCGTACCCACCAGCGTGCCGCCGACGACATACGGTTCCGGCAGTGGGAAGACCTCGCCATAGGCGTTGTTGAAGCGGCGGGCGATCTGCCGTGTCAGTTCGACGTGGCTCTCGTTGTCCTTGCCGACAGGGACGAGATGGGCGCGCGGCAGAAGGATGTCGGCGGCCTGCAGAACCGGGTAGCCGAGAAGGTTGTAGGGGATCTGGTCCATGTGTGCGGCCGCGGCCATGTCTTTGATCGTGGGTAACTGCTGCAACCGTTCGACCGTGATCAGCCCGCTGATGAGAAGCTGCAATTCGTAGGTTTCGTGGATAGCGGACTGCATGCAGAAGGTGACCTTGTTGGGATCGATGCCGATGGCAAGGTGATCCATGACGATGGTGCGCGCGTTGTCCGTGATGGCGAGGATGTCCTCTTTGTCCGGCTTTGTGGTGAGCATGTGCAGGTCAGCCACCAGGAAGAAGCACTCGTACTTCTCTTGCAAGGCGAGGCGATGCCGGTGGCTGCCGACGAAGTGGCCCAGGTGAAGCTTGCCGGTGGGACGATCCCCGGTCAGGATGCGTTTGCGCGGTTCGTTTTGCGACATGATGCGGACTCCCGATTTCTAGCGTAATGTAGGAACGTGAAAGATCAGTGCAGAGTTAGCTGTGCTAGAGACCGGCCTCGGCCTGTTCGACGGCTACGGCCAGGGCGCGGGCTTTGTTAAGTGATTCATTATACTCATAAGTCGGGTCGCTGTCGGCAACGATGCCGCCGCCCGCCTGAAGATAGCAGGTCTTGCCCTGCATGACAATGGTGCGAATCGTGATGCAGGTGTCCATCGCGCCGTGGTAGTCGAAGTAACCGACCGCGCCCGCATATGGCCCGCGGCGGCTGCCCTCCAGTTCCTCGATGATCTCCATGGCGCGCACCTTGGGCGCACCGCTGACCGTACCAGCCGGGAACGTGGCGCGCAGCAGGCTGAACGCATCCTGGTCCGGACGCACTTCACCGCGCACGTCGCTGACGATGTGCATGACGTGGCTGTAGCGTTCGACGGCCATCATGGTGGGCGTTGCGACGGAACCGTACGTGCAGACGCGACCGAGGTCGTTACGGCCCAGATCGACGAGCATCACGTGCTCGGCGCGTTCCTTGGGATCTGCCAGCAGGTCTTGGGCAAGCTGTTGATCCTCTTCGGCGGTCTTGCCGCGCCAGCGCGTGCCGGCGATGGGATGCAAGTAGGCCATGCCGTCTTCGAGGCGGACGTGCATTTCGGGGCTGGAACCGATGATGCGAAGCGGTTCGCCTTCTACTCCGGCGACGCCGGCGAAGTCGAGGAAGTACATATAGGGCGACGGGTTGAGCATGCGCAGCGCACGGTAGATGGTGAGCGGGTCGGCTTCGGTGTCGCGGCGCAGACGCTGGCTGAGCACGACCTGGAAGATGTCTCCGGCGGCGATGTACTCTTTGGCCGCGCGTACATTGGCTTCGAACTGGTCTTGTGTGAGGTTGCTCTCCCAGCCATTGCCGCCGCGTCGCTCGCCGATCTCCGGCGGCTGCAGCGGCTTGCGCAAGTCGGACACGATCTTGTCGATACGGGCGATGGCGTCGGCGTAGGCGGCGCGCAGGTCGGCCTCGACGCGCATGTTGGCGATGACGGTGAGCTTGTGGCGTACATGGTCGAAGACGACCAGGTTATCGCTGAAGAGCAGGACCATGTCGGGCACGTCGAGCTGCCGCTGCGCGGTGTCGGGCAGACGCTCCATGAAGCGCACGAGGTCGTAGCCGAAATAGCCAACTGCTCCGCCGGTGAGCCGCGGGAGGCCTGGCAGCGAGACCGACGTACGATCCGCCATCAACTCGCGCACGACGGCGAGCGGGTCGCCGCGGCGTTCTTCGAGGACGGCGCCGCCTGACGCGCCGATGACGGTGCGGTCTCCGTAGGCGGCGGCTGTCATCGGCGCGTGGACGCCGATGAAACTGTAACGACCTAGCTGTTCGCCCTTTTCGACCGACTCGAGCAGGAAGCTTGGCCCCTCTTGACCGGCGCGCAGCTTCAGATAGACCGAGACTGGCGTCTCCAGGTCAGCAGGCAGTTCCCGGTGAACGGCGATGAGATTGCCTGAACGGGACAGCTCTTTCGCCTCGTCGAGGGATGGCTTGTAGATCGCTTTCATCTGCAAACTCCTATCGATATTGCCGCAAACAGCCGGATGGTTAGGCAACTCTTCGCTCGTCATGTGTCACGATCATGGGCAAAACAAAAAGCCTCGCCCATACGCACATGCTGCTGTGCATAGGGACGAGGCCTGAAGTTCACCCCGCGGTGCCACCCTGTTTAGCCTGTCTGCCAACCCCGGCGCCTACGCCGGATCGATGAAATGAAAAACCTTGCGTGAAACGCAAGGTCGGCAGCCAGTCTCACTCGGTCAGGAACGGGACAGTCGCTCCGATTCCTGTCGTCTGATAACGGGGACGCACCCGGAAGAGGCTACTAGGTCAGGCTGACCGTTCGACTTTCGGCTCCCCAGCCCATTCGCTTTCTGCGCCGCTGTCTCCTTCGCAGCAACCGGAGACTCTCTGAAGCCCGCTCTGAAAGGTACTAATCTGGTTCAACGCCTTTGGCATATCAAGTTGTGGAGAACTATATCAGAATCGGTGAGAATGTCAAGCCCGAAGAATACGCAACAACGCGCTAGGCGAGAAGTGAGGGCGCAACTTGCTCAAGCAGCGCGGCGGTGATGACATTCGACTCGGCGATCTGGCGATAGAGCGCGGCGCTAGGACGCGGGCGTCTCTGTTGCGTGCGCGGGTCAAGCTCGAACAAGCCGAAGCGCAGGTTCCAGCCCTCGTCCCACTCGAAATTGTCGACAAGCGTCCAATGGAAGTAGCCGCGCACGTCTGCGCCGGCGCGTATGGCTCGGTGCAGGCTCAGCAGATGGGCGAGCAGCCAGCGCGGTCGCTGGTCATCGTCGGCGTCGGGCAGGCCGTTTTCCAGCACGTAGATCGGCTTGCCGTAGCGCCGCAAATCCATGCAGATGGCGCGAAGCCCGTCCGGGTCGTATTGGCTGTAGGGGCCGCGGCTGCCGCAGTCAGAAGTCTCGGCATTGTCCTTGAATTGCTCACGTCCGAAGAGCAGGCGCGGGGCGGGCGAGAAGCGCGTCCACAAGCGGCAGTAGTAGTTGACGCCGAGGAAGTCACATGTGTTGCGCAGTAACGCATCGCCGTGACCGAAGCC
>JASGTU010000002.1 GCA_030058085.1 Chloroflexota bacterium
ATGCCGCTGCGCGAGCGGCTGCCGCTGCGGGCTGACGAGGCGATCGCGCTGGCTTTCGCCGACGCGCCGGCGGAGGGGCGCGGGGCTTATTTGGCCGTGGTGACGCGACGCGGGCAGGTGCGGCGCATCGGCAGCCAGTACTTGGGCAAGAGTCTCCAGCCGGGCACGGTTCTCTTTAACGTCAGCGAAGGCGGGCCGCCTGCGGCAGCGTGTTGGACATCGGGGACCGACGACCTGTTCATCGTGACGCGTAGCGGGCAGGCCATCCGCTTTGCCGAGCGTCTGGTTCCCGTGCGCGGCTGTTTGGGCATGCGCATCGATCCGGCGGATGCGGCTGTAGGGATCGCCGCGGCGCAGGAAGACGGCGGCGTGTTCCTGCTCGGCGCCGACGGCAAGGGGACGATCCGGCTGCTCAGCGGGTTCTCCGCCAATAAATCGCCGGGCGCGGGCGGCAAGCTCGCCATGAAGGCGGAGCGGATCACCGGCGCTGCGAGCGTGAGAGATCAAGACGATATCCTGATCATCTCGCGCTTGGGCAAAGTCATCCGCTTCAGCGCGGCGGAAGTCCCGCCTAAGGAGGGTGTTGTGCAGGGTGTGATCTGCATGAACCTGCGCGCGGACGAGTGCGCCGCCATGACGGTGCTGCGCTTGTAGAAGCGACTTTTCCCTGTAGCCTAGCCCTGGGATAGCGATGCGCCGGCAGCCTGCCGGCGCATCGTCGCTCGTGTCACGCGTGCCGGTTTGGTCAATACGTCGCAAAGTCGTACGGAACTTTCGGGCGGGGGAAGCGTATACAAAGTGGCGCTGTTGCCGGCAGACCGAAGGACATGAACATCGGCAAAATGTACAACAGGATGCCGACAAAGTGTTGATCAAACGTTAACATGTTCGTGGTATACTTATGGATGGCTTTGCGACCGAGGATCGAAGCCGAAGATCTAAGCCGAAGATCGGGACGGAACAACGGAACATACTCGGCCGCACAAGACAGGCTCACTGGGAGCGCTGTCAGAGGGTTGCCCTGTCATGCAGGTCTGGTGATGGGGATGTCTGGCGAGTGCAATGAGCGGCTGCCGGAACGGCGGCTGCGAACGAACGCCGTACAGACATGAGGAGATGCAAGGAACGATGAAGTATACATTAGGTTCGACAGATGTTCAGGCGCGTGAACGGTTCCGGCGCAGCCTGAATCGTGCGTCGATGGCGGATTTGCTCGCCTTGGTGACCGGCGGCAATTCGGATTTGCTGAACTATCACGAGGTGGCGAATCGCCTGAAGGCGCGTCAAAAAATAGAGATGGGCACCGAAATGGTGCCGCTGAATCTGATTGTGGGCAGCGTGGGGCGCTACAAGGACTTCACGCGCACATTCATGCCGCGCTCGGGCGTGAATGAGGAGCGCTGGTCACGGCTGGACGCGGCGATGAACTCGCTGGAGGGCGTGCCGCCGGTCGATCTGTTCAAGATTGGCGAGGTCTATTTCGTGCGCGACGGCAACCACCGCGTGAGCGTGGCGCGGGCCAACGGGCTGACGCACATCGAGGCGTATGTGACGGTGGTGAATACCGACGTGCCGCTGACGCTGGAGGACTTCGACCGCGATGAGTGGATCATCAAGGCGGATCATCAGGAGTTTATGCGCAAGACCGGCCTCAACCAACTGCGGCCGCGCCACGGCATCAACCTGACGGAGCCGGGGCGCTATGACATGATGCTGCGCCACATACACGTGCACTGGTATCTGGTCAACAAGGAGTTAGAGCGCAAGGGCGCCGACAAGTTCCTGGAATGGCCCGACGCGGTGGCAAGCTGGTATGACAATGTCTATGCGCCCGTGGTCGAGGCCATTCGCAAGTACAATCTGCTGGAGGAATTCCCGCACCGGACAGAAGCCGACCTGTACATGTGGATCGCGCATCACCGCGAGGAACTGAGCCGGGAATACGAGTTGGCCCCGCTCAACCCGGATGAAGCGGTGTCCACCTTTGCCGAGGTGTATAGCGAGTCGTTCGTGCAGCGGACGATGAAGGGGCTGCGGCTAGGGCTGCATCGCGTCTTTGGTCACGATGATAAGCCCCTGGGCATGAGCGAGGAGACCTATCAGGAACTGCGCAATCGCCATGCTGCGGGTGAGATTTCGTTGGCGGAGGCGGAAGCGGAGCGGGAACAGCGAGCAGAGGAAGATGGCTTTGATGGCGTCGAAGGCAAATCGCCTAAGGCGCAACACGAACCGCATTTCGCATAGATGACGCGCCGGGCGCGGCTAGCGCGTGCCGGCGTTGTCGACGGGGCGGGGTTGGGCCATCTACAGGCTCGGCCCCGCCCCGTTATGATTGGGGCTGCGAACGCGCTAGAGCATAGATGGCGCCTCGTTGCCGGATTCTTCGATGGCGCGGCGTACATTCACGCGCATCAACAACACCAGGCCGGCTGCGAAGAAGAGTGCAATCGAGAGAATGGCGTAGCGGTAGCTGCCCGTCATCTGCAACGTAAAGCCGAAGATCATCGGTCCGAGCCAACTCGTGCCGCGTTCGCTCACCTCGTACAGGCTGAAATACTCGGCTTCCTGGCCGCGCGGGATCATCAGCGAGAAAAGCGAGCGGCTGAGGGCTTGGCTGCCGCCCATGACGATGGCGATGAAGCCGCCCAGGATGAAGAACTGCAGCTCCGTCTGTAGAAATGCGTAGGTGTAGACCGTAACGCCCAGCCAGATGAAGAGGCTGATAACGATGGCGCGCTTGGCGCCGGTGCGGCTGGCAACTTGCTGGAACAAGAGCGCCCCGAAGAAGGCGATAAACTGCACCATTAGGATCAGCTGCACCAGCGACGTGGTTCCCAGGCCCAGCTCTTCGCTGCCAAAGGTGGCGGAAAGGGCGATTACCGTCTGGATGCCGTCGTTGTAGAGCAGGTAGGCGAGCAGGAAGAGCAGCGTGTGCGGGAAGTTGCGCACTTCGCTCAACGTGTGGCGCAGTTGCTTGAAGCCGATTGTGGCGTAGCGTTCTCCCGGCGGGAGCTGCTTGAGCGGGGCGCGCCGTTTGAGCTCGGCAAGCGGGATGAGCGCAAAGACCGCCCACCACACGCCGGCGGAGGCCAGCGAGATGCGCACGGCGTGTCCGGTAGAGACGCCCAGCGGCTCGGCGAGGAACTGCACGAAGACGAGGTTGAGCGCCAGCAGCAGTCCGCCGCCCAGGTAGCCGAGCGCCCAACCCTGCGACGAGACGCGGTCGCGGTCGTCCGGCCCGGCGATGTCGGGCAGGTAGGCGTTGTAGAAGACGATGGCCGCGCCGAAGCTCAGGTTGGCGAAGACGAGCAGCGCGCCGCCTAAGAGGTAGTTGTCGCCCTGTAGGAAGTACATGCCCATCGTCGTGAAGGCGCCCAGATAGGCGGCGATGGCGAAGAATTGCTTCTTGCGGTGGGAGTAATCCGCCAGGGCGCCCAATACCGGCAGGAAGAAGACTTGCAGCAGCACCGACAGGGCGATCATGTAGGGGAAGAAGGCGCCGGCTAGCACGGGGATGCCCAGTGGGTAGACGTAGCCGTTGGCGTCCGCAGCCGCCTGGGTGATCGAGGTCAGGTAAGGGCCGAGGAAGACCGTCACCACCGTGGTGGAAAAGGCGGAACTGCCCCAGTCATAGAAATACCAGGCGATCTGCTCACGGCGGCTGTAGCCGGCGGCCTCTTCCGCGGCCGGAACGCCGTCGTTTCCCAACTCGGACGCCTGCTCCATTGGATGCTCCTTGTGTGGCGCGGGGAGGAACTAGGTTGGCTTGCCGGATGTTGTGTAGACTCGTGTAGACAAAGGGGGCGCAGCGGATGCGCCCCCAGTTCGGTCGGGTTCTCGGTTAGGCCGGCACAGGGAATGCGGCGGCTAGATGCATCACTTCTTGTTTGATGCGTTCTTGTAATGCCTGATCGTCCGGCTGGCGGGCGATGGCAGCGATCCAACGGCCTATCTGGGCGAACTCCTCCGGGCCCATGCCGCGGGTGGTGGCCGCGGGCGAGCCTAAGCGGATGCCGCTTGAGACGAGGGGCGGCCTGGGGTCGTAGGGGATCATGTTTTTGTTGGTGTGGATGCCGGCCTTGTCAAGGGCTTTTTCCACCGCTTTGCCCGTAATCTCTTCGCGCTCCAGCGCGTTCAGATCGACAAGGATCAGGTGGTTATCTGTGCCGCCGCTGACGATGCGCAGCCCCTCGCTCTGCAGGGAGGCGGCTAGGGCTTGGGCGTTGTCTAGCACGCGCTGCTGGTAGGCGCGGAACTCGGGCTTGAGCGCCTCGCCGAAGCCGACGGCTTTGGCGGCGATGATGTGCATCAGCGGGCCGCCCTGAATGCCGGGGAAGACGGCGCGATCGATGTCGCGCGCGTACTCGGCGCGGCACAGGATCATGCCGCCGCGCGGGCCGCGCAGGGTCTTGTGCGTGGTCGTCGTGACCACATCGCAGTAGGGAACCGGGTCGGGATGCAGGTCGGCGGCGATGAGGCCGGCGACATGCGCCATGTCCATCATCAGGGGGGCGCCGACGCTGTCGGCGATGGCGCGCAGCCGCGCAAAGTCGAAGAAGCGCGGGTAGGCGCTGGCGCCGGCGACGATCAGCTTAGGCTTGTGTTCCTCCGCCAACTGCTGCAAGGCGTCGTAGTCGATGCGTTCGGTCTCGCGATCCACGCTGTAGTGGATGAAGTTGTAGAGCTTGCCCGAGCTGTTGAGATGGGAGCCGTGGCTGAGGTGACCGCCGTGGTCTAGCTTGAGCGCCAGCACAGGGTCGCCCGGCTTGAGCAAGGCGAGGTAGACCGCCTCGTTGGCCTGGGCCCCGGAGTGGGGCTGGACGTTGGCATGATCGGCGCCGAACAGCTCCTTGGCGCGGGCAATGGCGATGCGCTCGGCAATGTCGACGGCGTCACAGCCGCCATAATAGCGCTTGCCCGGGTAGCCTTCGGCGTACTTGTTGGTGAGCACGCTGCCCATCGCGGCCAGGACCGCGGGCGAGACGTAGTTCTCGCTGGCGATGAGTTCGATGCCGGCGAATTGGCGCCGGCGTTCCGCCTCGATGGCCTCGTATACCTCAGGGTCGCTTTCGGCCAGGACCCGGCGCGGATCGGCCGCATCCGTCCACGAATCCAGTCCCAGATCTTTGTCGGAAACGTTCTGTGCGAACGTGTTGTCACTCATGCGTATTTCTCCCGGCACAGTGTGAATCCAGGTTGATGAGGCGCACCCGGACGGCGCGCCATAAATGCCGGTCCGGAGACCGCCCTACGGTCGCGGCACATTAGCACGCTTTCGGCGTTTCGTCAATCTAAATGCCCTCTTTTGTAGGGGGCGTCACCGGCTTCCTACGCCGTGCGTATACAGGATAGCGCTTGTATAAGGGGGCGACCAACGATCCGGCGCCTTCCGAGGAGGCGGACAGCTATCTGAGAGGTGATGGAACCCTGTTGGGCGCGCTGCGAAACGCCTAGCGATCCTGTTCGGGAAACGCCGCGTGTGATACAATCTGCGCAACATCCGCCTTTTCGGATGCAACCAAAGAACCGGGCACAACGACGTGCGCATTGATGCGTTGGCGCCGGTCGCCCACACTGACGCAGACAAAGAGCCGCTATGCGCGAAGTCCAGCACGTGAATTGGGTGAACAATGCCTACCTACTCTTTGCCGCCGCGCCCGTCTATGCGGAATACCTCGCCCAGGATGAGGCGTTGGCACGGCTGCTTCGGGCCAGAATGGCGGAAATCCGCGTGCCGCTCGCTGACCAGGCGTTTTTCGCCGGCCTGACGGAGCCGGTCTATGTCGTGGCGGTGGCGCCGAACGACAGCCCGAGCACGGTTGCCGTGCTGCCCATTGTGGCGCGCGTCGCGGCGATGAACCCGCTCATCGATCTGCGCGTGCTCCAGGAGGATGAAGGCATCGAACTGCTGGGCAAGATCGTGGATGACGAAGACTTCCTCGACAGCTTGCCGGAGATGGACCTGCCCTTGGTGGTCTTGTTCGACCGCGACCGGCAGTACTTGACGCACTGGGGCCCGCATCCGCAGACGCTTGACCCATATCTGGATGATTGGCTGAACCGGCATCCCGACTTCGAGGCGCTGGTCGATGACGAGTCGGCGGAGGGGCAGACGGCCTATGTCGAACTGCTTGAGCAGCTTACGCACGAGGTGCGGCTTTGGTTCAACAGCGGCCTCAACCATGTGTGCGTGGCCGAACTGCGGGCGCTGTTCCCATCGTCTACAGAGGATGATGCGGAGGATGAGGACGCCGGTGACGAGTCTGGCGACGAGCCTGGCGACGACGAGGGCTATAACGATAACGGCGATGAAAACGGCGACGCCGGAGATGAGGTTGAGCGCGCTTGACGCGCGGTTGCGGCGTTGAGGACATCGCGTTGAGGATGTTGGCCTGCACCGGGCGCATACTGCTGCGGGGCAGGGGCGATTACGACGGAGCGGATTGGTGTTCAAAGCGGTGGAGCAGTTGGCGAAACTGAGCGAGCTACACCGGCTGCGACGCAGATACGGGCAGCGGTTTGGAGCCCTTTTGCTTGTGTTGATCGCCGCGGGCATTCTGCGCTGGACGACCTTGCCGGCGAACGCCGCCGTTCAACTCGAATACTACCGGGCGACGCCGACCGACTACTCCGTACGCCTGGATTGGGCCACGGTTCGCGAGTTCAACTTGGAGGGGTTTACGATCCTCATGAAGTTGGAAAGTGAACCGGAGGCAAGCTATCGCGTCGCCGGCACGCGCATGGCGCAGGGAGACGCGACCGTCGGCGCACGCTACAGCTTCGAGGTCACGGAGATCACGTGCGGCGAGTCCTACTGCTTTAGGCTGCAGGAAGTGACGACTGACGAGACGCCGGGCGAGATTTTTGACTTGTGCGGCTATGGGCAAGAGGTCACGCCGACGCCGGCGTCTTCGCTGGAGGCCCTCGCCGCGGGCGGCACGCCTACGCCTGTGTTGGTCGAGGCGCCGCCCGGCTCCACGCCGGCCCCTACGCTGATGCCGACCGTCGTCCCGGGGTCCGAAACCGCCACGCCTACCCCGCCCGGCGGAGTGAGCCCGCAAGAAACGCCTGCGCAGCCTACCTCGCCGTTGTCGCCGCTGGCAACGCCCACCCAGCCCGAATCGCCGCTCTCGCCGCTGGCGACGCCGGCTGACCAGGCCGACGCGTTGTCGGCGGAACTGACGCAGATCGCCCAGTCAGCCGCAGCCGGTACGCCGACCTGGACCCCAGAGCCAACTTGGACGCCGGAGCCGACGTGGACAGCGACGGAAACGCCGGCAGAGGCGCCCATACCTCTGCCTACCGACACGATGTCGCCGGTCGAAGCCCTGGTTGCGACGCCGACGGAGATGTTCGTGGTGGTGACGGCTACGCCGACGGCTGAGGCTGTCGCCATTGCGCCGACATTCACGCCGCTGCCGGCGGCTACGGCGCCGGCGAATTTAGGCTTGCTCGGCTCGCTCAAGCCCACTACGCAGAACCTGATGGTGATGATGCTGTGCCTGATCTTCCTGAGCGCCACCGGCTTAGGGACGCTCGGCCTGGTGACGACGATCGTCTTTCTGCGTTCGCAGGCGCAGCGCACCCGGTATTACGACGAATTGACGCGCCACAGACGGTTCTAAGGACGG
Organism: Chloroflexota bacterium; assembly: GCA_030058085.1. GTDB lineage: Bacteria > Chloroflexota > Anaerolineae > Caldilineales > Caldilineaceae > JASGTU01. The sequence goes on from JASGTU010000002.1 coordinate 7,632, forward strand.
TTCTGACATGCGCACGTTTATCGCCCTTGAACTGCCATCTCCCATCCGCGAGGCCATCCGGCTGCGCCAACAGCAGTTGCGCGATGCGTTGACGGAGGCCGGCCTTGCGCGCTGCTTTCGTTGGTCCGCGGTGGAGAACATTCATTTGACGCTGCGATTTTTGGGCGAGACGGACCGCGGCCAGACCGAGCGCATTGCCGCCGGGCTGGCAGAGATCGCGCGGCGACGTCAGGGTTTTTCGCTGTGCGTAGGCGGGGCGGGTTGCTTCCCCAACTTTCGCCGGCCCAATGTGATCTGGCTGGGCGTGGACGGGCAACTGGAGTTGCTGCAGGCCATGCAGGCTGCGGTCGAAGAGCTTGTCGTCGCCGCCGGGTTCGAGGCCGAAAGCCGGGGCTTCTCGCCGCACTTGACATTGGCGCGGGCGCAGCGCGAGCGATCGCGCGCCGATCTGCAACGGGCCGGCGAACTGCTGCAGCGTCTGGCTGTACAGAACGAGGGCAACGTGCAGGGCGGCTCAGCGCCCTGTTTCGCGGTGACGGAGGTCGTGCACATGCGCAGCGACCTGCGTCCGGCAGGGCCGATCTATACGCCGCTCTCCGTTCACCCGCTGATGGGCGGCTAGTTCTCTCTCCTGAGGTTTCCCCAAGCGTACATCTGGCCGTGGCGCGGGTTAGCGCGGCGGCAACAACAGGTCGTGGGTTAGGGTCTGGACCGCGGCGGCGGGCGAGGTTTGGCCGGCCGCGGCGACGATCGGCGCCAGGCCAAGCGGGTCGTGCCAGCGTACGCTATCCGGCAGCGGCGCCGGCCCGGACCACGGCCCGCTGACGAGGCTCAACGGGGGGCGCTGATCCGGCAGCGAGGGCGCGCTGTGCGGCGCTGCATAGCGTGTCTGGAGGGTGTTTGTGCCGGCATCCGCCCACACATAGAGCCAACGGTCGCCGCCGGCGTAGAGGCCGTAAAGCTCGCGCAAGCCCTGCAACGCCATCCATAACGCGACCAGCCGCGTGAAGCTGTCCTCGACGGTGAGGAGGGGCGGCGGCAGCGTACTCCACTGCGCTAGCCGGGCAAAGCCCTGGACGCGCCGGCATTTTTGATCGTAGAGATCGTCGAGGATCGCGGCCAATGGCTGCTCTCGCATCTGGCCTGGCGCGGGCAGGACATTTTCGGCGCTGTGCAAGCGGCTTTCCTGGAGGATGGAGGCTACAGCGGGCAGGGCGAAGGAGTTGCCGGCGTAGACGAGCTCGGGGCGGGCATGGTCGGGCAGTCGACGCAGGGCAGCCGCCAACAGGCCCGCCAGCCGGCGCATGGGGGAATGGGCGCGGGCGTCCGGGTTCTCGTAGCCGCCGGTCAGGACCAACGCTTCGGGGCGCAGATCGTCTAGCTCGCGGGCGAGGGCGGCGGCTTCGAGATCGGCAGTGAGAGAAGCGGCGCCGGCTAACTGCGTCTGGCTGGCGTCGAGGCCGCGGCGGGCTGCAGCGAGGCTGTTCTGTTCGGTCAGGCCGACCAGCCAGACGCGCAGTCTGGGCCGCGGGCTGGCTGTGATCACGAATTGCTCCAGCGGCGGGTAGCGGACCGGGTCGGGGCTTTGCAGCAAGGGGCCGCCGCGCGCGTCGTCCCACAGCGTGCGCTGCAGGCGTGCACCTAGTTTCCGGCACAGTTCGTGGAGTTGGACGGGCAGCGGTCTCTGGTCGGGCGTGGGGGAGATGCGCCAGGCTGCCAGACGGTATACACCGCCGATCGGCTCTAGCAGACAGGCGACAAGGCGATGCGTTTCGCAGCCCGCGGCGAGAATCGTGCCGCTGCCGGCGACAGAGCCTTGATAGAATTCTTGCGGTTGGGGTGATGCGCCGGTTTGGTCCATGTGTTGTGCGCGAGCGCCGCTAGAGTGACTGCAGCCAGGTCCAGAATGCCGTGTCGTGGATCATGTCGGTGAGAAAGGTGATGCGCGCGATGAGCAGGCTGAGGCGCGAGGCCGCCAGGCGGGCAAAGATGACGCCCGCCGCCAGCCACAAGGCGCGTTGACCGAGCCACAGCCAGCTCGCCATCAACCCGCGCACGGCGCCCGGCTGGCGATCCAGGTGACGCGACGGGTCTAGGTAGAGATGGAGCAGCGTTGCGGTCGTGAGAACGAGTGTCAGGAGGCCGACCAGCGGAAGGTAGCCGGGCGCGGAAGGCACGAAGCCGATCTGCGCGGCGCGCAGGTATTGGGGGATGAGCGTGCCCTGCAGCGCGCCCATGATACCCGCGCCCAGGCCGATGCCCAGGAGCAGCGCCGTCACCAGCCGGCCCGCGCCGTGCAACAGCCGCCGCCAAATGGGCGGCGCATTTGGTTTGGCCGGGCGCAGCATGATGCGGTCTGCGCCGGCAAGGATGAGGCTGGCCGCCAGGCCAAGCGGCAGCCAGCCGTCGAGGATGCCCGCCTCGCCGCTGATCAGCGGGTCGACAAGCCGGGGCAGGATGACATGGCGCGTGGCAAGGACGGCGGCATAGCCCAAACTGGCGCCGACCAGAATGTGCTGGGACAGGCGCGCCAGGGCATTGTCTCCGGCGAGGGCGCTGAAGATCATGAGGGTGAAGACGAAGGCGACCCAGGCGCCGATTGCGTCGAACACGAGTGCGCTGCTCTGCATCCGTTAGTGCTCCCGGGGCATGGTCATGGCTCCGGCGGGCGGCTGAACATGGCGGCGAGGTTGCCAAGCACGATCGCCAGGAAGAAGATCGCCAGCCCCCAATCCTGCAGCACCACTTGGCGGTCGAGCGCGGCGGACCGTTCGAGGCGCGGCAGGCGATCGGCTAGCAGGCTTTGGTAGCTGTAGGCGCCGTCGAAACCGCTGACGAGGCCGGATAGCTGACCGCTGTTCCAATAGGGGCGCAGGATCGGGTCGGCGGCGGCGCTTGTCACCGCGATCACGGGCGTTCGGTTGAGCGGCGCCGCCTGTTCCAGCCAGTGCTGGACGTCTTCCGCCTGCGCGCCGAAGACGACTGCCAGGTCTGGCCGTTCTTGCTGCTCGGCGTCGAAGACCCGTTCCGGGTTTTGGGCGACATGCGCCAACATCGCCGCGCCGCCGGGCAAGTATTGCACCGGGATCACCCAGGCGCTTTCTGCGGCGGCGGTCAGGTTTTCGCTGCGCTGCCATTCGAGGCGGGCGCGCTCGATCAGGCGACGAGCTGTCGCCGGCCCGCCGGGTAGCAAACTGACGACGGACATGCGGGCGCGGCGCTGCAAGAGATGCTCGACGACGGGCAGAGCGGCCTCGTCTAGTTCGCCGGCTGCGGCGGGATCATAGGCCCAATAGACGAGCACGTTCGCCTGCGCGGGCAACCCCTGGATGACATCAAACGCGTCTTCGACGCCAGGCCACTGGGCCGGCGCGCCTCTGGGCAGGGGAAGCGCCAGCAAGGCGGGCAACAGGATAGCCAGCCCCAAGGCCAGAAAGAGCCAGGGCAAGCGCAGATCGGGCGAAGCGGGCAGGGACCAGAGCTGCTCCGCCTGGCCTAGAATCGGCGGCGATCCCATGCGCTGGCGAACCAGACGCATCTGTTCTGCGGGGATGTCGGGCGAGCGCGGGCGTGCGGCGGGCTCGTCATCGCCGGCGCTGCGTACGCTGACGCGCACCGGCGCAAGCAAGCCCTGGATGCCCGGCGCAAGCCGCGCGGTGGCGGCGCGGGCGGAATCGTCTTCTTCGTCGAAGGGCGGGGCGCTGTCTGTGCCGCCGAATTCCATGCGCAGCCAGGGCTGGTCGGCGAGGCCATGCGGCTGTTGCGGCGCGGCGGGCAGCCCTGGGGACGGCTCTTTCGGCTGCGGAGTCTCCGGTGTTGCGGCAGGCGGCGGGCCGGGTTCGGCGGCGGTTTCTTCCTCCTGGCGACGTGGCTCCACAGCGCGCTCGTCCGCAGCGCGTTCTTCTGCCGCGCGCAGTTCTGTGCCGCAGCTGTTGCAGAAATTGGAACCGGCTCGGTTGGCAGTGCCGCAGTGCGGGCAACGGACGACGGACATGGAATAGCTCGTGATCGGTTAGGCCGCGATTGTGTTACTCATGATTATTTCGTCATGAACATATAGCGAATGGCGATGAGCGTCAGGGCGAGGCTGCCGCCCATTAGCGCGCCGCGCAGGGTCGCCATAACGGGGACGTCGAGCGTCCACCCGGCGAAGCGAGTGAGGCCGGGCGACATCCACACGCCGGCTGCAGGCGCCTGGGCGGTCAGCATGAGCAGCGCGCCGGCAAGCATCCAGCCGCCTCCGTTGCGGCCCACGCGCAGCAGGCGATAGGCGGCGGCGATCATGAAGAAGGCCAGGAGGGCGAAGAGCGTCGCCTGTCCCGGCGCGATGATGGCGTCAAACAGCCATTCGGTCAGCGAGCTTTCGGCGCCAAACGGGCTGAGCAACCCGCTAGCCAGCACGACGACCAGCGCGGCGACGAGGGCGACGCTGTGCGGCCAATTGGTCTCTCCTAAGAAGATGCGTTGCAGATGGACCCAGCCGGCATTGAACACGCCCAGCAGCAGGCTGAACGCCGCCAGGAGGATGCCCCAGGCATAGAGCGTGCCGGTGATCGGCTGCAATGAGGACGCGATGCCGGTCCGGTCCAGCACGATGATCAGGGACACGGAGACCAGAAGGGCGATAACCAGGTAGTTGGCGGAAGCAGAGCGGTCAGTATGCACGGTGCGCTTCAGAGCAGGATGGAAAGGATGACAAGAAAGAGCGCCAGAAGCAGGACGGCCCAAGCCAGCCAGTCGCCGGTAGGGTCTGCGGAAAGGGCGTCGCTATCGCTCGCTTCATGCGCGACGGGCTCGGCCTGGACAAAGGGCAGCGTCTCCCACAGCGCGTTAAACCCAGGCCGGCTCCGGGGCTGGAGGTACGCGGCTGGGACGACCGGATCGCCTGCGTAGCCCGCAGCCGGTGCATCGACGGCGGCATGAAGAAGCGCCACCGAAGCCATGTGCTCGGCAAGGGTGGGGCCTGTGTAGAGCATGGCTGGCGCGGAGACGCCCTCTGCCGGCGGGGCGGGCTGCATCAAGACAGCCAGCCAGGTTGCGCCTGCGCCGCCGGTCGCCACGATAGGACGGGCTGCATCGGTGCGCCGCTCGGCCAGCAGTTGCAGGGCGAAGAGCGCGGCTGTGCTGTCCGTGGTCAGGCTGCTAACGCCTAACTCCAGGATAGGGTTGAGCCCGGCTTCGGTTCGCTGTTCGATTTCATTCTGCCAGTGCGTCAAGATGTCGCCGGCGGAAGCGGTTCGGAACATGTACGCGACTCTGCCCGTGTGGGCGATTTATTGCTTGGGCGCCTGCGTCGATGCTTTGGCGGCTGCACTCAGCGCGGCTTCCAGGCGGCGAACGCCGTCCGGCTTGCCGAGGTCCGCGGCCAGTTCGGCGCAGGCGTCGATGCCCAAGACGGCGGCTAACGGGTGGGCCACATGCAGCAACTGGCTGCAGGCGAAGGCGAGCGGGCGATGGCTGACCAAAAAGAGCAGCGCCATGCCTGTCATTTGCCTTCGAGCGCACGCCTCGACCATCTGTTGAGAGAACGGAGAGAGTGGTGTTGAGAGTGACATTGCGCCGTCGTTCTGTGCGTTGCGATTTCATTTTCGGGGCAAGCCAGACCCTTCGCTCCGCTCAGGGTGACAGCTTCGAGCCCCCCAACTACAAATGCACCTTTTTCTTGCGTTTCGAATCCCATTATTCGGTTGCATTCTATCATAGAAGTGACGCCGGCGGTCTATCCGGCGCGCATGAACGGCAACGCGCTGCGCTATAGCGTGGGTTCGCTTTGTGGTATACTACCGGCTGTTCACGGAGAAAGACCTTTCTCCTCTTTTCCGCCCATGACGCAAAGCAGGATTGCTCTGTTATGTCCGCTTCTTCGATTGTGCGTGTGTGGTTTGTGGTCGTCGCAGCCCTGGTCTTGAGCGGCTGCGGTCGGGCGACGCCCGAACCGACGGCGACGCCTACCAAGACCCCCATCACCGTAGCCGCGGCAGCCGACACCCCGACGCCGCCGCCGGCTGTGTTGGAACCTACGGACACCCCCGTCCCCCTTCCGACGGCGACCCCGAACGTTGCACCTGACGGCATCTCGCGCTACACCGGCTTGCCGGCGGACAACCCCGAAAACCTGAAGCGACGCCCGGTCTTTATCTGCATCAACAACGATGCAGCCGGCCGTTCCGCGCACTACGGGTTGAGTTTCGCCGATCTGGTATACGAGTACATTGTGGACGGCTTCACGCTGACGCGCTTGACGGCTATGTACCAGGCAAATGAGGCCGAACGCGTTGGGCCGGTGCGCTCGGCGCGCATGCCCAACGTGTGGATGACTTATATGTATGACGGCGCCCTGGCCTGTTCCGGCGGCAGCGATGAGGTTCGCTATTTGCTCAAGAACGAGGTCGGCTTTCCCTATTTGGATGCGGATATCGACGATCCGTCGCAGACCCGCTATTTCCAGAGCGTGGGGACCGACTACCGCACGCGTATGCAGACCAGCCCGGCGGGCGTGCGTCGTTGGCTGGACGAAAAGGGCTTGACCAAAGAATGGGACCGGCCCGGCTTCGAGTTTAGCGATGAGCCGCCGCCGAACGCGGCGGGACAGGCTACGGCTATTCAGATTGCGTATCCGGGCGGCAACAACGTGGAATGGCGTTATGACCCGGCGCAAGACGGCTACATTCGCTTCCAGGCGGGCGAACAGCAGGTTGACCCGGCTACCGGACGGCCTATCGTCGCCAAGAACGTGATGGCGTTGACCGCCGAGCACACGTTGACCGACATGGTAGAAGATAGTCTGGGCACGAAGGGGGTGGATATCGCCCTGTACGGCTTCGGCGATTTTCGTATTTTCCGGGACGGGCAGGTCTATGAAGGCACCTGGCGCGCCGACCCAGAGACTCCGCCGCGCTGGTTGGGGCCAGGCGAGGTGATCGTCAAACTGAAACCAGGACAGAGTTGGATTCAGGTGTTGCGCGGTCTGAACGAAATTACGTATCAGTAGCTAGGTTTATCCGCTGCATTCAAGGGAGTTCGATATGAACGCAAGGTACAAGACAGTCTATCGGCGCAGTCTGACGATGGGTGTGACTGTGGCGATGACGGCGCTCTTGGCGATAGGGCTTCTGTTCGCTCTGACAGGGCCGGTTCTTAGCCAGGAAGCCGGAACAGCGCCGGAAGGCGGCTACATCTACACGGTGCAGGAGGGCGATTCGTGGGACATCGTAGCCCTCAAGACAGGCGTGGATGTGGCAACGCTGCAAGAGGCCAACCCGGATGCGGTGCGCGATACCGGCTGGCTCCTCAGCGGCGAACAACTCGCTATTCCGGCTGTGGGCGACGCCGAGAGCCAGACGCATGTCGTCGGGGCCGGCGAGTCCTGGGCCAGCATCGCCGAGGAGTATGGCGTTTCGGTGAATCTGCTGTTTGCCGCCAACCCGGATAGAGTGCGCCCCGGCCTAGTGCTTTATCAGGGCGAGAAGCTCGTCATTCCGGCCGCGCCGTCCGCAGCAACAGAAACGCCGGCAGCGGTAGAACCGGCTGCCGAAACGCCGGAGCCGGTCGTGACTGAGGAAGCGACTGAGGCTGTGACCGAAGAAGCGGCGGAACCCGTCGAAACCGAGGAAGCGGCGGAGACGCCGGAACCGGCTGTGGACGAAGAGCCCGTTGCGCCTGTCACAGTGCCGCTGACCGTCCCTGTGTCGAGCGGCGACGAGGTGACGGGCACGGAGACGCTCACTGATACCGAGGGCGCGCCCGAGGCCGAACCGGTCAGCGAAATCCCGGCCTGCCCGGAGGCTTTCGCCGACTACCCTGACCTGATGGTCGAAGTTCTCAACGCTGCCGGCGGGGACGCCGCCGCGCTGGAGGCTTTCCTAGACGAGTGCGGCGCAGCGGTTGAGGGCGGCGTCGTTCCCGTTGATTTGGGCGCAGAAGAGGATGCAGCCGCTGGTGCGGACGCTGATGCAGCCGCTGTTGCAGAGGCAGAGGAGGCCGGCGCCCAGGCCTTGGTCGTCGTCTACCAGAACCCGGTGCAGCAGGCCGCGTTTGTCGAGGGCGATCTGCTCATCCTGTCCCCGGGGGCGAACGGGTATGCCGTCGCCTACCGGGCGCGGGCGGCGGGCGAGGTTCGTCTGTTGGCTGTCGAAGACATCAACGCCGACGGGCTGCCGGATGTCGTGTGGGTGGATACGACCTGCGGCGCCAGCACCTGCTTCGACACGGTGAATGTGCGCAGTTGGGACGGCAGCGTGTGGGCTGACTGGACCGAGGGCACCATCACCATGGCCTACGCCGACATCGCCCTGGTCGAAGCGGAGACGGAGGGCGAGGCCGCGCAACTCGAATTAAGCGGCGGCATCTACGGCAGCGTAGGGGCCGGCCCGCAGCGCAGCCGCACGGAAATCTGGGCGAGCGTCGACGGCGCGCCCTACCAGCTTGTCGAAAAGACATACGCCGACAGCGAGTGCCTCTATCACACTGTACTGGACGCCAATCGCGCTCTGCTGGACGCCCCGGTGATCGGCTTTGAGACCGCAACCGCCTTGTACGAGACTGCGGCGACCGACGAGAGCCTGATGAAGTGCTGGGTGCGCGCCGACGAAATGGAGGAACTGCGCAGTTTCAGCCTGTTCCGCCTGGCGTTGATCGCAGCCTACCAGGAGGATATCGATACGGCCGAGGCTCGCATTGCTGAGCTGGGAGTAACATACCCCGGCAGCATCTACGATGACGTCGGCCAAGTCTGGCTGGAAAGCATAACGGCGGAAGGAGACGTCGCCGCCGCCTGTGAAGCGGCCGCCGCCTACGTGGCGGAGAACTCCGGCGCCTGGGAGATACTGGCGGATTATGGCTACACCAATCCGTCATTTGGAGCGGCGGATGTGTGTCCGGTGCTGAACTTGTCGGCGCCGGACGCCGAAGAACAGGAATCTGAGGAGACTGGGGCAACGGACGCGTTGCCCCAGTCCGATCCTGGCTCCGGCGCTTCGGCGAGTCTGCCCGAATGCGCCGGCAGTCTAGCCGGCTATGCTGAAGTGCTGCCCGCTGTGCTGGCGGCGACGCAGGCTGACCAGGAAGCGCTTGAGAACTGGCTGCAGGTGTGCGGCGTTTTGGCCGAGGACCGCGGCGCGGCGCTGTTTGCCGATCTGAACCAGGACGGGGCGGACGACGTGGTCGTGTTCCCAACGCTGATCAGCGACGTGGGCCTGGGGCCGAAGGGCGCACAGGGCGCGGTGTACGTCTTCCACAGCCAGCCCGACGGCAGCCTGGCTCTGGCGTTTGGCCCCGAAATCTACGGAAAGCCGGCGCTGCTAGGCGCGGGCGACCTTAACGCTGACGGGCAGATGGATATTGCCTGGACGGTGGAGGGCTGCGCTACGTCTTGCGTGCTCGAAGCGCAGGTGTGGACATGGGACGGCGCGGAGTATGTGTCGATGATCGAGCCGGGCGCCGTAATTGCGCTGGGTACGGCGACGTTTGAACCGGTCAAGGACGGCGATCCGGGCGGCGGGCATCGCCTCGTGCTGGTCGGCGGCGTCAGCGACACGCTGGAAGGCGGGCTGGCGGTTCCGCACCAAGAGGTGTGGCAGAGCATCGACGGCGCTCCCTTCCGGCGCATCAGTTGGACCTATGACCGCACGGCGGGAGGAAACGACTGCATGGGGCTGCGCCTGGTCGAGGCGGATGCGGCCCTGCTGGCGGCGGATGTGATCGGCTACGCGCGAGCCGCAGAACTGTATGCGGCGGCGCTGGCGGATGAGTTGCAGGCGTGCAGCATTTTCGGCCTGCGACCAGACGAGGAACTGGCGTTGTTGCAGGGGCTGGCCCATTTCCGGCTGATGCAGGTTCAGCACTATGCCGGGGATGACGTCGCCGCCCAAGCGACGTTGGACGACCTGGCAGCCGCCCAGCCTGACAGCCTGTACGCACAGGCGGCCGCGAGCTGGCAAGATGCGATCGCCGGCGGCGCAACTCCGGCAGACGCCTGCGCAGCGGTCGAGCCGATTTTCACCGACAACCCGGACCTGTGGCAGATCACCGATCACTTCGGCTATAGCCACCCGGCGCTGGCCGCGGAGCAGATCTGCTTCGTCCCCTAAGCGAAGTGTTCGCCCACTTCTGTCATTCTGAAGCGAGCGTTAGCGAGTTGAAGAATCTTGCCGCACTAGAGGTAGAGATGTTTCGTTTCACTCAACATGACAGAAGGTGCATCGCGCGAACGAACCGCGAAGCGAACGTGGCCTAGCGGTCGCTGGTGATGACCGGCGTACCGGCAGCCATCGCTTCCAGCACCATCATCCCAAACCCTTCAGAGAGGCTAGGAAAGACATAGGCCGTCGCTAGGGCATAGAGCGCGGCCTTGTCCGTTTCGTCTACCCAGCCGCAGAAGTGCACGCGGTCTTGCAGGCCAAGACGGACGGCGATGGCGCGCGGGTCGGGCGCAAAGGCCGAATCGTGCGCGGGCAGTTTGCCGGCGATCACCAGGCGGATCTGCGGTTCGCCGCCTTTCTCCAGGTAGCGCTGGTAGGCGGAGAGCACCGCTTCCACGTTTTTGCGCACGTCGAAGCCGCCCAGATAGAGGAAGTAGCGCTCGGGCAGGCTGTATTGGGCGCGCACGGCTGCAAGTTCTTGCGCGCGGGGCGGCGCATCTACGTCTGTGCCAGGCGTTGTGTTGGGGCCATGGTAGACGACGTGCACGCGCTCGGGCGAGATGCGCAGATGGTCGACGATGTCGCGGGCGCTGGCGCGGCTAACGGTCAGGACTGCGGCGGCTCGGCGCGCGCTGGCGGCGACGAGCGCGGTGTAGCGGCGCTGCAGAAAGCCGCCGCGATAGGCGGGCAGCAGCAGCGGGATCAGGTCATGGACGGTGACCGCGACCGGACAGGGCTGCCAGAGCGGCGCCGCCCAATACGGAACCCAGAGCGCATCCGGGCGCAGACGCCGGGCCGCGGCGGGAACGGCGACCTGCTCCCACCACAGCTTTTGCCAGTTGGCGGGCAGCGGCGGCAGTTTGACCGGCTGCAGCGCCAGGCGCGGCCACCGGGCCTGCCATGCCGTGATGTCCGTCGTGGCGGGAAGCAGGACGGTCAGCCGCACGCCGGGCTTCTGGTCGGGGAGGCGGTCAAGCAAGTGATGCAGATATTGGCCGCTGCCCGTGGTTTCTTGCCCGAGGAACCAGCCGTTGACCGCTATGTGCATGGCGTGCCGTTGCGAGCGAAGCCGCGCTGCGCAGGCATTAGGCCGCCTCGCTCGTGCGGAACCAGTCGACGGTCGCCTGCAGCCCGTCATGTAAGGAGACTTCAGGTCGCCAGCCAAGTTCCTTGGCCGCTTTGCTGCTGTCGAGGTAGGTGGCGAGGACTTCGCCCACGGGACGCGGCGTGTGCTCCGGCGGGAGCGCGTAGCCGGTGATGCCGGCGAGCAGGCGGTGAACCGCGTTGATGTTGGTCGGCACGCCCGTGCCTACGTTGAAGATGCCGCTGGCGGCGCCTTCTAGGGCGAGACGGTTGGCGCGGGCGATGTCGCCAACGAAGACGAAGTCGCGCGTCTGCGTCCCGTCGCCGGTGATGCGCGTGGGCGTGTCCTGCAGCATGGCGCCGGCGAAGATGGCGATGACGCCGGCCTCGCCTTTGCTGTCCTGGCGCGGTCCGTAGACGTTGGGATAACGCAGGGCGACGTAGGGCAGGTCGTAGTTCTGGCCGTAGAGGTCGAGGTGGTACTCGACGCTGAGCTTGTTGGCCCCGTAGTTGTCTTTGGGCTGGGGGCGGCTCGCCTCGGTAAAAGGCAGCCTGTCGCCGTCCGGGCTGTAGCCTTCGCCGTAGACCGCGCCGCCGGTGCTGGCAAAGACGAATTTGCTGCAGCCGTGCTTGCGCGCCAGCTCGAGAAGCGTGAGCGAGCCGATCACGTTGACGCGCGCGTATTCGAGCGGATCGCTCATGCTCTCGCGCACGTTGGCCAGCGCGGCCTGGTGGATGACGGCCTCGATTCGCTCGCGCTCGAAGATTTCCTGCAGGCGCTCGCCGTCGGTAATATCGACCTGGTGAAAAGCGGCGTCTGCGGGCACGTTGCGGCGATGGCCGGTGTGGAGGTTGTCGACGACGACGACATGATGGCCTGCAGCCAGCAATGCATCGGCGATGTGGCTGCCGATGAAGCCGGCGCCGCCTGTGACGAGTACGTTCATGGGGCCTCCTGGTATGCGAGCCGTTGGCTGCTTCGCCGGCGACAGCGGAGCGGAGTTGCGCGGCAATTCTAGGACAGAGCCGGAGTAACCGGTTCGTTGGAGAATTCTAATCGGCGGGTTTACAATACGGCAAATTCGCCGCACGAAATGGAAGGAGCGCCCATGCTGATCCATAATGCTACAGTCGTCACTTTCGATGGAGAGAACCGCGTGCTGGATGGGGCCGCGGTGCGCATTGACGGCGCCATTATTGCCGAGGTCGGCGCAGAGGCGGACCTGCTGGCGCGCTATCCCGACGACGAACGCTGGGATGCGCAGGGCATGTTGTTGATGCCGGGGCAGATCTGCGCGCACACGCACTTCTACGGGGCGTTCTCCCGCGGCATGTATATCCCCGGCCCGCCGGCCAAGGACTTCCCGGAAATCCTGGAGAAGCTGTGGTGGCGGCTGGACAAGGCGCTCGACCTGGAGGGGGTGCGGCGTTCGGCTGAAGTCTGCCTGGTGGACGCCATCCGCAACGGCACGACGACGCTGATCGACCACCACGCCAGCCAGCGCGCCATCGACGGCAGCCTGGACGTGATTGCCGAAGCGGTCGAGACAAGCGGGCTGCGCGCTGTGCTGTGCTACGAGGTGACCGACCGCGACGGGCCCGAGGCGGCGCAGGCGGGTATCCGCGAGAATGTGCGCTTTATGCGCAGGCTGCGCGCCGCCGAGGGAAGCGACATCGGCGAGCGCGTGGCTGCCACCTTCGGCCTACACGCCAGCCTGACGCTTTCCGACGAGACGCTGCAAGCGTGCGCGAGCGAGGGCGACGCCTTTCATATCCATGTGGCGGAGCATCCGGCGGATGAGTACGACAGCCTGGCGAAGTCGGACAAGCGCGCGGTGGAGCGGCTGCACGGCTTCGGCATTACCGGCCCGCGCAGCATCATGGCGCACTGCATCCACATCGACGCCTGGGAGATGGCGCTGCTGCGCGAGAGCGGCACGTTTGTGACGCATCAGCCGCGCTCGAACATGAACAACGCCGTGGGCGCGGCGGAGGTGACGGCTATGCTGCGCGGCGGTCTGCCGGTCTGCCTGGGCAACGACGGCTTCAGTAATGATATGTTCGCGGAGATGAAGGTCGCGGACATGCTGCAGAAGGTGGCGCATGCCGACCCGCGCTATCTGGGGGCCGACAAGGCGGTGGCGATGGCGGTCCACAATAACCGGCGCCTGGCTGCGCAGTTCTTCGACCGGCCTGCCGGCATCGTGACGCCGGGGGCGTACGCCGACCTAATCCTGATGGACTACTACCCGACGACGCCGCTGACGGCTGACAATCTGCCGTGGCACATCCTGTTCGGCATGAGCGGCGGGCACGTACACAGCACCATCGTCCATGGCCGCGTCCTCATGCGCGACCGGGAGTTGGCGACGATGGACGAGGCCGAGATCGCGGCGCAGAGCCGCGTCGCGGCTGCGGCGACGTGGGACCGCTACTGGGCCATGTTCTGATGCGAGCCGCGGCCTGCGAGACGTTGCGCCGACGACCTGCCGGGAGAAGCATCCCGAAGCAAAGAAACTCCGTTTCTGGCGCATGGGATGAGAAGCCTGGCGGCGCCTCGTTCGAGATGCTGCACTTCGTTCAGCATGACAGTTTCATGCAAACACTTACCTGGAACACATAGCAGGAAGGGATAAAAAGAATGAGCAAGCCAACCGTCGCCGTGATCGGCGGGACCGGCGCTGAGGGCTCCGGGCTGGCAGTGCGCTGGGCCGTTGCGGGCTACCCGGTCGTGATCGGGAGTCGCAGCTCAGAGAAGGCGGCGAGCGTGAGCGCCGAACTGGCAGGGCTGCTGCCCGCGGGCAGCGCGGCCATCACCGGCGCGACCAATGCCGCAGCAGCGGCGGCGGGCGACGCGGTTGTGCTCAGCGTGCCGTACGATGCCCAGGCGGCGACCATCGACCAAATCGCAGCGGCGTGCCAAGGCAAGGTCTTGATCACGGTGGGCGTGCCGCTCAAGCCGCCCAAGGTGAGCGTCGTCTGGCATCCGCAGGGCGGTTCGGCTGCAGAGGAGGCGCAGGCCCAACTGGGTCCGGAGGTGCGCGTGGTCGCCGCCTTTCAGAACATCGCCGCGGGGCATCTGAAGAACCTGGACTGGCAAGCGGACTGCGACGTGCTGATCGCGGGCGACGACAAGGAGGCCAAGCAGTTAACCGCGGAGCTGGTTCGTGCCGCCGGGTTCTCTAGCGTGGACGCCGGCCCGCTGGCGAATGCGCCGGTGCTGGAGGGCTTGACCGCCGTGCTGATCGGGATCAACATCAGGCACAAGGTCAAGAGCAGCGGCATCCGCATCACGGGCATCCCGCGCGAGTAACGGCGAGTTGCCCTTTTTTGCATTCGGTTGCGCTGACGTTCTTTCGCCCAATAACCTAGCAAGCGAGGCTCTATGAAATTTGAGACGCTGGCCATTCACGCCGGACGCCGGATCGACAGCGGGACCAGCGCGGTCATGCCGCCGATTATCCTATCGACGACGTTTGCCCGCGAGCCCGATGGCAGCATGCCGCACGGCTATGAGTACACACGCAGCGAGAACCCCAACCGCACCGCGCTGGAGGAGTGCCTGGCGGCGCTGGAGGGCGGCGCAGCCGCGGCCGCGTTTGCGTCCGGTCAGGCGGCGACGCTAGCCGTGCTGCAAACTCTAGCGTCCGCGGACCACGTGATCATCCCCGACGACGTCTACTTCGGCATGCGTGAGCTGACGCAGCATGTGTTGGGGCGTTGGGGGTTGCAGGCGACCGCGGTCAACATGGCCGACCTGGACGCGGTGCGCGCTGCCGTGCGCCCGGCGACGCGCCTCATCTGGGCGGAGACCCCGTCTAACCCGCTGCTCACCATCACCGACATCGAAGGCGTGGCGGCCATCGCACATGAGGCGGGCGCGACCTGCGTGGTCGACAACACGTGGGCGTCGCCCGTGGGCCAAAGCCCGCTGCAACTGGGCGCGGACCTGGTGATGCACGCCACGACCAAGTACTTAGGCGGGCACAGCGACCTGCTGGGCGGCGCGATCATCACCCGCCAGGAGGATGAACTGTTCTCTGCCCTGCAGACCATTCAGAAGGCGGGCGGCGCGGTCCCGTCGCCGTTTGACTGCTGGCTGTTGCTGCGCAGCATCAGCACGCTGCCCTATCGCGTGGCTGCACATACGGCCAACGCGCAGCGCGTGGCTGCTTTCCTACGCGATCACCCGCGCGTCGTCGCCGCCTACTACCCGGGCTTGCCGGATCACCCCGGCCACGCGGTGGCGGCCCGGCAGATGCGTCTATTCGGCGGTATGATGTCGATCCTGGTGCAGGGCGGCGCGGCGGAGGCTATCGCCGTGGCGGGACGCTGCCGGCTGTTCACACGAGCCACGAGCTTGGGCGGCGTCGAGAGCTTGATCGAACACCGCGCTACGACCGAAGGGCCGAACTCGAAGGCGCCGCAGAACCTGCTGCGCATCTCAGTTGGGCTGGAGCACGCCGACGATCTGATCGACGATCTGGCCCAGGCGCTGGCCTAGCGGATGGCGGCGATGAACCTGGTGAGCGCGCTGCGCCTGCGGCTGGACCCGGTTGCGCCGGATGTCGTGTCGCTTGTGGGCGGCGGCGGCAAGACCAGCGCCATGCGCCGGCTGGCGGCGGAGGTTGTGGCGCAGAATAAGCGCGTGATCTGCACGGCGACGACGCGCCTGGCATCGTATGAGGTGGAGGGGAGCGCCTGGGCTGTGGAGTTCACCGGCGCGCAACTGCCGTTCGATGCGATTGCGGCTGCGCTCGACCGCCACGGCCAATGCCTGCTCGTCTCCCCGCATGTGATCGAGGGGGAGGGCCGCAAGTATCCGGGCGTGTCCGCGGCGCAGGTCGACGCGCTGGCGGCGCAGGCCGCAGAACTGGGCGCGGCTGCGCTGATCGTGGAGGCGGACGGGAGCCGTATGTTGCCGGCGAAGGCGCCGGCTGAGTACGAGCCGCCCGTTCCGTCCTCGACCACGCTGCTGGTCGCGGTGGCGGGCATGGACGCCGTCGGGCGGCAGATCGAAGAAGACCGTGTGCATCGACCGGCGCAGATTCGCCGCGTGCTGGGCCTGACTGCGACGGAACCGGCGCGGCTGACGCCGGAGATGGTCGCCCGGCTGCTGGCGCACCCGCAGGGCGGCGGCAAGAACCGGCCGCCTGGAGCCGAACTGGTCGCGCTGCTCAATAAGGCGGAGAACGCGCCGGCGCGGGCGTGCGCACGACTGGCAGCGCGGCGTTTGGCTGCAGACGGCCATCCGGCGCTGATCGCGTCCGCCGGACGCATGGACGGGCCGCCGGTGCACGAACGCTGGGGGCCGCTGGCTGCGGTGATCTTGGCGGCGGGAGAGGGCAGTCGCCTGGGCGGGCCGAAGCAGGTGGCGGAGGTCGGTGGCGAGCCGCTGGTCGTTCGGGCGCTGCGCCTGGCGTTGCAGAGTGACGCCGAAGAGATCGTAGTTGTGACCGGCGCGCATGCGCAGCAGACAGCGCAAGCATTGACCCCGTGGACGGCGCAGCCCGCCTCGCGCGTGCGTGTGGTGCATAACGCCGCCTGGGCGAGCGGGCAGGCGAGCAGCATGCAGGCGGGGTTGGCCGCACTCGGCCCGGCGACGCAGGCTGCGCTGTTGCTGCCCGTCGATCAGCCTTTCCTGCCGGTGAGCCTGCTGCGACGGCTGGCGAGCCTGTGGCGGGCGGGCTGGCCTATAGCCGCGCCGCGCGTCGACGGCGAACTGCGCGGCGCGCCGGCCTTGTTCGACCGGGCGCTGTGGCCGGAACTGCACGCTGTGCGAGGCGACCGCGGCGGGCGCGATGTGTTGCGCAGCCGGCGATACGCGATGGGCGCTGTGAATGTGGACGGCGACCTGTTGGCCGACATCGACGCGCCGGACGATCTGGCGGCTGTGCGAGGCCGGGCGTAGTCGTTTTCGGAGCTATTCTTGCCCGCCGGGCGCATCCCATGCCTGCATCTCGGCGCGAAGCGCGGCGAGCAGGGTTTGGCTGAGCGGGCCGGAGGCGTGGATTGTGACGGCGCGCTGGTCCGGGTCGTCGCCTGCCGAGAGGGCAATGAGAAGGCAGTCGTCGGGCAGCAGCGGGGCGACGCGCTCGGCCCATTCGATGACCGCCACCGCGCCGCCATTCATCTCCTCTAGCGCCTCTTTATCCAGGATTTCCTCGAGGCCGAAGGTGGCGGACTCGGCTACGGCGCGGTCCGTCTCGTCGCCTAGACGGTAGGCGTCGATGTGGACGAGGCGCAGGCCGGACTGGTTCGCATATTCGTTGACGAGGGTGAAGGTGGGGCTGGTGACGCGGGTGCGGATGCCCAGACCGGCGGCGATGCCCTGTGTCAACGTAGTCTTGCCCGCGCCGAGGTCGCCCTGAAGTGCGATGACCTGGCCGGGCCAGGCGTGACGGCCTAGCGTATAGCCGAGACGGTAGGTCTGGGCGGGGGACGCTGTGATCTGCGTCCACAGGGCAGGGAGAATCGACATGGCTGCGTCAGCTTTCCGCAGAGACCATTCGCTCGATTTCCGCGCCGAACTCCTGTGTCAACTGGCGGGCGCGGTCGTCGTCTGCGGCTTCGGCGGTGAGGCCGACGTAGGGCAGGTCGGGGTCCAGGGCGAAGTGGATCCATTCCCCGTTGTCCAGCCATACCTTGATGCCGTCGGCGTTGTCCATGCGGTAATGCATAAAACGCTCGTTGAGCTTGCGCATGATCGTCCCCTTTTGGTCGGCGGGGCAGGGGATGCGCTGCGTGTTGGTGTGGGCGTGCGGCAGGCAGGCGATGATCTCGCTGAGCGGCTCTTGGCGCTGCGCCAGGTATTGCAGCAGGCGCGCACACGCCATCAAGCCGTCGACCGCAGGCTGAAAATCGGGGAAGACGAAGTTGCCGCTGCCGTCGGCGGCGATCAAAATGTGTTCGTGTTCGACGGTCTGGATCAACTGGTGCAAGTTGAGGCCGAAGCGCACCAGCCGGCTGCCGTGCCGGTTGGCGATCTCGTCGAAAGCGTTGGGCAGCGTGACGGGGACAGCGGCGGCGTGGCCGGGGTTGGCGGAGAGCGCCAGTTCGACCATGAGCGCGGCGGCCGTCACGTCGTCGATCATGGCGCCGTTTTCGTCGACCAGAAAGATCTTCTCGCCGCCCACGTCCAACTGGACGCCGACGTCTGCCTGGAGGGCGCTGACGATCTTGGCTACGCGCTGGCGGTTGGTCGTGAACTCCTCTTGCAGCATGGCGAGTTTGGTTTCATCCGTGCGCGCATTCAAGGGCACCACGTCGATGCTGAGGACGTTGAGGATGCGCTCCAGGGTTTCGGTGGCGAGGCCGTGCGAGTAGTCGATCACCATGCGGAATTTCCGTTCGCGGATGTGCGCCACGTCCACGTGTTCGAGAAAATCTTCCGTGTAGATCTCGATGGGGCGCACGGCGTATTGGATGAGGCCGATTTCGTCCATATAGGCGCGGCGGAAATCCTCGCGGAAGAAGGTGCGTTCGATGGCGCGCTCGTCGACATTGCTCTGGTTCATGCCGGCCTGATCGACGATGCGGATGTCCACGACGCGCTGGTCGAAGGGGCTGATGCGCACATGGATGCCCGCCGAGATGTTGTCGTGTTTGCGCACGAAATGGCGCAGCACCGGGATCGGGGCCTGGCCCAAGTCCAGCACATTGATGCCGGTGCCGGGGATGCCGCTGATCAGGGCGCGCTTGAGCATGCGCGAGGAGCGGTGGGTGTCGCGGTTGATCGCCACGTTGCTTCTGACGGGGAGGGTGGCGCCGAGCGCTGCGCCCAGCTTGGCCGCAAACTCCGGCGTCAGATCGACGTTGACCGTGCCGGTGACGCCGTAGCGGCCGAAGAGGGCGCGGCGGCCCTGGTTGCCCCAGATGATGCTGCTTTTGACAGTGGCGCCCGTCTCGATCTCTTTGCGCGGCCACAGCTTGACATCGGGGTGGATGACGCTTGCTTCGCCGAGCACGCAGTTGTCGCCGATGACGGCGCCTTCGAAAATGATGACGTTGGATTTGACGCTGCATTGGCGGCTGAGGACGGCGCCGCGCAACTCGCAGTTTTCGCCGACGTAGTTGTTGCGCCAGAGGATGCTGCGTTCGATGCGCGTGTGGGCGTCGATCACGGTGTAGTCGCGGATCACGCTCGGCCCGTAGATGGTCACATCCCCCTTGATTTTGACGCCGCTGCCCAAATAGATGGGGCCGTATAACTGGGCGCTGGGCGCGATATCGACATCCTCGCCGATCCAAATGCCGCCGCCAATGTGGTTGCCGATAGGTTCGGGGGTATTGACGTGGCCGAAGAGCAAGTCGGCATTGGCGCGGCGGTATTCCTCGATGGCGCCGATATCGCACCAGTAGCCGTCGGCGATGCAGCCGTAGAGCGGCAGGCGTTCGGCGAGCATACGCGGAACCAGGTCGCGCGAGAAGTCGTAGATGACATTCGGCGGGATCAAGTCCAGCACTTCCGGTTCCAGGACATACAGGCCGGTGTTGACGGTGTCGGACATCACCTCGCCCCAACTCGGCTTTTCCAGAAACTGAGTGACCCGGCCATCCTCTTGGGTAATGATGACGCCGTATTCCAAGGGATTCGACACGCGCGCCAGGGTGAGAGAGGCCATGGCCTGGCGCTCTTGATGTGTGCGGATGATCTGGCGCAAGTCAAAGTCGGTCATGGAGTCGCCGCTGATGACGAGGAAGGTGTCGTCCAGCAGGGCGGCTGCGTTTTTGACGCTGCCCGCGGTGCCGAGCGGGTTCTCTTCGACGACGTAGGTCAAGTTCATGCCGATGTTCTTGCCGTCCTCAAAGAGGTCCTGAATGGCCGCGGCCATGAAGCGCAGGGTGACGATGACGTCGGTGATGCCATGCTGTTTGAGCAGGTCAAGAATGTGGCCCATCACGGGCTTATTGACGATAGGCACGGAGGGCTTGGGGCGTCCAACCGTCAGTGGGCGTAGGCGTGAACCCTCGCCGCCGGCCATGAGAACAGCTTTCACGTCGCCTCCTATTCGGGGGTGGGCGGGCATGATGAAGCGCCGCCCCTGCTATGGCGCAGGTCGATGCGGTATTGTGATGTTGAGCAGTAACGGCGATTGGCAGTCAAAGCTGAAATCCTGGTGCGAGTTCTATGGTTTAGATGGGCGGCCACGGATAGTTGCGCCGGTGCGGGTGCGGCGCCGGATAGCGTCTGCTGCGCACGAGCGTCTCGACGCGGGCAAGCATGGCGGCGCGTTCGTCTGCGGTAAGTAAGCGGTGCAGGGTGCGAGCGACCGCGCCGGATGGGTCGCAAAGGGCGGCGCGAAAGCGCGCCAGGTCTTCCAGCGTATCCGGCTCGATCGGTTCTGCGCTAAACTCCCAAATGACAGTGCGCACCTTGAATTCGACGTGGAAGCAGATGCCGTGGTCGATCGCCCACAGTCTGCCTTCCGGCCCGATCAGGCAGTGACCGCTTTTGCGGTCGGCGTTGTTGATCACGTAGTCGAAGAGCGCCAGGCGGCGCAGCGGTACGGCAAAGCGCGCGTCGGCATGGATGGTGAAATAGTGCTCCTCGTCGTCATTGGGCACGTAGAGTTGAACGCTGCCCAGGCCGCGCGTGCCCTGGCGCAGGACGGTCGGCGGGACGAGATTCCAGTCTAAGCTGCGGCTGACCTCGTAGGCTGCGGTTTCGCGTTTACACAGACTGCCCCATTCGAAATCCCAGAGAGGCGTTTCGCCGCGCTGGGGCTTGTATACCGCGGGCAGCGTCAAATCGCCGCCGGCGACCGTCACCAGGAAGCTGTGATTCGAGCTATAGGGCAGAAGGCCTTGTTCCGCCATTTTGCCTGACTTGAGCGTATGCAGAGCGTCGGTCTCGGTTAGGGTGACGACCTCGGCATCGGCTGCGCCAGGTGAGGATCGACGAGGTGACAAGGGCGGATCGCTTTCTCGCACCCGGGCTGGAAGCGCCGGCAGACGGGCCTAAAAGACAATGGGCATGGCTTGCCCATCGGAGCGCGGACAGAAATGGCCGTCGCGGTTGATGGGCTGTCCGCACAGGGGGCAGGTGGGCCGGCCGCGGGCGACGGTTTCCAGGGCGTGCTCGCTGAGCGCGCGCATCTGTTGGCGCGTAGCGACGAAACGCACCGACGGCACTTCGTCGTCCTCCGGGTCGAGCGCTGTGCCCGATTCCGAGATGATCAGGGCCTTGGCGATGAGCCAGATCATGTCGTCCTCTTCGTCATAACCGACGATCAACTGGCCGACGCGGAACAGCGGCTCGACGGGCGATTCGGGGATCAGATCGCTGTTGGAGGACGCGGCCGGCGTCAGTTCCGGAAATTTCTCCTCGAGTTCTTCTAAGAGCTGCAGGATACTGATCGCCAGATTGGCGACTTCCTGCTTCTCTAGAACCAGACTCACCAATGCGGGGCCGGCGCGACCCTGGAGAAAGAAAGTGCGGTTGCCCGGCTCACCGACGGCGTCGGCGACGATATGTTGAACCGGATTCAGGTCATACGCATACTCGGTCATGAGCGGGTTCTCGCAATCAGCCTGGCGTTATGCGGCTGCAGTAGTAGCATGGTCGTCGTCTTGTTTGCCGTGGCTGTCATGATTCTCTTCGTCTAGTTTAACTTCGAGCCTGGGCATATCCGCCAGGTAGTTCGTAAACAGCACTGCCGGCCGCGGGCCGAAAAAGGCGATGGCGCTGACCGATGCGGTGCTGATCGCCACGCGCTGGAACAGGTCGATCGGCGTTCCCAGATAGTGAGCAAGCGTCGTGCGGATGACATCGCCATGGCTAAAAATGGCAACGGTCTGGTTCGGATGCGCTATACGGAGGCGTTCGATGGTCTCGACAGCTCGCCCTTGCACCTCGTAGAGCGTTTCGCCATCGGGAAAGCGAAAGCTGCCGGGCAGGTGCTGCACCAATTCCCATTCGGGGGATTTGGCAAGCTCTTTCAGATCGCCGCCCTGCCATTGCCCGTAGTTCACTTCCAAGAGGCCCGGTTCGGGGATGACGGTTAGGCCCAACGCGGCGGCTACAGGTTGGGCGGTTTCGATGCAGCGCTCCAACGGGCTGGAATAGATGGCGGCGATGGGCTGTTCGCTAAGGGCGCGGCGCAGGCGCTCGGTTTGCTCGCGGCCGTTGTCGTTGAGGTGCACGCCGGGCGAGCGTCCTGCCAGGCGGTGTGAATTTACCCAGTCGTTTTCCCCGTGGCGCACCAACAACACATAAGTGATCGGATCGCTCATATAAGCTCTCGCCTTCGCTGTGCTATAATGGCCGTGAAGCGGCGCTAAGTCGCTCTGAGGATAGCACAGACGGCGGGGCGGCAGAAGTGGACGCACTTACCTTTTGCCAAATCTCCTGCTCTTGGCTTTCAGTGTAGCATATCCGCCTAAAAAGTGAAGTCGATCTTTTCGTTGCCCGCATCGCCCAAATCGCCCGGACGCGCACCCGCCGCCAATCGAGTGAAACTGCCGCTGCAAATTTCCGCCGGCGCGTTGCTCGCGCTGGCGGCGCTGCTATTTGTCATGGGCGCCTGCTCGCGTCACAGCGACCCGCCGCCCGACCCGCTGGCTATCCACCGCGCCGCGTTGAAAGACGCCTATCAGGGCGACGTTGATCTGGCTGCAGCCGCGCCGCGCTACCAGATTAGCGTCAACTTTCCGCCGCCGGGCGACGTATTGACCGGTTCGCTGCGCGTAGACCTGACCAACACAAGCCCGGACCCTTGGCCGCATCTGGTCTTCCGGCTCTACCCGATGCTCGATCAGTATGGCGGGCAGATGGCGCTGCTCAGCGCGCTCGTCAACGATTCGCCGACCAACTTCGCCTACCAGGCTAAGAGCTCGGCCGTGCGTGTGGACTTGCCGCGCGCGCTGCTGCCCGGTCAGGCGGCGAAGGTGGAGCTTTCTTGGAAGCTGACAATTCCCCGCTGGTCCAACGATCCGGCTGCCTACGCTCTATTCGGCGCTAGCCAGGAGATGATCAGCCTGCCGCTCTTCTATCCTGCGCTGGCGGTCTATGAGCCAGGCCCCGCAGTGGGGACGGGCAGTTGGTGGATGGAGACCGGATCGGTGCGCGGCGACGCGGCCTTCAACCAGGCTTCTCTCTTCGTGGTGACGGCTACGCTGCCGTCCGACCAAGTGCCGGTCGCCACCGGCACGCGCATCATCACGCATGATGTTGGAGAGGAGTTGACGCAGCATGTTTGGGCGACAGGGCCGGTGCGCGAATTCCTGCTGCACATGAGCCCGCGCTTCGAGTCGGCCTCGATAGAGGCTTACGGCACGCGGGTGACGAGCTACTGGCTGCCGGGCGATGAGGGCGCAGGCCGGGCGGCGCTGACCTATGCAGTGGCTGCGCTGCGTTTCTACAGCGATTACTTCGGCGCGTACCCGGCGCGCGACATGGCCGTGGCGCCTGCGGCATTGTCTTACCGCGGCATGGAATATCCGCAAGTTAGTTTGCTTGGCGTCGAGCTGTATTCACGCTATCGTGATAACCTGGAGGCGCTGGTGGCGCACGAAGCGGCGCATCACTGGTGGTTTCAGATCGTCCACAACGACCCTGTGTCGGAACCGTGGTTGGACGAGGCGCTGGCCGAGTATGCGATGCGGCTCTATTTCGAAGCGGTGTATGGCGAGGATCGGGCCGCCGCGGTGGAACAGCAGCGCTGGCGCGTCCCGCTGTCTCTGTTGGCCGAGCGCAACGCCGATGTCAATGTAAACCGGCCGGTGGATGCGTTTGAGAGCGGCTCG
This sequence comes from Chloroflexota bacterium, assembly GCA_030058085.1. Classification (GTDB taxonomy): domain Bacteria; phylum Chloroflexota; class Anaerolineae; order Caldilineales; family Caldilineaceae; genus JASGTU01. Next base: position 31,601 of record JASGTU010000002.1, read on the forward strand.
CAGTACGAGACGATCGTCTATGCCAAGGGGGCGCTGTTTTACGCCCAGCTTCGCGAGGCGATGGGCGACCGCGCGTTTCGCGATTTCCTGCGCACCTATTTGGGGCGCTACCGTTATCAGATTGTGTCGACGGAAGACTGGCTGGCGGAACTGCGCAGTCTGGACAACCCGGAGCTGCTGACGCTCTATCGCGAGTGGGTGCAACCGCCTTCGGCGCGCCCGGTGATGGAGCCGACGCCTACTGACGCGCCGGAGGTGCAGGCTGTCGTTCCATAGCGGCTGTACGCCGGCGCTAGAGGATCTTTTCGAGGAAGAGCTTGGTGCGTTGGTGTTGCGGCGCCTCGAAGAATTGCCGGGGCGCGCCCATCTCTACGATTTCGCCTGCGTCCATGAAGATGAAGCGGTCCGCCACCTCGCGGGCGAAGCCCATTTCGTGCGTCACCACCAGCATTGTCATGCCCGACAGCGCCAATTCCTTCATCACGTCCAGCACTTCTTTGATCATCTCCGGATCGAGGGCGGAGGTCGGCTCGTCGAAGAGCATGATCTTGGGCTGCATGGCGAGGGCGCGGGCGATGGCGACGCGCTGCTGTTGGCCGCCGGACAACTGGGCTGGGTATTTATTGGCCTGCTCGGGGATGCCCACGCGTTCCAGCAACTGCATGGCGAGGGTTTCGGCCTCCGCCTTCTTGCGTTTGCGCACCTTGATGGGGGCGAGGCTGATGTTCTGGAGCACGGTCAGATGCGGGAAGAGGTTGAACTGCTGAAAAACCATTCCGGTTTCCATGCGGATCGCCTCGATGTTGTGGACGTCCTCGGTGAGCGGGATGCCATCCACGATGATGTCGCCGGATTCGTGTTCTTCGAGGCGATTGATGGTGCGGATCAGGGTCGACTTGCCGCTGCCGGACGGGCCGATGATGACGACGACCTCTTTGGTCTTGACCGTAAAGCTGATGTTGCGTAGGGCTTGGAAGTTTCCGTACCACTTGTTGACGTTGCGGCAGACGATGATGTCGGCTGCCTGGGCTTCTTCCATCACGCGGCATTGTCCGTTCGTTGGCGCCGGCAGGGGCGCGGGTCAGGCATTCGATAACGCTCCAGTCTTACCATGATTGGCGGCTGGTGTCAAAACGATTTCCTGTCTTGGGGCGCGTCCCAGACCCGCCGATCCTTTTGGGGTTTGATCTGACCTGCGCTATAATCCGCATTCAGCCGGGTGTTGATCACCCATTCGCGGAGAGCTACTATGTCTGCAGAGCTTGTCAATACAATCGCCACCATCGTCGGGATCGTCGTCGCCGCGCTTGGGGCGTTTATCTTTGCCTTTTGGGCAGCCGTCGGCATTTGGACGTTTAACGACATCCGCACGCGCACGCGGGATTGGCTTGCCATCCTGCTGGCGGTTGTGCTGGTGCTGGTTTTTCCCCTGGTCGGCTGGGTGCTCTACCTGATGATCCGCCCGCGGCAGACATTGGCCGATGTGTTCGACCGGGCGCTGGAGGAAGAGGCGCTGCTGCGCGAGATCGAAGATACGTTCGTCTGCGGCACATGCGGCGCGCCGGTGAAGGAGCCCTGGGTCTACTGCCCAAGTTGCCACAACCAGTTGCAGCATAGCTGCCCGAACTGCGGCAATCTGGTGCGCAACGAATGGGAGATCTGCGTGCTCTGCGGCGTGAACCAGCAGACCGCAGTCAGCCAGCGCTACGCCGACTCGAACTTCGGCCCGCAGCGCGGCCCGCAACCCGGCGAGGACGACGAAACGCTGCCCTATCGCCCGGTGCGCGTGGCGGAATAGCGCCTGGTTTGGCCGCACACAATTCGCTTTGGCTGTAGATATGCCTGGCCCGCCGGCCAGGCTTTTGCGTTAGGGCGTCTGTTCCGCTTCGCTGACGGCGACGATCTCCGGGCGGACGACGCGCAGCAATTCGTCGACGGTCAGTTCCATCATGGTGCGGTCGTCGCCGCCGCCGGCGTAGATGCGCCCTCCGTACTGCTGGCGCAGGCGCAGGAGCGAGGCGTCGACGATGACCGGGATGTCGCTGCGATGGCCGAAGGGCGGCACGCCCCCCGCTGCATAGCCGAGCAGGCGCAGCACGATTTCGGGCGGCGCTAGCTTGACGCGTTTGGCGCCGACGGAGTAGCGCTGTGCCAGCAACTTCTTGTCGACGCGGCTTTCGCCGTTGCTGATGACGACGAGGGGCTGCGGCTCGTCCTCGGCGCTGCGCCGCAGGTCGAGCAGGAAGAGCAGCGTCTTGACGATCTGGTCCGGCTCTACGCCGAGAGCGGCGGCTGCGGCGGGGACAGTGGGCGTGTGGCCTACGTCGTCGATGAGGCGGGCGGTGATGCCGCAGCTGTCGATATAGGCTTGTAGGTCGACGGCGGTGAGAAGAGGCTCGTTCATGGAGGTCTGGCGTTTCTGTGTAGATGGTGTGGCGGCTGTGCGCTGCGTTATGGGCCATTCTAGGCGATTGGGTTCTCGCAGGCAAGAACTCGCGGCCGGGCGTACGCCGGCGGGCGTTTGCTCTTGGGGCGGGCGGCGGCGCTGTGCTATGATGCCGCCATGACGATCGCAGCCATCACGTTTGATTTCTGGGATACGCTGGCGGCGGACGACTCGGACGAGCCGAAGCGTGCGGCGCTGGGGTTGCCAGCCAAGGCGCAGGCGCGCCAACTTCTTTTCGCCGAGAAGATCACGGCGCGCTACCCGCACATCACGCTCGAACAGGCGACCGAGGCCTACCGCGCGGCCAACGAGCGTTTCAACCACGACTGGCAGGTGAGCCACCATACGCCGGGCGTGCCCGTGCGCCTCTATTACGCCTACGAGCATCTAGGCCTGGCGCCGGCGCCGGGCAAATACGCCGGCCTTGTGCAGGAAGTGGATGAACTCGTGCGCGAGATCGAGACGATGGAGATCCGCATACCGCCCGATTTCGCGCCGGGCGTCCACAACGCCTTGCAGTTGCTGTCCGAGGAGTACAGGCTTGGCGTCATCTCCGATACCATTCACACCAATGGGCGCGGGCTGCGCCACCTGTTGCAACAACAAGGGCTGCTGCAATATTTCAGCTATTTCGTCTTTTCGGACGAGATGGGGAAGGCGAAGCCTTCTACCGACGTATTCCGCCAGGCCGCTATCGGCTTGGGCTTTCACCCTTCACAGATTGTGCATGTCGGCGACCGCGAGAGCAACGACGTCGCCGGGCCGATGTCGATCGGTATGCGCGCCGTCCTGTACACGGGCATCCGCGACCGGGGCGCGGCGACGTCTAGGGCGAATGCCGTGTGTCGTGATTTTCGCGAACTGCCCGCCGTGATCCGGCGTCTGCGCTAACCCATCTCTTCAGAAGCCGGCAGTGATTCGTGTCCTTTGGCCCCGCTGACCCCACCAAAAACGACGTGATTGCGCGTGCCGTCGCCCAGTTGGCGGCGGAATACAACGCGCGCTTTCGCGAGACGATAACCTGGCCGCGCATCGTCGGGCGCGAGGCCGAGTTCCCGGTGGTCGACGCCCGCGGCGAGGCCGCGGACGTGCGCCGGCTGTGGGATCTGCTGATCGCACAGGGCGACTATGCCGAGAAGTACGACACGGGCAACCCGAACTTGCTCGTGACGCTGGCGGGCGAGGAGTACACCTATGCCCTGGAGGTGGGGCTGGGCACGATCGAGGTCAATACGATGCCGTGTCGTGACCTGTTCGCCGTCGAGCGCATCATGGAGGATGCGGTCAGCCGGCTGGTGCGGGCGGCGCTGACCTTCGGCTGGCGCGTGCTGGGTTACGGCATCCAGCCCGTTTCCGCGCCTAGCCTGCCCCTCATGTCGCCCAAACAGCGCTACCAGAGTCTGTACCGGGCGATGGGTCGCGAGTGGCTGTGGTATACGGTGACCGCGGCGGACCAGGTGCAGGTCGACGTGGCCCGGCACGAGATGGTGGACATGCTCAACTTCGGCAACTTGATGGCGCCGGTGTTGATTGCGCTGTGCGCCAATTCGCCCGTCTATGGGGGGACGCTCAGCCCGTTTTGCAGCGGGCGCGAGGGCGAGATGGCGCTGATCCACGCCAACGAGGCGCGCCACGGCATGCCCGCCGCCCCCTATGCCAGCATCGAGGAATACGTGCTGCGCAACAGCCGGTCGCAATACCTGATCTTGCAAAGCGACGGCGAGGTCGTGCCTAGCTCGCAGCACTTTGTCGAGTATCTGGCGGAGCACGGCGCGGACCTCGACGCGTTTCTCTACCACGAGCACTACATCTGGAACAGCGCGCGGCTGCGCGTGGCCTACGGCACCATCGAACTGCGCCCCGCTTGCCAGCAGCCCTGGTCCGAGCAGATGGCCGCGGCCGCGCTGGGCCTGGGGCTGATCGAGGCGGCGGATACGATCATGCCGTATGTGCAGGATGCGTTGGGCGATTCGTATTGGGAGCGGATGCGCACTTATCACCGCCAGGTGATCGGCCGCGGCTTGGCTGCGCCGGAGCCTGCGCCCGGCTTCGTGACGGAGGTCGTGCGGCGGGCCGAGGAGGGGCTGCGCGCCCGCGGCTACGGCGAGGAGCGGCTGCTGAGCCCCGTGTGGCAGCGTCTGCAACGACGCGCCAACCCGGCGCAGCGTATGCGCGGCGTCTTCCAGAGCGAGGGGCTGCCGGGACTGCTGGCGCGCGCGGCGATTCGCCCGGCGGCTACCACACCCGCATCGTCCTAAACGCCTCGGCTGCGGCAGCGCCGACAGGCTTTCCCGCCTCTGCGTC
>JASGTU010000003.1 GCA_030058085.1 Chloroflexota bacterium
TTTTCGCGGAGGGCGTCGATCAACGCCGCTTTGGCGTCTGCGCCTCCGAGGGCCTCGTCACGACCCGCGTCGTAGGCGGCCTGCAGGGCGCTTTTGGCCTCCCATACCGCGACGGTGTGGAAGTCCAGGGCGTCATGCTTGCGGGTCTCGAGCGTCTCGATCTGCATGTGCTCCTTGGCGATCCGGGCGAGGGTGTTGTCGATGGTTGTCATGGCGGTTCTCCTTGGTGTGGGTTTGCAGTTTCAAATCCGGCAGGTAGCCATGCTTTGCGGCCACACGCGGACCCGGTAGCTCTCGATGCGGCCATCGACGATCAGCTTCACCTGCACGCTGTCTTGGCTGACCGGGCAAGCGTCGAAGACCTCGTAGAAGCCGGTGGCGAACCAGACCACGTCGCCGGGTTTGAGGTCGTGCCAAGGGCGCTGGGTGGTCGGCGTCCCGTCGGGTATCGCGTGCGTTCTACGCTGCTTCCGCATGGCCTATCTCCTTGTGGCTACTGGCGTTACGTTCGTTTCAATAGCCACATTCAGCCATGCTTTCGCCAGGAGATCAAGGCAATTAACCCCTTATGGGTACAGAACTTAGAGATTCTTGTAAGCTGGCCACAGGGCTAGAGCTATGACCGACCAAACGCCCAAAATTACGGCCCTGACGCCTGCCCAGGCGGCAAAAATCCTCGCCGCTGCCGGCAGCCGACGGATCACCGAGGCGATGGTCCGCGCCGACATCGAGGCGGGCGCGCCCACCAACGCAGACGGCACGCTGAACCTGATCCACTACGCTGCCTGGCTGGCGAAGGAGGCGGCTCATGGCGATTGACGTTCGGCAACTGCGCCCGTCGATTCTCACGCGGATGCTGAACTCCACGCCGCTGGGCTACTGCATTAGCGAGCGGCAGCTGCGCCGACATCGCAACCGGGCTGGCTACCGCATCGGCGACGAGAAGCATGTCGACCTGCTGCGCTACACGGCGTGGCTGGTCTGGTCGCGCCATAACCCCGAGCCGACCAAACCGCCCCTCGATTACGAGGCGATGAAGGAGGCGGCCCGTGCCCGCAATGCCGAGCTGTCGGCCATCGGTCGCGACATCGGCGAGATACCGTCCGTGGTCAATCCGCAGCGCAAGGCGCGCGCGGCGATGGATTTTCGGTTCTTTTGCGAGACGTATTTCCCGGAGACCTTCAGCCTGCCGTGGTCGCAGGACCACCTGAAGGTGATCGCCAAGATCGAGACGGCCGTGCTGCGCGGCGGACTCTTTGCGATGGCCATGCCGCGCGGCAGCGGCAAGACCACGCTGGCCGAGACGGCCTGTATCTGGGCGATGCTCACCGGGGCGCGGGAGTTTGTCTGCCTTATCGGCTCAGACGCCGGACACGCGCGCAGCATGCTCGAAAGCATCAAGGTCGAATTCGAGACCAACAACCACCTGCTGGAGGACTACCCGGAGGTCGTCTATCCCATCCGCGCCCTGGAGCGCATTCACAACCGCGCCAAGGGCCAGCTCTATGACGGCAAGCCAACGCGCATCGTCTGGACCGCCGACGAGATCGTGCTGCCGACCATCGAAGGCAGCCGTGCCTCGGGCGCGATCATCCGCGTGGCCGGCATCGAGAGCCGCATTCGCGGCATGAAGTTCAAGCGTGCCGACGGCCGAGCGGTGCGCCCGTCATTGGTGGTGCTCGACGATCCGCAGACCGACGAGTCGGCGCGCAGCGACCAGCAGGTCCGTGCCCGTCTGGAGACGCTCAACGGCGCGATCCTCAACCTGGCCGGACCGGGACAGAAAATCAGCGGCATCATGCCCTGTACGGTCATCCGCCCCGGCGACATGGCCGACCAGATTCTCGACCGCGACAAGCACCCGGCCTGGCAAGGCGAGCGCACCAAGCTGGTCTATGCCTTCCCGACCAACGAGAAGCTCTGGGACAAATACGCCCAGATTCGCGCCGACAGCTTCCGCAATGACGGCGACGGCCGTGAGGCCACGGAGTTCTACCGCCAGCACCAAAAAGAGATGGATGCGGGCGCGGTGATTGCCTGGCCCGAGCGGTACAACGCCGATGAGCTGTCCGCGATCCAGCACGCGATGAACCTGCGTTTGCGGGACGAACGGGCCTTCTGGGCTGAGTACCAGAACGAACCCTTGCCTCAGGACGAGGGCGATTCCGATCAGCTCACCGCCGAAGCGATTGCTGCCAAGACCAACGGGCATCCCCGGGGCGTGATCCCGCTGGGGGCCAGTCACCTGACGATGTTCATCGACGTGCAGGCCAAGCTGCTTTTTCACGCGGTGGTCGCCTGGGAGGACGACTTTACAGGCTACGTCGTCGATTACGGCACAATCCCGACCAGCAGCGTCCCATCTTCACTCTGCGCGAAGCGCAGAAGACGCTCGCTCGCGTGGCTCCTGGTGCGGGCCTGGAGGGTGCGATCTACGCCGGCCTGGAGAAACTCACGGGCGAATATCTCACCCGGCGCTGGCGGCGGGACGACGGGGCCGAGATGCGAATCGAGCGCTGCCTCATCGACGCCAACTGGGGCCAGTCCACCGACGTGGTCTACCAGTTCTGCCGCCAGAGCGCCCACGCTGGGTTGATCATGCCCAGTCACGGGCGGTATGTCGGGGCGTCCAGCATCCCGTTCAGCGAGTACAAGCGCAAGACCGGTGAACGGGTCGGGCACCACTGGCGCATCCCGAACGTGCAGGGCCGCCGCCAGGTGAGGCACGTCGTGATCGACACCAACTACTGGAAGAGTTTTGTCCATGCACGCCTGGCCGTTGCGATGGGTGATCCCGGCAGCCTGTCACTGTTCGGACGAAAACCCGCCGAACATCAACTTCTGGCTGAGCATCTCACGGCGGAATACCGCGTGAAAACCGAAGCCCGGGGTCGCGTGGTGGATGAGTGGAAGATTCGCGCAGGTAGCCCAGACAACCACTGGTTCGACTGTCTGGTCGGTTGTGCTGTGGCTGCCTCGATCCAGGGCGCGGTGTTGCCGGGCACGGACGTCAAGACCGCGCCGGTTCGGCAGCGTATGCGGTTGTCTGAACTGCAAAGGAGCAGGCGGTAGATGGTCAAGCCAGCCAACAACAGGGAGCCCGCGTCCAAGCGCGGTCTGGAATGCCCCGACTGCGGATGCATGCACTTTCGTGTGCTCTACACCCGGCGTGCCTGGGGTGGCCGCTTGCTGCGCCGCCGCATGTGCAGGCATTGCGGGCGGCGCGTGACGACCTATGAGCAGACCACCGCGATGGCTCGGTAGCCTCAATCGCCGCCGTCATGTTCTACATGCGTAACAATCTGCTGATTCATCTCTGACTCACCGCCAGTTCTCGATTCCACGGGGTAAGTAACTGAAGGCGACCCTGCACGGCTCGCCATCGGAGACTCACGTGGCTGAGAACCTCGACAACGCGATCCGCGACAACGCCGCCGGGCCGAAGAAGGCGACTGGCGATTCGGGCAGCATCGAGCAGCACTCGCTGGCTGAGCAGATCGCGGCCGACAAGCACCTGGCCAGCAAACAGGCGATTTCAGGCAAGGGCCTGGGCGTCAAGCTGGTCAAACTCTCTCCTCCGGGGGCAGCGTGATGTGGCCGTTCGGCAACAAGACAACCCGCAAGGCCCGTTCTTTCACCCGAG
>JASGTU010000004.1 GCA_030058085.1 Chloroflexota bacterium
GCCATCGCCTGCGCCCGCACGCACGGGATTAAGATCCCCATGCTCCGGCCATAGCACAGGCCCGCCGCAAAGCGATTCTTGCCTTTCGCCGCGAATTGCACGATTTTACTCAAGCAGTTGAGATCGAATTCGAGTAATTCGTGTAATTCGTGGCGAATCCTTCTGGCTTTCCTCTGCACCCCTGGCATCTTTGGGGTTCTCTGCCTCTACCCGTTGACGCGTACCAAGCTCCCGCGTTTGATCACCGTCTCCACCGGGTTGCCGCCGAAAAAGTAGGCCAGGTGGCGGTAATCCCCCTCCTTCAGGATTAGCACATCTGCCTGCTTGCCCGCCTCCAGCGAGCCGATGCGGTCGCCCAAGGCCAGAGCGTGGGCTGCGTTGATCGTGCAGGCGTTGAGCGCCTCGGCGGGCAGCAAGCGCTGATAGCGACAGGCAATCGCCATCACCAGCGGCAGCGAAGGACACGGCGCGGAGCCTGGGTTGAGGTCCGTGGCGAGCGCAAGAGGAACCCCGCGTTCGATCAGGCCGCGGGCATTGGCGTAGGCGTGCCCGCCGAGGTTGAACGTCGCCGCGGGCAGCGGCACGCCGGCCGCTTCCGTGCGCGCCAGCGCGTCGATCTCGTCCGGCCTCGACACGTCCAAATGATCCGCCGACGTCACCCCCAGCCGCGCCGCCATGCTCAGCCCGCCCAGCGCGTGGAACTGGTCCACGTGAATCTTGGCTGCCAGCCCCGCGTCCAGCCCGGCCTGCAAGATGCGCTCGGACTGGGCCACATCGAAGGCATGGTCCTCACAGAAGACGTCGATGAAGCAAGGCGCGCCCGTCTCCGCAAAGACGGACGACTGCCGCCACGCCGCCACCGCGGGCAACATCTCCTCGATCACCAGCCGGCAATAGCCCTCGGCATCGCCGGCGTATTCGGGCGGCACGGCATGCGCGCCGAGAAAGGTGGGGACGATATCGCAGACATGCGTGCGCGCGAGCTGCTCGATCACGCGCAGCATCTTCAACTCGCCGGCTGTGTCCAGGCCGTAGCCCGTCTTGATCTCCACCGTCGTAGAGCCTAGCGCCAGCATGGCGTCGAGCCGTTGGGTCGCGGACTCGACCAGCGCCTCCTCCGAGGCAAGGCGCGTGTGGCGCATCGTGCTGACGATGCCGCCGCCCGCCGCCATGATCTCCATGTACGACGCGCCTTGGATGCGCAACTCGAACTCGTGCACGCGGTCGCCGCCATAGACCGTGTGCGTGTGGCAGTCGACCAAACCCGGGCACAAGGCCTTGCCGCCGGCGTCGATGCTCTGCCGGGCTGTATAGCGCGCCCGCAGCGCGTCCGAATCGCCCACTTCGACGATGCGCCCGTCGTGGATCGCCAGCGCGGCGTTGTGGATGAGGCCGGCGTCCGCCAACGCAGCGCCGCGTTTCGGCCCGTCGGGCGCGGCGCACGTCGCCGCCTGTGCTGCGCTGTGGATCAACAGGTCGATCTGCTGCATGACGGATTGCCTCCTAGCCGGCTGTTACGCCGCGCCCAGGCCGTCCTCGACCGCCCGTTTAACCGCGGCGGAGGCCACCAGTTGGCGGACGCTCTCGATATGCGGGGCCAGCGCCGCGTCGCCGGACAGGAAGGGCACGCGCTCACGGATCAAGCCGTAGGCCGCGGCCGTTCCCTCGCCCAAGCGCTGCACGCCCGCCTCACGGCGGCGAAAATCGACGCCCTGCGCCGCAGCCAGCAGTTCAATGGCGACGATCGTCTCCACATGGTCGAGGACGGCTTCGGTGTGGCGAACGGCTGCCGCGCCCATGCTCACATGATCCTCGACATTGGCGCTGCTGGGGATAGAGTCCGCGCTGGCGGGATGGGCCAGCACCTTATTCTCCGAGGCGAGCGCAGCCGCGGTGTATTGCGCCATCATCATGCCGCTGTCCAGCCCGCCGTGCTCCGTCAGGAACATGGGCAGCACGCCGCCGTTGCTGTCGGCGTCCACCAGCCGCGCCACACGGCGCTCGCTCATATTGCCCAACTCAGTCAGGGCGAGTTTCATGTAGTCCATGGCGATGGCGATGGGTTCGCCGTGGAAATTGCCCGCGGAAACCACGTCGATGGCGCCATCACCCGCAGTTTCGTCCGATGCGTCCCCCACGAAGATAAGCGGGTTGTCGTTGGCCGAGTTCAGCTCGATGTTGATCACCCATTGGCTGTAGGCGATGGCATCGCGCACCGCGCCGTGAACCTGCGGCACGCAGCGCAGGGTATACGCGTCCTGCACGTTGTTCGGATCGTCGGTGCGCAGGAATTCGCTGCCGGCTACGAGTTTGCGCATAAACGCCGCACAGTCGATCTGGCGAGGGTGGGGCCGCACCGCGTGCACCCGCGCATCATAGGCGCGGTCGGTGCCGCAAAGCGCTTCCAAGCTGAGCGCGGCGGCGATGTCAGCGGTCATGGCCAGATTGACGGCGCGGCGCACCAGCAGCGCGCCCAAGCCGACCATGAAGGAGGTGCCGTTGAGCAACGCCAGGCCTTCTTTGGCCTCCAGCACAATCGGCTTGAGACCCGCCCGCGCAAGCGCCGTGCGCCCGTCGAGCAGTTCGCCGCCATAGGTCGCCTGGCCTTCGCCGATCAGCACTTGCGCCACATGCGCAAGAGGGGCCAAATCGCCGCTCGCGCCCAGCGATCCCTGCGCCGGCACGCGCGGATGCACGCCTGCGTTGAGCAGGTCGATCAGCGACTGGACGACCAGAGGACGCACGCCGGAGTAGCCCATCGCCAGGGTGTTGGCGCGCACGAGCAGCATGGCGCGCACGGCCCGCTCGTCCAGCGGCGGCCCAACGCCGACCGCATGGCTGCGCACCAAGTTGAGTTGCAGTTGTTTGGTCTGGTCCGGCGAGATGATCCGGTCCTTGAAGCGACCGAAGCCCGTGGTGATGCCATAGGCGATGCGGCCTTCTGCCACCAGCCGCTCGACCGCGGCGCGGGAGCGCTCGATCGCCGGCAGCGCGGCAGGATCTAGGCGGACGGGACAGCCGCCCGCTGCCGCCGCCACATCATCCACCCGCAAATTCTTGCCTGAGATGACCAGCGGATCCATCAAGCCCCTCCTATCGTCATGGACGCAGGATCGCATGGTATTGCTGTGGGGTGCGACATGAAGAAAGAATCGCGGCGGGCGTCCTGCCGGCAAAACGCCCGCGCGCCGTCAGTAAACGATGGGCAGCCGAGCCTTACGCGAGGTTGTGCTCCGCCGCCACGTCCGGATAGACCCGTTCGCACTCGCGAAAGAGGTCAAGCAGTTTCATCGCCTTCATGAAATTGCCCTGGGTCTGGATGCGCCCGCTGAAGAACGCCTCGCTGGCGCTCTCCTCGCCCATCCAGATGCGATGCAGCAGGTCGGCGGGCATGGTGAACTCCATATTCGCCTGGCCTGGCGTTTCGCCAAAGAATACCTCCAACGGCGGCTGGCGACCGTCGAGCAACGCCTGCGCCGCGGGATCGGTGAAATTCATGCGAATCACCAAGTTGCTGTGCGTGAATGCCTCAATCGTCGCCGGTTCGGCGATCAGCCGGTCGAAGACGTCCTGCAAAACCGCATACAACTGTCGCTCCGATTCAAATACCGCCATGCAACGCTCCTCTATCTTTTTCAGACGCCGTTTCAGCCGGCGCCCCGCCGCATTATACGGGCGACGATCAGGGTGCGTCAAACAAACCGACTTGACAAGTCGGCGCGGGCGGCTTTCTTTCCGGCATTTCCGACTTTGGGTAGAATGCCTGGGGACAACGCACTTCAACCTTGCACATCGATCCGGCACATCGATCTTGCACACAGATAGAAACGGAACACGCATGAACATCTTGGATCGTTTTCGACTGGACGGCAAAGTCGCCGTGGTGACCGGCGGCACAAAGGGGCTTGGCAAGGCGATGGCCGAGGGCTTAGCGGCAGCCGGCGCGCAGATCGCGGTAATCAGCCGCCACGGCGACGAAGCCGGCGCGGTCGCAGCCGAACTCAGCGCGGCCAAGGGGCAAGCGTGCCGCGGCTACGCCTGCGACGTTACACAGCCAGACCAGGTCGACGCGTTGATTCCCCAAACCCTTATGGACTTCGGGCAGATCGACATCCTGATCAACAACGCCGGCATCAACCTGCGCGGGGCTATCGACGAACTAAGCGTCGACGAGTTTCTGCGGGTGCAAGCCCTCAACGTGACCGGACCGTGGCTGATGTGCCGCGCCGTGGCTCCGCACATGAAGGAACGGCGCAGCGGGCGCGTGATCAACATGGGCTCTACGCTCTCGATCATCGCCCTTGCCGACCGCACGCCCTATGCCACCAGCAAAGGCGCCGTCCTGCAGATGACGCGCGCCCTGGCCCTGGAGTGGGCGCCCTACAACATCACGGTCAACGCCATGCTGCCCGGCCCCTTCGCCACTGAGATGAATCTCCCCCTCAAGCAGGACCCGGACACCTACGCCGCCTTCGTCGCCAAGATACCGCTGGGGCGCTGGGGCGAACTGGAGGAGATTCAGGGCCTGGCCGTTTTTCTCGCCTCGGACGCGTCCAGCTTCGTCACCGGCGCAGGCATCGCCATCGACGGCGGCTGGACCGCGCACTAGCGGGCGCAGACTGTGCAGAGCCAAGCAAGGAGACCGGCGCCATGACGAGCGGACACGAAATTCTCTTCCTGACAAGCCGCAGCCCGCGCCACCAGCAGGCCGCCATCGAGGCCGCGCCCGCCGGCTGCACAGTGACGATGCTGCGCACGCCGTCACCCGCCGAGGTCATACGGCAAATCGGCGACGCCGAGTTTCTGATCAGCGAGCGCGCCGGCTTTTTGGACGTGGACATGATAGCCGCCGGCGCCAAGCTGCGCCTGATCCAGCGGCTTGGCTCGCTCAGCTTCGACATCGACCTCGCCG
>JASGTU010000005.1 GCA_030058085.1 Chloroflexota bacterium
CGAAGATCAACATATGTTCCATAGCGGGCGATCTCCTGGAGTGCTGGTCGATGATGGACGCGGCGATGTGAACAGCGACGCCCGCGCGCGGACGGGCGCCATAGCGGAGCGGCCTCAATCTCCCGCAAGGCGGAAACCGAGGCGATCGAATGGATGAGCGACAACGCCGGATTGCATGGCGAAACCTCAGAACCGGAGTGGGCTAAGGCTCCTAGAAAGCGGATAGTTCAAGTCATTGTAGGAGAGGAGCAGGCGGATGTCAAAGCAGACGGCGAGGGAAGATTGGGGCGTGTCTCAACTCCGGTCCGCGGGGATGAAGCGACTCACGACCGTGGCGCGAAACTCCTCGGCGAGGATGTCCATAAGGACGGCGTCGTACTTACGCCCGCCGATGATGCGCGCTTGTCGCCTCCGCCCAATGACTTTGAAGCCGGCCCGCTCATAACAACGAAGGGCGCGGGCGTTGAACTCGAATGCGCCCAACATGATGCTGTTCAGATTGAGCAGGTTAAAGCCGTAATCGACCAACAGCCTGACGGCCTCCTGGCCGTACCCCTGCCCCCAGTACTCCTTCTCGCCGATAACCATGCCAAGCATGGCGTTGCGGTCGACGTAGTTGATGTCGAACAGGGCGCACCGTCCGATCAGCGTATCCGTCGCCAGGTCTACGATACCGAAGACGTGCGCCTGATCACGCACAAAGCTCTCGGCTATCTCCTGCGCCTTCTCCAGGGTCATGGGCGTATAGGCTTCGTCGCCCAGGGGGATGGCGACGGCTAGATCGTTTTCCCACTTCGCCCAATACGCTGCGTCTTCCGGGCTGCACGGCGAGAGATAACATTTCTCGCCCACAAGCTTCCTGTAATGAGGCATGGCTGCTCCTAATTCAGGCCTAATCAGGCGAGATGGGCCGCGGCAAAGCGACCGGCCTTTTGGCGAGGACGACTTCCCACACGACCTTGGGTTGGCGATAGCGGTGGATGGTCATTTCCTGGGCGGACAGGCATTGCCAGCCCGTGTCGAACAGGGCGTCGAGCGCGATCACGTCGAAGAAGCGCTTGCGGCGCGCGCCCACCTGATAGGTACTCGGCGCGATTTGGTCGTGCCCGCTCGCGCCGAAGTTTACGTCCTGGGTGGAGTTCAGCCGGCAGAGCAACAGCCCGCCGCCGGTCAGACAACGGCGAATATCGGTAACGATGGCGAGGGTCTGTTCCCACTCGAAATAGTGCAGGCAAAGGCTGGCGATCACCGCAGGCAGGCTGCGGTCGGCAAAGGGCAGCGGACGGCGCAAGTCGTGCTGCAGCAAGACTGCGCCGGGTGCGCGGCGCGCACACGCCGCCAGCCGCTCGTGCGTGAGTTCCGTGGCGATGACGCGATAGCCCTTGCCCAGCAGGTAGGCGGTATCGCGTCCGTCCCCGCAGCCTAGCTCCAGGATCGGCGCAGCGGAAGAGGGCGCACCGATGCGGCGGAGCCACCTGCGCAGCCATAGATCAGCATTCGTAGACATGTTGGTCCTGCCTCGACCGCTTGCGGCGCAAGTCGAGCGTACTAGACAGGGAATGTACTGGCTGTCCCCTAACGGTATCTTCCGTCCGGCAGGCCCTAGCGCGTCGCAGGCTGAACGACGCGGCCGCGGTGGCGGTAGATAAGCACGGCCAACGAAACCGCCACGGCGATGGCCGAAAGCACATGCACCACGTTGAATGGCGTGCCGGGGAAGAACCACGAATCCGTGCGCACGAACTCGATCATAAAGCGGCCCGCCGGGTACCAGATCAGGTAGAGCAACAGGAGATCGCCGGGCCGCAGCCGGTCTTCAAAACGGCGCGAGATCCAGAAAAGCAGCCCAAAGCCCACGAAGTTCCAGAGCGACTCGTAGAGAAAGAGCGGTTGAAAGCGTACGCTTTCGGGATAGGCAGCCAGGTCGTTGTAGGGCGGGATGCGGTGCTCGGCGTCGATGCGCAGTCCCCAGGGCAGCGTAGTCGGCGGGCCGTATAGCTCCTGGTTGATGAAGTTGGCGATGCGCCCGATAGCTTGGCCGAGCGGCGCGCCCAGCGCCACCGCGTCCAGATAGAGCAGCGCCGACAGCTTGCGCCAGCGCGCGAACGCAAGCAGCGCGATGCCGCCGAATATGAACGCCCCATAGATGTGGATGCCGCCCGTCCAGATCTGCAAAATCGTCCACGGGTTATCGAGGAAGCGACCGAGTCCCTCCGGCGTGCGCGGCGACTGGATAAAGACGTAGTAGAGCCGCGCGCCGATCAGCGCCGGGATGAGGACGAAGAGCAGCATGTCCCACACGTTGTCGCCGTTATCGCCCTTGCGTTCGACATATCGGCTGGCGACGGTGGCGGCCGCGATCATGCCGCCGACGAGCAGCAGGCCGTACCAGCGCATAGCGAGCGGGCCGATCTGGAAGAGGATGGGGTCAAATGGCGGGTACATGGCGTCTCCCTAGGCGTGGGGCAGGGTTCGTAAGGGCGGGCTGCGCAGGCGGGTGTATGCCGTCCGGCGCTATTCGAGATAGCCCAGTGCGCGCAGGCGTTGGCGCAGTTGCGGGTCGCTCTGGCCTGCCGCGCCGCCGGTGGGGACGGCTTGCGCTTCGGCCTGGCGTTCGTAATCGCTCAGGAACTCGCTCATCTCATCGACCTTGGCAGGCATGGCCGCGGCGAGGTTTTGCGTCTCCCTGGGGTCTTCGACGAAGTTGAAAAGCTCGCGATAGTCTTCGCCGGTGAGGATCAGCTTATACGGCGTCTGCCACACGGCGCGACGGCGCTGGTCGCAGCGATATTCGGCCACAAGCTGCGGCTTCTGCCTGCGGATGATCTTGAGCACGTTTTCATCGGTAATGGCCTCGGCGAAGACGACGCCGCGGTCGGGGTCCGCGCCTTGGGCGAGCGAATAGCGCTCCTCGCCGGCATCGGCCAAGCCGGCGGCGGCCAGAGCGGTGTGGAATAGCCGCCGGGTGGAGACCGGGTGATCCACGGTGGCGCCGCGCGGCAGGTCGCCGTTGGGGTCGCGAATGATCAGGGGGACGTGGGTCAACTCGTTGTAGAGCGAAATACTGTGGCCGACGAAGTCCTTTTCGCCCAGGTGGTCGCCGTGATCCGCCACGATGATCACATGGGTGCGGTCCAGCGCGCCGCTGGTGCGCAGCCGTTCGAAGAAGACGCCAAGCTGATCGTCTTGGGTAGCGACTTCGGCGTTGTACATGCCGCTGATGATGGCGCGGCGGCGTTCGTCCATGTCGTCGCCCAGGGGCGTGAGCCAGCCGAGCACGTCGCTGTTGAAGCGCTGCAGATAGCGCTGCGCCGCCTTGTCGCCGAGAAAGTCCGGCGCAAAGCGCTCGATGTACTCCCGATTGGGATGAAAGGGCATGTGCGTGCCCATGACGTTGACGAAGGCGAAGATGGGCTGCTTTTGCGCCACGTTCTTGCGCTCCACGAGCAGGCGAGCGGCGTCGTTGAGGGATTTGCCCGTATTGCCCTTGAAGCTAAGCGCAGTCTGCCACAGGGGGACCATCAACGGCGTGAAGGCGAACTCGAGCAGGGCGTCGGAACGGGCGAAGGAGTCCTGCAGACGGTGCAGCCACTTGGAGAGGTGGCGCTTAAAAAACTGGCGATAGCGCCCCGTCAGGCGAGAGCGTGCACCGGCCTGGTTGGGCCGCGAGGTAAGCAGACCGCTGTAGTTGAGAAAACTATAGAAGCCGCGGCGCAGGCCGTTATCGACCACGCCGACCAGCGGGTTGTTACAGAACGCCGCGGTGTAATAGCCGCCTTGTTGCAGCCGCTCTGCCAGCGTGGGCAGCGCCGCGGGCACGCGCGATGAGGATTTCTGCGTGCGGTGCACCGCCGGATAGACGCCCGTAAACATGGACGTATGCGACGGGATGGTCCACTGCGCGGTGGAGATGCCGTGGCGGAAGCGAGTGGCGTCCGCAGCCAGCGCATCGAGGTGCGGCGAAATCTCTTCCGGAAAGCCGTAGGCGGAGAGCCGGTCCACGCGCTGTGTGTCCAGGACCAGGAAGAGAATGTCGGGGCGAGCGGTCATAACGAACTCCTTATCGGCCGGGTTGCCGCACGGGCGGGCGCGGTTTTGCACCATGCGCGTACTACTATACTTGCTGCGGCGTGATTTGGGCAACCCGCCGGCGCGGGGAGGGTGCATCTCACGTTCGGACAAGCCGTAATGCTGAGTGCAGGCCAAGCATCTCCAAGCTGAAATGGAGACCCTTCGCCGTTACACAGCTCAGGGTGACAGCTTGCGCCAACCTAACTTGCAGCCGAGACAAAGAAACGGAGTTTCTGCGCAGAAATTCCGTTTCTATCCCCTGTCATTTTATTCTCCGCCGCCGTCAAGTAGTTGCTGTCAAGGCGCGGCTCTTATCATTGCGTACGTTCTGGGCGCGCTGCGCCAGGTTTCTTTGCCACGAATTTCGCGAATTGCACGAAACCGGTGCGCACTCTGAATCCGGTCATTCGTGAAATTCGTGGCGTATCCCCACGTTTTGCGCCCCTTACCAGATGGACGCCATGCGCCAGACGCGCACCGACTCGAAAGCGGCCTCGCCCCCATCGGCGAACAGGCCAATGCCTTGATCGCCGCGCTCCGGGTAGACAACCTGGGTGATGACCTGCTCCCCGTCGTTGACGAAGACCTCCAGCACGCTCCTGTCCAGGAAGATCTGCAAGTCCACGCTAGGCCCAGAGGACAGGGCGACGGTCGTCTCGCCCACGCGCAGGCTTGTCCCGTCGTACTCGATGGGGATGCCGCGACTGCCGTCCTCGGCGGCGCGCAGCCACAACCCGGTGCGAGCCGCGCCCTGCAGCGTCAGCCGGGCGTTGATCTCCAGCGCGTCGCCTTGGGCGGGCAGGGACTGGCGTGCGGCGTCGAGTCGCAACGCGCCGTCGAAAAGCTGCTCGGCGCGCAGTTGTGCCAGCGCAGGCACAGGCCGTTGTCGCGGCAGGCCGTCGGGGCCGAGGCTGAGCAAGCGCGGCAGCGCCAGGCAGCCGCTCCAACCTTGCCCGTTCTTAAAGCCGCGCACCCAGCCCAAGAGGACGCAGTTCCCTTCCGGGTCATAGAGAATGTTGGTGGCGTAGAAGCGCGGGTCGCATGGCTCCGGCAAGAGCCGGCCGCGTAGGTCGATGCTCCCGACGCCGGGGTCCAGCAAGCCCGCATGCTCCGGCGTAAAGGTTAGCCGGTCGGCATCGAAGACGCCGACGGCGTAATGAACCGGCGCATAGGGGGAGAGCAGCAGCACGAACTTGTCGCCCAGCGGGAAAAAGTTGGGGCATTCACAGAAGATCATCTCGCTGCGCGGCCGCGTGTAGATGGGGCCGTGGTAGCGCCAGTTGGCAAGGCTGCCGTCCTCGGCCTCGAAGAGCACGACATGGGCGTTGTCGCCTTCGGCTGCGCCGAGCACGAGGAAGGTGCGACCTGCGGTGCGAAAGATGAACGGGTCGCGCCAACTCGGTTCAAAGCGGGGCACGCCTTTTTCACCCAGGGCCAGGATCGGGTTCTGGGGATGCGGCTGCCAGGTGAGCAGGTCGTCATCGCCCACAGCGGCCCGCTGCTGGAAGGGACGCTTTCTCCCCACGCCGACGCTGGTGTAGAAGGCAACCGGCCGTCCCTCCTCGTTGATGGCCATGCAGCCCGACCAGACGCCGGATTCGTCCAGGTCATAGGACGGCGGGATCGCAACCGGCAACTGCTCCCAGTGCACCAGGTCCTTGCTGCGCGTGTGGCCCCAGTGAATGTCATGAGAGAAATCGGCGTAGGGGTTGAACTGGTAGAAGACGTGGTAATAGCCGTTGTGATAGATCGTGCCGTTGGGGTCGTTCATCCAATAGGCGGGCGGTCGGAAGTGATAGATCGGCCGGTTGGGGTCATGGGCGAC
>JASGTU010000006.1 GCA_030058085.1 Chloroflexota bacterium
GCATTAACCCGCCCTAAGACTTACATGAAGGATTCTGATGGCGGCGTGTAGGCCACTTCCGCCAAACCGCCACGCGTCGACGCCTCGTTGCATTTCACTCCGAACAAGGGTCAGCCTATACTGTGTATCATGACTCTTTCTAGAAGCCTACGCACCTCGATTATCGCCTCTATGGCTGCAGCCTGCCTACTGCTGCTCGCCGCACGACCCGCCTCCGCCTCGGAACCATGCAACCCGCCCAACGTCATCCCGCAGCCGGTGTGCGACATGGACTCCTTCTACGGCTCGCCGCCGCGCCAGATCCCCAACGGCTGGACAGAATTCGTCCTGTCCGGCGATCCGACTTTCATGCAGGATGTCGATACTTTCTGGGGGCCGCCCAGCCTACGCATTTGGAGCAGCGGCGGAACATTCAAGGCGGGAATCTACACTCAAGTGCCGGTAACACCGGGGGCAGGGTATCGCGCCAGCATCGCCTGGGGCGCGCCCAACGCACCCGAAACCTTTGGACGCCAGCTCGGAATCGACCCTACTGGCGGCACAGATCCGAACAGCCCTACCGTGATCTGGGGACCGATGCACTGGGGACCGGGGCGCATCCTCAACTACCCGCCGCCGGATGTTAATATCGACGTGCTGGCACGCGCCCTGAGCGACACGGTGACGGTCTTCTTTCTGGTCGATCACCCGACCTCGACCGGAGATAACCTGATTTTCGTCGACGCTATAGCACTCTATCCGGACGAAAACGCGCCTGCCGTCGAGTTGCCCCCCACCGAGACGCCAACGCCCGAGATCGCAGCCGCCGTTGCGCCAGCGGATCCGCCGACGCCGTTGCCACTGCCGCCCACCGCCACAGCCGAGCCAACCGCAACGCCGACCGATACGCCCACACCGACCGCAACGCCAACAGAGACCCCGACGCCTAGCCCAACGCCGTCGCCTTCACCCACGGCAACGCCTACATGGACGCCGTGGCCCAGTGCTACGCCGTCATCAGGCGCGATCAACTGGAACCGCGCCGAAGAGGAGTTGATCAACATGGCGCGCACGACCAGACCTTCGATTCTTCTTGTGCTTGGCGTGTTGGGGTTAGGCGGCGCAGGTCTCTTTGGCGGCTCGATCCTCTTCTTGCGCCGCCGCCGCTAAAGGCGAGCTAGGGCTCTTCGTCCGCCACACCGCCGGCGTCAGGAGGTTTCCCCGCCGGAAGCAGGATGATCTCTCCGAATGTGCCGGACTGGCGGACGCTCAATTCGCGAAGCTTGATTAGCTCCAGAACTGCCAGGAACGTCACGATCACTTCGATGCGCGAACAGCCTTCGCCGAGCAGCGTCGAGAAGGCGATCGGCGAACGCGCGTGCGCCGCCCCGCGCTCCGCAGCCATTCGCACTCGGCTGCGAACGCGTTCAATCTGTTCGGCAACCGTGATCGCGTACGGCTGTAACCTCGGCGCCGGCTTTTCGACGGGGATTCGTTCTAGCGCTCGCTTCAAGGCCGCTTGCAGGCTGGGCAGATCGACGCCGCTCAGGTCTGGCGGGCGCGGCGTTCGCGCCTGTGACTGGGGCGCCGGTGCAACTCTCGCAAATGCCCTCTGTCCCGCCTCGACCCTGTCCTTAAGGCTGTTCGCCGCCTGCTTAAACTGTCGATATTCGAGAAGATGCCTGATCAGCGCCTCTCCGGCATCTTCCTCCTCCTCCTCTTCACTGCCCGGGCGCGGCAGCAACCGGTTGGACTTGATGTACAGCAGGCGGGACGCGACATCAATAAAACCGGCCAGAGCATCCGGTTCGAGTTCGTCCAGTTGGGCAATCGCCCGCAGATACTGATCCGTGACGGCCATCAAACTGATCTCGTTGATATCCAGTTCTTCGCGTTCGATCAGGTGCAGCAGCAGTTGCACCGGGCCCTGAAACGCCGGTAACTCCACCGCATAGGATGCGCCGAAGGTTTGGTCTCGGTTGAGCATATCCGTCGCAGCGCGCGGCATTCAGATCCCTGTTCTTGCCATCTTGTCGACCGTCAGAAATCGGCTTCGAATGTGCGGAAACGCCGCCCGGTGCTCGCCATCTCCGCCAGAATACGACTCGTCTCCTCCTCGTTGCGCCCGGCAATACGCTCTATCTTGCAGCCGCTTTCGCGCAACGTCTGTTCCTCCGCTTCGCTGATCCCTGCCTCGCTGCCGACGATCGTCACATACTCGGCGTTACGTGCGTCCTGCACACTGAACCCGAGCGCAGGCCGAAAGCGCATGATGTAGTTGATGGCGTTGACGAAGTCTTGCCGGGCAAATGGGCCGGGATACGCTCGCTGCCAGAAGAGCATATAGTGTCGAATGCTCTTGATGCCCACCCCGGCCTGAACCTGTTCAATGCGCTCAAAGAGCAGATCTCGCCAACGGTTGCCCAACGTCCATTCACTTCCAGGGCAGACGGTGCTGTTATCTGGGAACTCACGATGCCCCCACACCCTCGCCAGCGGCACGTTCAATTCCTGCATCAGCCAAGCCACCAGGTGCGCGCCCGAACGCAGTTGGGCGGACGTAGGTATCTTGCCGTTCATGAAGCTGCCGGCAAAGACGATCCCTACCGAGTACATATTGTGTTTGTACACATGATAGCTGGCCGTTTCCAGCAGATTCGTCTGATCGATCGTGCCGTCGGCGTGAATGAAATAATGGTAGCCAATACCAGGCCAGGCTTCCTTGCCGCGACTGGCGTCTGGGGAGACGTGCAGATCCGCGATCCGGCGCGGGCCCATCGTTGGCGGGGTCGCCGTGTGGTGTATGGCGATATGCGTAATTTGGCCGAGCGGTCGCCGCTCATAGCGCAAGGTAGGATGCCTAGGAAGCTGATCGACGATCGTGCGCATGGCCGGCTGTGGAGTCATGTATTGCTTGGCGCCCTCCTGCCGTTCGGCAAACTGCGCCTGTATGCGCTGCACTTCGGCTTGCAGCCGGACTCTCTGCTCAACTAAGTCGTCGCTATGGCGCTGCGCGATCTCTACCTCGCGTTCCAACTCCTCGATCCGCAGCCGCAGGTTCTTCTCGACGTTGCTCGGCTCCACCATGCCGCGGTGTTGTCGCACGGCGGCAAGCAGCATCTCCTTCCAGGCTTGCCCGTCGAGCCATTGCGCGCCCGGCGAAGCATGCGCCACAAACTCAGACACGCCGCGAATGCTCTCAAATCGAAGCTGCGGGAAACGCTCCAGCAGCCAGGCAAGAAGGCGACCGCCGGCGACCAATTGCTCTCCGGTGGGAATCACTTCATCAAACGTGCCGGCAAAAGCCACATGGACCGCGTTGGCAAGGTATTCTTCGTTGGTCTCTACCACCTCGTCCAGCGGCTGCGTCTGGGAAATCTCCCCGTCGGCGTGGATGTAGTAGTCGTAGAGAATGCCCGGCCAGTCCACTCGATGCGCCGCCGCGATTCGTTCAAGTGAGGCGTCGGCTGCCGTCCCGCTGTGGTGGATGACCACGTAGCGGATGTCTTGCGAACGTCGCTGTCGGTAGCGGCCTCGCTCGCGTGGCAATTGCTCAACGCGGTGATGAATGCGCACGCCGCCGATAGTCTCGGTCGCCTGCTCGTGCGCCTGCCGCTCCATCTCGTGCAGTTCGTCCTGCAAGCGTTGGTTGAGCCGGATCAGGTCAGCCCGTTCCGCCTCGAGCCGCCGAACCTGTTCAGTCTGGCTTGCCTGCTTGGACCGGATATCCGCCAGCGCTGTGTTCAATTCCTGGACGCGACCTGTATCCCCATGTCCGGTCAAAGCCGCCAGATGTAAACGCACCTGGCGCGTGAGGATACCCTTCCAGCTAACGCCACCATAGAAGCTCTCGCCCGGACTTCGCCCACGCGAAATCTCGCCCAGGCCCACGATGGTGTCGGGAGTCAGCCCCAAGTTCTGCGCCAGCCACGCACACAACCGGCTGGTGGCGTCCAGTTGCGGCAGCGGCGGCGACTCCGACGAGAAATCGCCCACCAAACAGATGTTCACACCACGCTCCGACCACTCCTCGCGCGGCTGCGCCACATCCTCCAACTCGCTGACCTTGAACACCTGCCCTGCGGGGTCAATTACGAAATCGTAGACGATGCCGGGATACCCATATCGAATATGCGTCTGTGCGATGTGATCGAGCCGTACGCGCGGGTTCGTCGCCGTATGGCTGATGATCAGATAGCGTATCTGGTCCAGGCTGCGACGCGCATAGGGCGAACCGGAGCGAGGCAGTCGCGCAGCTACATCTGCGAACAACGGCACGGGCAAATTGCTGTCGATGCGCTTGCCGTCGGCGCTCACGTCTTCAGCCGGCTCAATTGTTAGCCACCGCGTCAGGACGGGCGACCCCTGTTCTTTGAACCAGCTTACGCCCTCGTGAACTAGGTCCAGTTCCAGCGTATAGTTGCCCGGTTGGTCAGGCAGCGCCAGCCGCACATCAAGCGTCAACTCCGCGCCGGGTGTAACGCTGCTCGGCACATCGGTTCGAATGTCCTTGTCAGGCCCAAGAGCTAGCAGCCGCCGGTTGCGGAAATAGCGGTAGCCGAAGCGGAACGGGCGCTCCCCTCCCCATTCCCACGTGAGGGCGCCGGCGTTGCGCACCGTGATCGTCGCAGAGACGACCTGCCCAACCGTTAGGCGATTGGGAAAGCGGTCGTCGATCCACTCCACGCGATAGTCCGGAACGGAAGGCTTACGTCGCCCACCCGGTGTGGCAGTCGTCGATGAGGCGGCAGTAGGGGCCACAGCCTGGTTGTCCGCCTCCTTCCAGCGGTAATCATTGCGCAGCGCTGCCTGAAAGTCCTCAATCACACCGGCCTTGCCCTCGATATGCCATCGATCGCGTTTCGGCCAACGGTAAAGTAGCAGCGCCCGCACGCGTTGGTTTTCCGCCTGTTGATTCCACGCGTCGATCTCGGCGTAAGCAGCCTGCACCCAGCCCGTATTGCGATCGAGCCACGGCTCTGACTGGTCAGCCTCCGTTATGTAAATCGCCAGATGTCGCATGTCGACGGGAACAGCCGATAGAAAGTCACGGTAGGTGCGGAAATGGACGTGATGAGACTGGAAGGGCGGCGGCAATTTTTCGTCGGTCGCAATGAATCCGGGGTCCTGCCCATGCGTGTATGCATGTAGCGCAAATCCGTCGCAACCGGCTGGCCCCAGTGTCGTTAGGATGTCGCGGAAATATGTCACCCAGTCGCCATTGGCGTTTGCGCCGTAGATCGTCTGCGTGTTCCACGGCGCGACCGCGCCGACGAGGACCTCGTCTGCCCCGTGGTCCGGCAACTTACGGATCGCGTCTCGGCACAGCTTAAAACACTGCGCATACAGTTCCGGCGTGATCACTTCGCCTGGGTTAACGATCGCCGCCCGCGTCGTCCGGATCTCCGTCGAGTAATCCGGCATCACGTTGAATCGTACCGGCAAACCGTGGCGCAGCGGATCCGACTCCTGCGGCGTACCCCCGCGCACGGACGCATGGCGCGACCAGTCGATGACGATGCCGGGGCGTTCCACCGCGTAGTTCATCTCGTTGCCGATGATCCACTTGTTGCAGCCGCGGCTCCGCTCGACGAAGTTGGCAACACGCTGCGCGAATTCGCGATAGAGGCTGCTGTGCGGGATGGTCCCTTCCGGCTCGCGGCCGTTGTTCAGCCGGCAGATCACGCCCAGCCCTTTGGCGCTGTACATCGAGTAATCGACGCCGGTCCGGTCCTCCGGATCGTGTCCGATATACTCGTTGAACAGCACCCAGCCTGGCCTGTTCGCGGCCAGCATCAACTCCTCGCCGCCCGGCTCGTGAATGCCAAAAATATAGGGGGGATCCGTAACCTGACGCGCCATATCCGCTCCGCTACGGCCGGACCAAGCCGGGCTGTTCGTCGATCATTGGCGAAGGCTCCAGCCGCACGAACGCGCCTTCCTCTTCCGTTCGCACGATGCGCAACTCCTCATCCAGTATGTATTCCGGCACGATCACGCCGTCAGGATTCAAGTACGGCAACGGGTCAGAGTAGCCGCCCCAGCCGTCGGCGCGCTCGTACGGGTGTATTCGAATGGCAAAATGCAAGTGCGGACCGGTGCTGCCCCCACTGTTTCCCGACACGCCGAGCCGTTGGCCGCGCCGAAGCGTTTGCCCAGGCGTCACCTCAACGCGGTCCATGTGCGCGTAGATGGACTCACCCCACGAATGGGCCAGCAATACGAAATGCCCCAGACCGCCCGGCTCGTACCCCGCAGTCAACGCCGCACCGGCGTCGGTCGCTAGCAGCGGCGTACCCAACGGCGTCAGAAAGTCGATGCCATTGTGGCCTAGCAGCGGTACGCCGTCGTAGCCGAACCGCCGATAGAACGCCGGGTTCTCGCCCCACAACTGCCCAACGCCGTAATGGTCCGCGAAGGGCATGCCCAGGTACGCGCCTGTCTTGGGGTTTGGAATTTCCGTACCGGGAAGTGGCACAGGAAGCCCCAAGAGCAATACGCCGCCTGGCGTCGTCTGCGCCACCCAACCGCGGACTTCGCCCCCCGCAGCGATGATTCCACCCACACGCCACCAGAGCAAATCATCTCGACGTTTAGGCCCTCCCTGGACGACCAGGGTCGCACGCGCGTAGAACTCGCCCAGCACATCGCCGTCCGCCTTATTCACATAGCCCGGCTCTCTGCGCACGCGTACGGGCACAGCGCCAACCACCGCCAGATCGCCGGTGGCGAAAACAGGCGGCGCGGCTATTGTGCGCACCCCCAAAAGCGGGTTGCCCTCCGGACTCGCCTCCGCCATCCAACCGCGTACATCCTCGCCCGTGCCGGTCTTAGCCTGCACTTCCCACCATGCCAACTCGTCCGCAGTCTCCGGCCCGCGCACGATAGTCACAGGCGTTCCCGGCCATATGTCGGCGATGACGTCGTCATCAGGCTTGTCCACATAGCCGGGCGATATTCGTAATCGCACGTAGGCAAGCGTCTCCGCCGCGTCTCCGGTACGAAAACGAGGCTTCTCCGGCTGTCGAGGACCGTCATCGCGCGCCAACAGACGCAGCCCATCCGGCGAGAACTCGGCCATCCACCCCACATAGTCCGATTCTGGCCCACTCAGCGGGCGCAATAGCCACCAGCGCAAGCCATCGACAGCTTGCGGCCCGCCAGTC
>JASGTU010000007.1 GCA_030058085.1 Chloroflexota bacterium
GCGCAGCGGTTGCAGCGATAGCGGGTGATGGAGCCGTGCAGGTGATAGACCGTGGGGCTGCCGCCGCGCTCGTGGAGGTCGTCGATGTTCTGCGTGATGAGGTCAAACTGGGCGAAGCGCGCGGCTAGCTTTGCCAGCGCGATGTGGCCCGGGTTGGGCTGCACCGACGAGATTTTTTGCAGCCGTTCCATGTACCAGCGCCAGACCAGGCCGGGGTCTGCGGCGAAGCCCGCCTGCGAAGCAAGCTGCTGCGGGTCGAACTTGGACCACAGCCCGGTGGCCGCGTCGCGGAAGGTGGCGACGCCGGATTCGGCGCTGACGCCGGCGCCGGTTAGGCAAGCCACGGCCTGGGCGTCGCGCAGCAGGGCCGCTGCTGCGGCGAGTTGTTCATGCATGGCGTCCGATTTCCCTATTCGTATAGCTCCTTTGAAGCGCGGCGTCTGTGTCAAGTATAATGCAGACGCCAAGACATTGACAGCCTAAGCCGCCTATGGCGGCGATGCTGCCGTCATTCACTCCACTCCACGAAGGGTGTTACCGATGATGGATTCCACGCAGCCTGTGACCTACGCCGAAATCTTCCGCCGGGCCAAAGAGATGCACGAGCAGATCCGCGCTTGGCGCCGCGAAATACACCGCCATCCTGAATTGACCTTTACCGAACACCGCACCGCGGGCTTGGTGAACGCCACGCTGATGGGCCTGGGCGTCGAGACGGAGACCGAAGTCGCCAAGACGGGTGTGGTCGGCCATATACGCGGCGGGGCCGGGCCGGTGGTTGGGCTGCGCGCCGACATGGACGCGCTGCCGATCCGGGAGATCAACGGCACGGAGTTCGACAGCACAATTCCGGGCGTGATGCACGCCTGCGGGCACGACGCGCACACGTCTATCCTTCTGGGCGCCGCGACCATCCTCAAGGAATTGGCTGACCAGGGACGGCTGCCCGGCAGCATACGCCTGCTCTTCCAGCCGAGCGAAGAAGCGCAGGACGACGAGGGCAAGTCGGGCGGCATGCGCATGGTCGAGGAAGGCGCGCTGGATGCCCTTGACGCGGTCTTCGGGCTGCACGTCAGCCCGATCCACGAGGTGGGTACGGTGGCGACGCGCTCCGGACCGATCACCGCGGCGGCGGATGAATTCACCCTGACGGTCATCGGCTCCGGCGGGCATGCCGCGCACCCGCACGCGGCGGTCGACCCGATCGTGCTCGCCGCCCACGCCGTCATGGCGATCCAGCAGATCGTCAGCCGCCGTCTCAAGCCCATCGAAGCGGGCGTTGTCACTATCGGTACGATCAACGGCGGTACAGCCGAGAACGTGATCCCCGACACGGTGACGATGCGGGGCACGCTGCGCTCCTTCTCGCCGGAGACGCGCCAACTGCTGCGCGACGAGTTGCATCGCGCCTGCGGCGTGGTCGAGGCGTTGGGCGGCTCGTTTGAACTGGAGATACTCGAAGGCTACCCGCCCACGGTCAACTCGGACGAAGCGGCGGAAGTGATGTTCGACGCCATGCGCGAGATGCTGGGCGAGGAGCATGTGCAGACGGCGGAGATGAGCATGGGGGCCGAGGACTTCAGCTTCATGGCCCAGCGCGCGCCGGGGTGCTTCCTGCGCCTGGGCACGCACAACCCCGCCTGGGACAGGCAATACCTGGTGCATCGGGCGGACTTCCGCATGGATGAGGACGCGCTGCCGGTGGGCGCGGCCGCGTTGGCCGCGGCGGCTGTGCGCTGGATGGAGACGCATCGCTAGGGCTTATGCAGACGCTTCAGCGACCTCTCCGGCGTATCCACGCGGCGCGGCGCGGGCAGCGCTGGGCCGCTGTGGTCGCAGCGGTCGCATTGCTGTTTTTGCCGGGGTGCGGTACGGTAGAACCGCAGCCGTTGCGCTTCGACCCGGCCCCCTGGCGGGATGGCGAGACGAGTCTCTACCGGATCACCGACCGTAACGGCAGGGAAGCGGGCACTGTGCGCTATGCCTTGCAGCAAACGGGCGACGACGGCTGGATGATGGCCCGCGAGACGGCAGCGCAAGGGACGCAGGAGACGCTCGCCGTACACATGGCGGGCGAGGGATTCCGCCCGCGCACGTCGCTGGTCGTGCGCACGGAGGAGGGGGTTACGGAGCGGTTGAGCGCCATCTATGACGGCGCTCAGGTCGACCTGGAGATGACCAACAAGCGCAACATCACCACGGTTGAGCGCATGAATGTTCCGAGCGATGTGCGCGACCAGTGGTCGCTGTTTATGGTGGCGCGCGCCTTGCCGCTGGCGACGGGCTACAGCACGCGGCTCAACGTCTTTTCACCGATTATAGGACGCCAGTCGCGCGTGACTTTGACCGTCGCCAAGCCGGTGCAGGTGGACGTGCCCGCAGGGAGCTTCGAGACTTGGCCCGTGACGCTGGACCTGGGCGACATGAAGTCCGAACTCTGGATCGGGGTCGAGCCGCCGCACCCGCTGGTCAAGTACGTGGACGGGGCCAACCAAGGCGCGTTTGAACTGGCCGAATTCTTACCCGCGCCATGAGCGCATGGGATGGAGGATGCCGATGAGTGTGAAACTGGATCGGTTCACTTGGATCGTGATCGTCATCGTGGTCGCGCTGTTGGCGGCGGCCGTCATCACCGTTTCGCTCACCCAGGGGCGCGGCGCCGGCGGGACTGACTATGTCGAGGACGGTACGCCGGGCGCCGCGGTCTTCAATGCGTTTACGGCGTTGCAGAAGGGCGATCTGTACGCGGCGCGCAACCAATACTCGGCCCGCGTCTTGGAAGACATCGCCGAGCAGAACTGGGACCCGTTCGCCGGCCGCGGGGCCGATACCACGGCGCGACGGCTTCGCATCGTCGAAGTCGAAACCGACCCGGCGGACGAAAATCGCGCGCTGGTGACCTTCGTCCAGGACACCTACTCCCAGGGCGGGCTGTTCGGCGGCGGCAATACTTGGAGCCGCCGCGGGGTCGTCGAGGTGGTACGCGAGGAGGGGGAGTGGAAGATCAACGCCCAGGAGTTCTTCTACTGAGGCCGCATTCAGCCGCGCCGGTTTCCGGCAGGAGGTGCGGCCCGCGTGGGGCGCCTATCATCTTTGGGGCGTGCAAGTTGTCACCCTGAGCCGTGCAACGGCGAAGGGTCTCCATTTCGGCCTGGAGATGCTTCGCATACGCTCAGCATGACAACTCTCCCTCGATTTGAAGTGGACCCGTACGCGAGGGCTTGGGAACGACGGACTCTGACGCCTCTGCGCGCGTAGAAGAGGATATGCTATGGCTACAACCAATCGCCCGCCAAGCGGGCTGACCGTGATCCGGCGATTCTATTTCTATGTCGTCGCCTTTGTCAGCATCGTTGCCGGCCTGGTTGCGTTTGACAACCTGCTGGAAGCGCTGGACGACGTCTGGCTGGGCCGCCGCGCCCTGTACGACGTGGGCGGCGGCGCGTTCACGCGCGAGGTGCTGGCGGCGAGCGGCGGCGTGCTGGTGGTGGCTGTGCCGATCTTCTTGCTGCACTGGTATTTCATCCAGAAGCGGCAGGACGATCCCGACGAACGGCATTCGGCGCTGCGCAAGCTGTTTCTCTATCTCACCTCCGGCGTGCTCGTCGGCTTCATTCTCTTCCGCGCCTACGCGCTGCTCGAAGGCATCGCGGCTCTGGCGTTCGGCCAGCCGGTCACAGCCAGCGACATCTGGCCCAGCGGCTGGCTGCACAACTTACTCATGCTCGTCGCCGCCTTCGCGTTGGAAATGAATTTTCGCCGCATCATTCGAGCGGACGGCGACTATGGCCGCGAGACGGAGAGCGCAGGCATCTGGCGACGGGTTTATTTCGTGGTCGCCGGCCTAGTGGGGCTGGGGATGATCCTCTTCGGCGCGGCGGGCATCATCGAAACAGCCTGGCGCACGGCTACCAGCCAGGTCGGGGGAGGCCAGTTGGGCGCAGCCGTCAACTGGTGGTGGCATGAATCGCTCGCCAATGGCGTGGCGCTTCTGCTGATCGGCGCGGTCTTGGCGCGGGTGAACTGGCAACGCTGGCATGCTCTCACAGCGGTCAATACGCACGAGGCGCGCTCAGCGCTGCGCCGCTTCTATCTCTATGTCGCCGTGACCGCGGCCGCGGTAGCCACGCTTGCGCCCGCGGCCATCCTGCTGCGCGAGGCGCTGCTGCTGGCGTTCGGCAGCGGCGCGGCGGATCCGGCTGACCTGGTGCGCAAACTGGCAACGCCCGTCGCCTATACGCCCGTAGGCGCGGCGCTCTGGATCTGGCATTGGCGTTTCTTGCAGCGCGAGGCCGCCGAGTATGGCGAAAGCGAAGAGGGGACTGTCGTCCGCCGCCTCTACTACTACGTAGTGGCGGCTGTGGGGCTGGCGCTGCTCTGGTTCGGCGCGGTGGATATCGTCGGCGCACTGCTGGATGCGCTGTCGGGCGGCATCTGGGTGGAGCCGCTGGCTACCGGCTTAAGCCTGCTCGCCGTCGGTGCGCCGGTGTGGGCGTTGCACTGGCGCGCTGTGCAGCGCGTAGCCACTGCCGCAGACATAAGCGCGACGGCGGAACGGGCTTCGCTGGTGCGGCGCGCCTATCTCTACGGCGTGGCCCTCGTGGGCGCGCTCTTGATCCTCTTCTACCTGGCGCGCGTGGTCTATCGCGTTCTGCTCTTTGTTCTGGGCGACCCCGCCGCGGGCGTGTTGTCTGCGCAGACGATCGACGAGATCGCGCGGGCGCTCATCTCGGCTGTCTTGTGGGGCGTACACATCCTGGCGATCCGGGCGGACGGGCGCATGGGCGAGACCGCGCCGGCTCCTCAAGCGGATGTTTCCGCAGAACGGGCAAACCTGGCGGCGCGCATCGCCCGGCTGGAGCGCGAACTAAACGAGGCGCGACAGGCGCTGCAGCGTCTGGAGGCCGGTCCTGACGACGAAAAAAGGCCGGAGGCGGAACCGCCCCCGGCGACGGGCGATTAGCGGTTCGTTTGCCAAATGCGTACACTGTCATGTTGAGCGTAGCGAAACATCTCTACCTCTGGTACAACGAGATTCTTCAGCTCGCTATCGCTCGCTTCAGAATGACAGACGCGTCATGATAGACGTTTGGCGGGCGCGGCGCTTAATCGTTCTCGGTGATCTCGGCTGCCACGCGGAAATGCTTGGCTAAGTCGCTTAGCAGGCGATCGTTGATCGCGCACGGATCTTCCGGGAAGGCGAGTTTATGCGTTTTGCCGGCGGACTGCAGCAGGATCACGAAGTGGTCGCGGCCGCGTGAGTTGCGTACGTGTTCGCAGATTTCGCGCAGGCGGAATTTGTCGCGTTCGAGATCGCCGCAGGCGCGGAAGGTGATCTCGAGCGTGCGCGAGGCGGCGCGACGTCTAGCCGGTTTGGCGGCGGGTTCGTCCTGTACCGCTTGAGGCGATTGGTCGGGCGAGTGGGCAGCCGCACCGTTGTGTGCGCCGTTATGTGCACCATTTTGTGCGTGGTTGCGTACACCGTTTTGTGCAGCCGGCGCGGGCGGGCTCACAGGCTCCGGCTCCGGGGGGGCAGGTTCCTCACTGCGCGCCTCAGGTGCGGACTCCTCACTGTGCACCTGCGGTGCAGACACCTCGCTGTGCGCCTCCAGCGCGGCGGGCGCTTGCTCATCTCGTTCATCCTGCTCTCGATCCACGTCCTGCTCCGTCTCTTGCTCTTGGTTGTCCTGCCGGTCTGCCCCGGCGTAGGCGGCTTTGGCCTCAGCTAGGCCGGCGTCCCGTTGTGAAGGGGCGGGCGCAGGCTGTTCATCCGGCGGCGGGGCCTGCTCGCCCATCCAGGCGGGCGGCTCTCCGCGGAAGGGGCTCTCCTCTGCGAGGGAGCCGAAGTCGTCGTCATAGCTGCCGAAGTTGCCGTAGGCGCCGTCATAGGCGTCATCCTCGTCGTCGCCTGCCTTGACGCCGTTGATGGTGGGCCCTACGTCGATCAGCGGCTTTTGCATCTGCCGGCTTTCGTCGTCCACGGCGATGGCGACGTCGACGTAGTTCTGGATCATGTCGGCCAATAGGCTGGTCTGCCCCTCGCGCGTCTGCGCTTTGCCCTTGATGACGATAATGGCATCCTGCGCCAGCAGCTCCTTGTATTCGGCGTAGGCGCTGGGGAAAACTACCACCTCGCACTGCCCCTGCATATCCTCCAGCTGGACAAACGCCATCGGCTGGTTCTTCTTGGTGTTGATGGTGCGCACGCCGGCGATCATGCCGGCTAGGGTGACGTTCTTGCCGTCATAGCGGGCGTCCAGTTCGTTGCAGGCGCACGTCACCACGTTCTTGAGGTCGATGCTGACATGGTGCAGGGGGTGGCTCATGGCGTAGACGCCGAGAAGTTCCTTTTCCCACTGCAGGCGCTCGCGGCTCGTCTCATCCTCGACGTCCGGCAGGCTGATGGGGACGACCTCGGCGGCTGTGCCTGCGTCGCCGATCAGGTCGAACATGGACAATTGACCGCTATCGCGCGCGCTGTGGACCGAGGCGGACTGGGCGACGAGCGTGTCGAGCACCTGCAATAGCTGGCTGCGGCGTCCGAAGCGGTCGAACGCGCCGACTTTGATCAGGCATTCCAGGGCGCGTTTGTTGACCTGGCGCAGATCGACGCGGTCGCAGAAGTCCTCTAGGCTGGTGAAGGGGCCGCCTTCGGCGCGCGCCTGAAGGATGGTCTGCACCGGGCCTACGCCGACGTTCTTGACCGCGGCCATGCCGAAGCGGATAGCGCTGCCTTCGGGCACGGGGAAGTCATAGGTTAGGCCGCTGTCGCGAATGGCGGAACTGGGCGTGTCGGCGGGCAACGCCTGGATCTCGAAGTCCAGCCCGCTGTAGTTGACGTCCGGCGGCAGGACGTCGATACCCATGCGCCGGCATTCCTGGATGAAGTTGACGATCTTCTCGGTCTTGTCGCGCTCGACGAGCAGCAGCGCGGCCATATAGTCGACCGGATAGTGCGCCTTGAGGTAGGCGGTCTGCACGGTGATGACCGCGTAGTCGGCGGCGTGGCTTTTGTTGAAGCCGTAGCGGGCAAAGAACTCGATGTCCGCATAGATGGCCGCGGCTGTCTCTTTGGGGATGTCGTTCTTCTTGCAGCCTTCGATGAAGAGCTGCTTGTGCTTCTCGATTTCCGAGGCCTTTTTCTTACTGATGGCGCGGCGCACCAGATCGGCCTCGCCGGGCGTGTAGCCGGCCAGACGGCTCAGAATCTGGATGATCTGCTCCTGGTAGACGATGATGCCGTAGGTCTCGGCCAAGATCGGCTCCAGCGCCGGGTGCTTGAACTCGACCTCTTCCTCGCCGTGCATGCGCCGGATGAACTGGGGGATGTACTCCATTGGCCCGGGGCGGTAGAGCGAGATGGTGGCGACGATGTGCTCGAAGGCGCTGGGCTGCATCTCGGTGAGGACGCGGCGCATGCCCTGGCCTTCGACCTGGAAGACGCCGCTGACCTCGCCGCTGGAGAGCAGCTTGAAGGCTTCCGCCGCGTCCTCGTCTTCGAAAGGGATGTTGGCGAGGCTGTAGTCGATGTCGTGGCGCTCGCGGATCAGGCGGGCCGCCTCGCGCATGACGGAGAGCGTGCTGAGGCCGAGGAAGTCGACCTTGAGTAGCCCGATGGATTCGAGGATCGGGAACTCGTACTGGGTGATGGTGCTGGTGATCGTGTTCTTGTTGCCGCGCATGAGCGGCGTGTAGTGCGTCAGCTCGCGGTCGGCCACGATCACGGCGGCGGCATGCACGCTGGAATGGCGCGCCACGCCTTCCAGGTTCATCGACGTATCGAGCAGGTCGCGCACCCTTTCGTCTTTGGCGTACTTCTCCGCCAGGTCCCCGCTGTAGAAGTCATGGCCGGGCGTAAGCACGTCGCGGATGGTGGCCGGTTTGCCGGGGATGGCGGGGATCAGCTTGGCGATCTGGTCGACTTCGTTCAGCGGGATCTCTTTGGCGCGGCCCACGTCGCGGATGGCGGCGCGCGCCTTCATGCGGCCGAAGGTGACGATCTGCGCCACCTGGTCCTCACCGTATTTTTCCAGCGTATAGCGGATCATGTCCTCACGCTGGTCATCGGGGAAGTCCAGGTCGAAGTCGGGCATGGTGACGCGGCCCGGGTTGAGGAAGCGCTCGAAGATGAGGTTGTTCTTGAGCGGGTCGATGCCGGTGATGCCGATGCAGTAGGCGACGACCGAGCCGGCGCCGGAGCCGCGCACGTTCCACCAGATGTTGCGCTGCCGCGCGAAGTTGCACAGGTCCGCCACGATCAAGAAGTAGACGTCGAAGCCCATTTCGTGGATGATGCGCAACTCGCGTTCCTTGCGCTCTTGGATGGCGTCACTGTGGGCCTGCTCGCCGTACAGGCGTTCGAGACCCTGCTCGGTGAGATGGCGCAGGTAGGTTTCGTAGTTGAAGCCTTCGGGGATGGGCAGGTCCGGCAGGTGGTACTCATTGTCTTCCAGGTCGACATTGCACATCTCGGCGATGCGCAGCGTGTTGTCGAAGGCGCTGGCGGGCAGGTCCAGGTAGGGACGGAACGCTGCCTCCATTTGTTGGCGGCTCTTGAGGAAGTAGCTGCCGTCGGACATGCGCATGCGATTTTGCGCGCTGACTGCGGCGCTGGTTTGCACGCAGAGCAGCACGTCGTGCGGGCCGCCGTCCGACTCGAGTACGTAGTGCACGTCGTTGGTGACGACCATTCCTAGGCCGAATTTATCCGCCCAGGGAACCAGCACCTTGTTGACCGCGACCAGTTCCGGCAGGTTGTGTTCTTGCAACTCGATGAAGAAGTTGTCGCGGCCGAAGACGTCCACGAACCAGCCCAGACGCTCGTAGGCTTCTTTGTCCTTGCCCTGGTTGATGAGTTGGGGAATCTCCGCGCCGAGGCAGCCGGTGGTGGCGACGAGGCCTGCGGCGTGGGCGGCGAGGTAATCGTGATCGACGCGCGGGCGGTAGTAGTAGCCGTTGAGGTGGGCGGCGGACGAGATTTTGAGCAGGTTGCGATAGCCGGTCATATCGCGCGCCAGGAGCAGGAGGTGGTAGTTCTCGCGGTCGAACTGGGCATCGCGGCCGTCCATGGGGCGTCCCCAAACCGTCTGGTAGCCTTCCAGCCCGATAATGGGATGGATGTCGCCCGCCTTGCAGGCGCGGAAGAACTCGACGGCCCCGTGCATGGAGCCGTGGTCAGTCAGGGCGAGGGCCGGCTGGCCTAGCCGTTTGGCTTCGGCGACCAGGTTCTTTACGCGGCCCAATCCGTCGAGCAGCGAGTATTCGGAGTGGGTGTGTAGATGGACAAATTCGCTGGACATGAGGCTTCTCCGCCGCCAGGCGACGCGGTGAAATGGACACGGGGCGGCCTGGCGTTCTACTCTCTATGACGGGCGTCGGACGAGATCGGCGCGGGCTTTTTGTAGCGTCTGGCGGCGCTGATCCGGCGCGTTCATTATACCAGAAGCGGCATCGGCAGTCTCGCCGCGGTAAGCGCCTGTTGCGCCGAAAACGCTGCGCCGGGCTGCTTTTCTAGGCGTCGTCGCGCAGACCCGGCGGGATGCGGTCGGCGTCGTCGACGAGGGCGCAAAGGCGGCGCAGGTTCTTGACGTCTTCCGCCAGGTCGTCTTCTTTGGGCGTCTCCAGCAGCATGGGGATGCCTTGCCAGCGCGCGTCGTTGAGGATGCGCCCAAAGCCGTCTTCGCCGATCTCGCCTTCGCCGATGTGGGTGTGGCGGTCGACATGGCTGCCGAGCGCGCCTTTGCTGTCGTTGAAGTGCCAGACCTTGAGCGCGTCGAGGCCCAACTCCTGCCCCAACTCCTCCAGCATGGCGTCATAGCCGTCTTGGCTGCGCAGGTCATAACCCGCGGCGAAGGCGTGGCAGGTGTCGGCGCAGATGGCGACGCGCGATCTGTCGTCCACCTGTTCGATGATGGCGCGCAGTTCGGCAAAGCTGCGCCCCAACGTCGTCCCCTGCCCGGCCATCAACTCCAACAGCGTCAGCGTGTCGTCGCACTCCGGCGCCTCGGCGTGGATGCGGTTGAGCGCTTCGGCGACGCGGCGGATACCCGCCTCGGATCCGCTGCCGGTGTGCGCACCCGGGTGCAGCACCACATGCGGGATGGCGTAGGCGTGGGCGCGGCGCAGCTCGTCGATGTGGGCGCGGCGGCTTTTCTCCCACAGGTCATCCTTGGGGCTGGCTAGGTTGATCAGGTAGCTGGCATGGCTCACCGAAGCGCAGATGTGTTGGGCCGGCTTCTCTTGCGACCAACGCGCCGCGTCCTCCTCGTCGATGGGGGGACCTTGCCACTGGCGGTTGTTCTTGGTAAAGACTTGGACGGCGTTGCTGCCTACCGACGCCGCACGGTCGAGCGCCTGGCTGACGCCGCCGGCGATCGACATATGCGCGCCGAGCAATAGATGGGTCACGGTTTGGTCTCTCTGTTGTCGTTGCCGGCAGTTCCTGGCGCAAAACACGGTCGCGGCGAGCGTGCCGCCGCGACCGGTGAATGCGAGAGTTTCCACCGCTGTGCTGCGAGGCGTCCGGCTTTAGCGTGCGGCTTGCGGCTGACCTGCGGCCTTGGCGCGGTCGCTCTGCATGTGGCAGTTCTTATACTTCTTGCCGCTGCCGCACCAGCATGGATCATTGCGCCCCAGTTGGGGTCCGGTTTTGCGCACCGTCTGCTGCGCCGGCGCGCCGCCGTCTGCGCGGTTGGTGCGGATGTTGCGCGCAATGGGCGTGGCTGCCATCGGCACGGGCTTCTGCACCTGCACGGTGTAGATCGCCTTCACGATGTCGCCGGTGATGTCGGACATCAGCTCGCCGTACATATTGAAGGCTTCGCGCTTATAGGCCACCAGCGGGTCCACCTGGGCCAGGGCCTGCAGGCCGATGCCCTCGCGCAGCCGGTCCAGGTCGGTCAGATGCCGCACCCAGCGGCTGTCCACGGCCCAGAGCATGATCTGCTTCTCGGCGCGGCGCATGACGTCCTCGCCGAGTTCGGCTTCTTTGGCGTGGTAGACGTCCAGCGCCATCTGCACGGCGTGATCTGCGATCTCGCTCTGCTTCATGCCGCGCCATTGATCCACGCTGAAGTCGGACGGCAGATGGAAAATGCCGTTGAGCGCGGGCGCCAGTTCATCCAGCCGCCATTCCTCTTCGAAATTGCCGGTCGTGAAGCTGGCGACCAGGCTGCGGACTTCCTCCTCGATCATGGTCTCGATGGAAACCTTCATCGAGGGTTCGCGCAAGATACGGCGGCGCTGGTCGTAGATGCGGTTGCGCTGCTCGTTGACTACCTCGTCATATTGCAGGACGTGCTTGCGGATGTCGAAGTTGTGGCCTTCGACCTTGGTCTGCGCGTTTTCGATGGCCTTGCTGACCAGGCCGGCTTCGATGGGCATGTCGTCCTCGACGCCCAGCCGCTCCATGAGGCCGCTGATGCGCTCGCCGCCGAAGCGGCGCATGAGGTCGTCGCCCATGCTCAGGTAGAAACGGCTGGCCCCAGGGTCGCCCAGACGGCCCGAACGGCCGCGCAACTGGTTGTCGATGCGCCGGGCTTCGTGGCGTTCGGTGCCGACGACGTACAGCCCGCCCAGGGATTTGACCATCTCCCGGTCGCGCGCGGTTTCTTCCCACTTCTCCTTGAGGATGGTGGTCCACGGCTCCGGATAGGCCGAGGTCGGATCTTGCCCGCGCTTGAGCATGTCGACGCACGCGATCCAATCGTGCTGCGGGATTTCCGTCAGGTCGATGCCCTGATGGCGCAGTTCCTCGCGGGCCAGGCCCTCAGGGTTGCCGCCGAGCAGGATGTCGACGCCGCGGCCGGCCATGTTGGTGGCGATGGTGACCGAGCCGGGGCGGCCCGCCTGGGCGATGATGGTGGCCTCGCGCTCGTGGTTCTTGGCGTTGAGCACCTCGTGCGGCACGCCGGCGCGCTTGAGCATCCGGCTCACCAACTCGCTCGTCTCGATGGCGACCGTGCCCACCAGCACCGGCTGCCCGCGCTGGTGCGCAGCGGCGATGTCCTCGATGACGGCCTTGAACTTGACCTCCGGCGTGCGGTAGACCATGTCCGGCATATCGTCGCGTACGATTGGCTTGTAGGTCGGCGCCATCACCACGTCGAGGTTATAGATGCGCTGAAATTCCTCTTCCTCCGTCTTGGCCGTACCGGTCATGCCGGCCAGCTTGTCGTACATGCGGAAGAAGTTCTGGAAGGTGATCGTCGCCAGCGTCATGGATTCCTTTTGGACCTTGACGCCTTCTTTGGCTTCGATGGCCTGGTGCAGCCCTTCGCTGTAGCGGCGACCCTCCATCAGGCGGCCCGTGAACTCGTCAACGATGATGACTTCGTTGTTGCGCACGATGTAGTCGCGGTCGCGGCTGAACAGGGCGTGGGCGCGCAGCGCGTTGTCGAGATAGGGGATCATCTCGAAGTGTTCCGGGCTGTATAGGTTCTCGATGCCCAGGCGCTGCTCGATGCGGGCGATGCCGGCCTCGGTCAGCGTGACGACGCGCTCTTTGTCGTTGACTACGTAGTCCTGTTCGGGGTGCAGCGTGCGCACCATCGCGGCGAACTCGACATAGTAGTTGGAGCTTTCTCGCGCTTCGCCGGAGATGATCAGCGGCGTGCGCGCCTCGTCGATGAGGATGTTGTCCACCTCGTCGACGATGGCGTAGTGCAGGTCGCGCTGCGTCAACTGCTCCAGGCTTTGCACCATGTTGTCGCGCAGGTAGTCGAAGCCGAACTCGTTGTTCGTGCCGTAGGTGATGTCGGCCAAGTAGGCCTCGCGGCGCGGGATGGGCCGCAGCGCCTGGAAGCGGTCGTCGGCGGACGGGAACTCGGGGTCGTAGAGGAAGCTGCCCTTGTCCGGCCCGGCTGCGCTGTTCTGGATGACCGCGGCCGACACGCCGAGCAAATGGTAGATTGGCCCCATGAGTTGCAGGCCGACTTTGGACAAGTAGTCGTTGGGCGTGACGAGGTGCGCGCCGCGGCCGCTCAACGAGTTAAGGTAGAGCGGCAGCGTAGCGACTAACGTCTTGCCCTCGCCTGTCTTCATCTCGGCAATGGAGCCGCTGTTGAGCACCATGCCGCCGATGAGCTGCACGTCGTAGTGGCGCAGGCCGATGGTGCGCTTCGAGGCTTCGCGCACGGCGGCGAAGGCTTCGGGCAGGATTTCGTCGAGCTGCTCGTCTTCCAGCTTGAGAATCTCACGCTTGATGCGGTCGATCTCGATGCGGGCAAAACGTTGTTCGTCGGTGCCCAGCACAGCCAGATACTCCTGCTCCGCGGCCGCTAGCTGTTCCTGGAGCGGGGCGATGGCCGTGCGGATGCGCTGGCGGAAGGTCTCGGTCATGGCGCGCAGTTCGGCGTCGCTCTTGGCCTCGAACTCGCGTTCCAGCGCGTTGATCTGCTCGACCACCGGCCGGCAGCGCTTGAGGACCTTCTCGTTGGGATCGCCGACGATGGCGTGGTAGAACTTCTTGATCATGGGTTTCCCTTTAACCTGTGCGTACAGTCCGTTCAGGTCTTTGTATTCTATCACGCGCGGGGAAAGCGTCAATGTTATCCCGCCAGCCGTTCGTTGGGATAATGCGGGGAAGAGAGCAGGTGAAGGCTGTGCGTCTGCGGGCCGGCTCAGGCTTTGACGGGACGGCAGCGGGTGACGTGCAGGCGTAGCTGCACGGCGCGGCGGCCCGCGGCGCGATGCGCCATTCGTATCGCCAACTGGCGCACATCCTCGTCCAGCGTCCACCCTTCGAGCACAATGCTTTCGCGCGTGGCGATGACGCGGATCTGCGCTGCGCCGCCGCCCAACAGCGGGTGCGCAGCCAATGCATCGCGGATGCGCCATGCTGTCGCCCTATCCGATGTGTCGCCGTGTACCCTCACCATGCCCGCACTCGCTGAGTCCTCTGTCAAACCTTCTGTCGATAAGCCGTTAGCCGCCTATCCGCCTTCGCAACAAGTGTAGCGGGCCAACATTGGCAGGGCGCATGCACACCATTTGATTCTCATAAGAATCCGGCGCGGGCCAGGCTGCGGCACAGAATCGGGCGGCGAGTTTTCGGCGCAGCGCGGCTTTGCACTATACTGACCTCGAATCGTTGTCCAGACCTGAACCGGCGGGAACTCACCGGCGGATGCGAGGGGCTGTGCGCCTACTGATCACGGGAATTGCCGGGTTTGCCGGCAGCCATCTAGCCGAACACCTGACGGGCGAGGACGTGGAGATCCACGGCGTGGTCCATCGCCACGACCGGCGCATTGCGCATCTGAGCCACTGCCTTCACCTGCACCGCGGCGATCTGCGCAACGCGCTGTGGGTGAGCGAACTGGTGCAGGAGGTGCAGCCTGACTGCGTGATGCACCTGGCGGCCTGGAGCGATGTGGGCGGCAGTTGGCAGCAGCCGTGGGCCGCCTATGAACTGAACATCCAGTGCCAGCTTCATCTGCTGGAGGCGTTGCGCCGCTGGCGGCCCGATTGCCGTACATTGGTCGTCACCTCGAACGAGGTCTACGGGCTGCTGCAGCCGGAAGATCTGCCGGTGGACGAGGAGACGCCTTTCCGGCCCAATAGCCCCTACGGCGTGAGCAAACTCACCCAGGACATGATGGCGCTGCAGTACTGGAACAGCCACCGCTTGCCGACGATCCGCGTGCGCAGCTTCAACCACATCGGGCCGGGGCAGGCGGACGATTTTGTGGCAAGCTCTTTCGCCCGCCAGATCGCGGAGATCGAAGCAGGGGCGCGTCCGCCGGAGTTGGCGGTCGGCAACCTGGACGCACAGCGCGATTTCACGGACGTGCGCGATGTGGTGCGGGCCTACTGGCTGGCGGCGCTGCGCTGCGAGCCGGGCGAGGCCTATAACCTGGGCAGCGGGCGCAGCTATGCGGTACGCTGGCTGCTGGAGACGCTGCTTTCGCTGACGACGGCGCGCGTCGCCGTCAACGTAGACCCGGCGCGGCTGCGCCCCAGCGATGTGCCGGTCAGCGTGTGCGACAACCGGCGGCTGGTGCAAGCCACCGGCTGGCAGCCCCAAATCGCCCTGCGCGATTCGCTGCATGATGTGCTCAATTACTGGCGCGAGCAACTGCGCCGCAACGCCGAGCCGGCCCCTAGCGGCGGTGAGGCGCAGGCGCAGCGGGATTAGAGAGGGAGAGATTAGCCTATGCGAACGGCGCTGATTACGGGCGTCACCGGCCAAGACGGCAGCTATCTGGCGGAGTTCCTATTGGAACAGGGCTATCGCGTGGTCGGCATGGTGCGGCGCACCAGCACCATCAACTTTGACCGCATTCGCCACATTCAGGACCGTGTCGAGATCGCCCAGGGCGACCTGCTCGACCAGACGAGCCTGACCAATATCCTGCAAGAATACCGCCCGGACGAGGTGTACAACCTGGCCGCGCAGAGCTTTGTGCCGACCAGCTTCACCCAGCCGGTGCTGACCGGCGAGTTCACCGCGCTGGGCGTCACGCGCGTGCTGGAAGCCATCCGCACAGTGGACCCGACCATCCGCTTTTACCAGGCCAGCAGCAGCGAGATGTTCGGCAAGGTAGTCGAAGTGCCCCAGCGCGAGACGACGCCCTTCCACCCGCGCAGCCCGTATGGCGTCGCCAAGGTTTACGGCCATTGGATCACGGTCAACTACCGCGAGAGCTACAACATGCACGCCTCGTCGGGCATCCTGTTCAACCACGAAAGCCCTCGACGCGGGCTGGAATTCGTGACACACAAGGTTACCCACGCCGCGGCCCGCATTAAACTCGGCTTGGCCGGCGAACTGCGCCTGGGCAACCTGGCTGCACAGCGCGACTGGGGCTACGCCGCAGATTACGTGCGCGCTATGTGGCTCATGCTGCAGCAGGACGACCCGGAGGACTACGTGATCGCCACCGGCGAGACTCACAGCGTCGAGGAGTTCGTCAGCGAGGCCTTTGGCTATCTGGACCTAGACTGGCGCGAGTACGTCGTACAGGATCCCAAGTTCTACCGCCCGGCAGAGGTTGACTTGTTAGTCGGGGACCCGAGCAAAGCGGGCCGTAAGCTGGGCTGGGAGCCGTCAGTTGACTTCCGGCAGCTTGTGCGCCTGATGGTCGACGCGGATATGCAGGCGTTGCAGCGGGGAGACGGCGGGTATGCTCCCCTGGCGAGCGAGGCGCCGCGCGCATGAGTGCGCCGCGCTCACGGCGCACCGTCGCCGCCGCGGGGCAGCGCCTACGCGTTTTCTATCATGCCGGCGCCGAAGACGCCGATCGTTCGGTCGCGCTGCTCCTGATCCACGGGGCGGGCGGCAGCTATCTACACTGGCCGCCGCATCTACGGCGGCTGCCCGCGGCCAACGTGGTTGCGCTCGACCTGCCTGGGCACGGTGAGTCGGAGGGGCCGGGCAGGTCATCGGTCGCCGCCTATGCCGAAGCGGTCAAAGCGGCGGCGGATGCGTTGGGGCTGGCTTCGACGGTTGTGGCCGGTCATTCGCTGGGCGGGGCGATCGCGCTGGAGATGGCGCAGCGCTATCCTGAGTACGTTGCGGGCGTGGCTGTGCTAGCCGGAGGCGTGCGCCTGCCCGTGCCGCCCGGCTTGGTTGAGATGTTGCGCACCGACTTTGCCCGCGCCACGGAGCGCATTTTCGACGGCGCCTATACGGACCAAACGGACCCGCGCCGCCGCGCTGTGCTGCTCAGGCAGCTGCGCGCCAATTCGCCGGAGACGCTGATCGGGGATTACCTCGCCTGCACCGCGTTCGACGCATCGTCGTTTGCGCCGCAGATCGCTGCGCCTGCCCTGGTGATCTGCGGTGGGCAAGACCAGACCGTCCCCCCGGAACTGGGTGTGGCGCTGCACCGGCTGCTGCCCCACAGTGAACTGCATACGCTGGAAGGGACCGGGCACATGCTCATGC
Organism: Chloroflexota bacterium; assembly: GCA_030058085.1. Taxonomy (GTDB): domain Bacteria; phylum Chloroflexota; class Anaerolineae; order Caldilineales; family Caldilineaceae; genus JASGTU01. The sequence continues at coordinate 16,889 of JASGTU010000007.1, forward strand.
TGGAGCGACCTGATCCGGTGACGCAGTTGCTGGGCGCCTTTGCGGCGCGAGTGCATAACTAACCGGTTTGTTTGCCAAGTGTCTGTCATTCTGAAGCGAGCGTTAGCGAGCTGAAGAATCTCGCTGTGCCAGAAGTAGAGATGTTTCGCTCCGCTCAACATGACAGGTTGCGTAGTTAGCGATCAAACCACTAACGAATAGCCAACTAGGAAGAGAAGCCGAATCCATATGGCGGAAAAGCTGCGCATCTTTGTCAGCGCTACACACGACCTCGAAAACGAACGCAGCGTGATCGGAAAAGCCCTGGCCGAGTTGCCGGTGCAGATCGGCGCGGAGATCCGGCGCACGCCGGTCGAAGGCGCTTCGTATGACGACATCTTCGAGCTGATCGCCAACGTGGATCGCGTCTATTTTCTGCTTGGCGCGGACATCACCGCGCCCGCCGGCGCGGAATGGCAATTGGCCGAAAAGCTGGAGCGGTCGCTCTACCCGCTGCGCAAGGCGACGCGGGTGACGCTGGCAGCCCAGGACTTCATGCGCCTCGGCTTCTTTCGCGGCTGGACCGTCTTTTCGACTTCCGCCGAGTTGGAGCGTCTGGTCACGCTCGACTTGGTGCGCATCCTCAACCACCCCAAGAACCGCTACGGGTTGACGCTGAACGAGTTGGAATTGCTCAACCTTCACGCCAAACGCATCCGCGCCGCGCAGCCTGTGCCGCCTGCAGGCGAGCCGAGCGGCGCCGAGGGCGGCGGCGTGCTGCTGGACGCCGGTCATGAGGAGCGGGAGGAAGGCGAGTTGCTTGAAGAGTAGCGGCCCGCAGTCGTGAGGCCCTTGTCCCTGCGCCGGCTATTGCCCGCGGCTGTGACGAACCCGCGCCGACCCCTCTGATTCGGGAGGGTAAAGAGGGGCGTGCTATAATCGGGCAATGGATTACATGGAGGAGCGTCCTGTCCGGCTAGGGTTTTGGGCCGTGTTGCTGTTAGGCGTATTCGCCTGGGCGCCGGCTGCCTACCCCGGCTATTGGCAGGCCCTCGAAGGCTTTATCCCCGTATTCAACGTCGTTCAGTCCAGCGCCATCGCCGGCGTCGCCACGTCAGCGGACGTGTGGCGCGGGACCGGCAGCGCCACGTATCTGCCGGCGCAGCCTCTGCTGTTGCTGGACGCATCTCCGACAGCCGCTGTGCGCGGCGTGTGGATCCTGATTTTTGTCCTCTGCGGACTGGGTATGTATGTCTGGCTGCGCCCACGTTGGGGCGACCGCGCCGCAGGGTTGGCCGGGCTGATCTACATGCTGTGGCCGCCTCTGTTGGCGACCGCCTATGTGCGCGGCAGCCTGGCCGACGCCATGATCCTGGCCCTACTGCCGATGGCGTTGGCCGGCGCGGCGAGTTACGCCGAGACGGACAGCCGCAGCGCAGCCGGCGTGCTCGTGCTCAGCGTGCTGTGGATGTGGCGGGTGCAGGCAGGGCTGGCTGTGGCCGCGACGCTGCTGTTGCTCGTCTATGTGCTGGCGGTGGAGCGGTCGCTTTTGGCTGCGCTGGCGGTAGGCGTCAGCGGCGCGGCGGGCTTCACCAGCCTCATCCCGTTGTGGCATGTGCGGGGGCAGACGCCGGTCGCCTTTTTCGACCACTTCATCTACGTGTACCAGTTGTTTGGCGACGGTTGGGAGATCGCGCCCAGCGTTCCCGGCTGGCAGGACGGCTACCCGTTCCAGCTTGGCTTTGTGGCGTTGGCCTTTTCCATCGGCGCGGTGTGGTTGTGGCGGCGCGACGCCATCGTCTGGCGCGGCACAGCGCCGGACCGGCTGATGTGGTTCTGTTTGGGCGGCGCGCTGGCGCTGATCCTGCTCAGCCTGAACGTGAGCGCGCCGCTGTGGCGCATCACCAGGGCGGACCGACTTTTTACCTATCCGTGGCAGATGCTCTTGCTGGCTGGGCCGCTGCTGGCAGCGCTGGCGGGCAGCCTGCCCGCGCTCAGCCTGTCGCTGCGCCGTCCGCTGTTGTGGACGGTGTTGACCGGTTTGGTCGTGCTGGCGAGTTACCCCTATCTGACGACCGCCTTCACACAGGTGGAGCCGCCGCCGTCCCCGCGCGCCGTTTTCGGCGGCAACAACGAGATCGTGCTGCTCAGCGCCGCGCTGACAGAAGACCGCGCCGCGCAGGAAGCGCAACTGGACGTGACGTGGCAGGTCTTGCAGCCGCTGCCCTTCGACTACAATGTCTTCTTCCAGGCGTTGGCGGAGGGGGAAGGCGAGCCGCAGGTGGTGAGCCAGCTCGACGCGCAGCCGCTGCAGGGCGAGCGACCCGCTACGACCTGGGTCCCCGGCGAGATCTTCACCGATACGTACACGCTGGACCTGGCTGCAACCGGCGCACAAGTGCCGGACGCGACATCCAGCCTGCGCTACGACTTCGGCTATTACGACTGGCGCGACGGGTCGCGGCTGCCCATTGACGGCGGCATTGACGACAAGCTGATTCTGTACGGGCGATGAGGCGTGACGATTCATGGGTCTGGGGTCATTGACTAATTGCGGAGTATGCGCTGATTGAGATTCCTGGCGGACGAGGAAGCACAAGGCACTGAGGAGTCGTCCGGCGCCGCGAGCGAAGCGGCTGCCGCAAATCTGTGGCGCGACCCGCTGTTCTGGCTGGCGGCGGCGTTGACGATCTTCGCGGTTGCGCCGTTCTTGCTGCCCGGCTATTTCTGGGGGGCCAATGACGCGCGCCATCACGTCTACTTCCTCTTCGAATACGACCGCGTTGTGCAGGATGGCATCTGGTGGCCGCGCTGGAGTCCCGACTTCGCCTTTGGATACGGATATCCGTTTTTCAACATCTACGGCCTTTTCAGCCATTTCCTGGCCGAACTGCTGCTGCACTTCCTGGGTTTCAGCCACACGGCTGCGATCGAGGCGATCTTCGTCGTCAGCATCGTGGGCAGCGCCGCGGCCATGTACGCGTTCGTGCGCTCGTGGGGCGGGCGACAGGCCGCGCTGATCGCCTCGCTGGTCTACGTCTATGCGCCCTATCACCTGCTCAACCTCTACGTGCGCGGCAACCTGGCGGAAAGCATGGCTTTCGTGTGGCTGCCGCTCTGTCTGTGGACGGTGCGCCAGGCCATCGTGCGCCCGTCTTTCCGCTGGGTCGCGGGGGCCGCTGTTTCCTACGCTGGGCTGATGCTCACCAGCAACCTGGTGATCGTACTCTTTACGCCGCTGCTGGGCCTGTACCTGCTCACAGTCGCCTATGCGCACGTCGCGCCGGACGGGGTGAGCGTGCGCGGTCTGCCGGCGAAGATCTGGCTGATGCGCTGGGTGCGCGCGGCCGTGTTGCCTGTGGTCGGGCTGGTCGCCGGGCTGGGGCTGAGCGCGATCTTCTGGCTGCCCATGTTGCTGGAGCGCCAATATGTGCGCGTGGACCAGTGGTTCGACGGGCGCTACAATTTTCGCGGCAATTTCGTCCACTTCTTCCAGTTGTTCAGCCCTCGATGGGGGTTCGGCGTCAGCGCCGTCGGCCCGGACGATCCAATCGGTTTCCAACTGGGCGTGATCCCGTTGATTCTGGCTGTGCTTGGCGTCATGCTGGCGTGGCGACCGGCGCGGCGGCTGCGCTGGGAGATCGTCTGTTTCGTTCTTGCCGGCGGCGCCACCGCGTTTCTGACGTTGCAAGCTGCGGCCCCGCTGTGGGAATTGCCCGTGCTCGGCGCCGTGCTCGGCTTCGCCCAGTTCCCGTGGCGCTGGTTCAGCGTGGCAACGCTGTGTCTGGCCGCGCTGGCGGGGCTGCCCATGCTGCCCGATGTTCATAGCAGCGACCGGCGATCCTTGCTGGCGCTGGCTGCCGTGGCTGGGTTGGTGCTGTTGGGCAGCTACCCGCTGCTGCGCGTGGAGATCACCGAGCCGGCGGAGGGGCCTGTGGGCCTGGCCGCGCTGATGCGCTTCCAGCAGTCGTCCGACGAGATGACGGGCAGCACGGCTTGGGTGAAGGAGATCCCGACGTGGAGCCCGATGGCGGATGAGTACATCAGCAAGGATCGCGCCGGCGAACCTGTGACGCCTGTCGCCTCAATGGTCGATTACACGACGCTCAACTACCATCGTGAGACGGGGTTCGTGGTAAACTCGGAAGCACGGACCTCCGTCATGGAGGAAGCGTGGTATTGGTCGCCGCTCGAAGGCCGGCGCATCGTCTATAACCAGTTCTACTATCCGGGCTGGCGGGCCTATTTGCTGGACGGGCCGGGCGGCGAGCCGGTGCAGGAACTGGAGATCGTGCCGGAGGAAGAAGGCACGCTGGGGCGCATGACCGTGCCCGTGCCTGTGGGCGAAGGGTATGTGCTGCTGCGCTTCGAAGATACGACGCCGCGCATCGCCGGGCGCTGGATCTCTTGGGCGACGGCGGCTGTGTTGATCGGAGCGGGCGCGTGGCTCGCTTGGTCTCGCAGGAGGGGCGCCCGCCGGTGAGGCTGGGGCACTCGGCAGCCCTATCGTCCTGAAAGACGTTTTTCGGCTTTGCGGCGTACAGCAGGGAGAGTGCGGACCGGTATGCCCGGACGAGAGACAACGCAACCTCATATTGCGCTCCCGACAATATGGGCCGAGGAGGTCACAGAACTTGCGGCGCGCTACGGGCAGCCGGTCTATCGTGCGCACAAGATCCAGGCCGACGAGTACATCTACTCGTATCGCTGGCGCAAGGACAGCGACCGGCGGGCGGAGGTGGTCTTCGCCATCCAGAACGGAGGGCGGAACGTCTGGGTGCATGCCAAGCCGCACTACCCGGCGCACATTTTTCGGCTGCCGTCCGGTGGCGTACACTGGGATGAGGGGATCGAGGCTGCGTTGTTACGCGAGGTGGAGGAGGAAACCGGCCTCGCGGTGCGCATCGAGCGCTTTTTGGGCTTAGTCGAATACCACTTTTATCATGGCGATTCGACGGTTCAGTTCGCCTCCTATGTGTTTCATCTCAGCAGTAGCGAGGGCGCGCCGATCATCCATGAGAGCGAGGAGATCTCCGAGTTCCGCGCTGTGACGCTGCCGCAATTGGCGCAACTTGCACATGATTTGCGCAATCTAGGGGGCAACCGGCGCGGTTGGGGACAGTGGCGTGCGCTGGCCCATGACGTTGTTTACGAATACCTGTCGAATTAGGGAGAGATCGGTATGCAAGTGCCTTTGTCTTGGCTGCGAGACTATGTTGACATCAACCTGCCGGTGGCGGAACTGGCGGAGCGGCTGACCTTGGCCGGTCTGGAAGTGACCGCGCTGCGTTCTATCGGCGATTGGTGGGACCCGGAGACGATTACCGTCGGGCAAGTGACGGCTGTCCTGCCGCATCCCGACGCGGACCGGCTGGTGCTGGTCGACGTCGACTATGGCGACGACGCGCCGCAGCGCGTGGTGACGGGCGCGCCCAACCTGTTCGCCTTCTGCGGGCAAAGCCTCGCCGGCGACACGCTGCCTCTCCTCAAGGTGGCTTTCGCGCGCGAGGGGGCCTTGCTGGTCGACGCCTACAGCGACGCGCGCCCGCGCCCCAAGAAAATGCTCAAGGCGACCAAGATTCGCGGGGTGCGCTCCGCGGGCATGGTCTGCTCTGAGCGCGAGTTGGGCCTCAGCGAGGAGCACGAAGGCATTATGCTGCTAGCCGGCGATGCGCCGGTCGGCGCGCCGCTGCGCGATTATCTCGGCGACGTGGTGATCGAGATCGACCTGACGCCGGATATGGCGCGTGCCCTCGGCATGATCGGCGTGGCGCGCGAGGTCGCCGCGCTCACCGGCGCATCGCTGCATCTGCCGCCCGATGTGTGCGAAACGAGCGACGACGCCCCCGCGGCGGAGCATTTCGCGCTGCGCATCGACGAGCCGGAACTGTGCAACCGCTATGCCGGCCTGTTGATCAAGGACGTCGTCATCGGCCCGTCGCCGCAGTGGATGCAGGACCGTCTGCGCAAGGCGGGCATGCGCCCGATCAGCAACGTGGTTGACATCACCAACTATGTCATGCTGGAATGGGGCCAGCCGCTGCATGCCTTCGACTACGACGTGTTGGCTGCACGCGCCGCCAAGGCGGGCGACGCAACGCCGACCATCATCGTGCGCACCGCCGGGCAGGACGAGAAGTTCACGACGCTAGACGGCGCGGTGCGCGTGCTGGACGATTCTATGCTGCTAATCACCGATACCGCCGGGCCGATTGCCGTGGCGGGCGTGATGGGCGGGCTGGAAGGCGAAGTCGGCGAGACGACGCGCAACGTTCTGCTCGAAGCGGCCACGTTCGAGGGCATCAACAACCGGCGCACCGCGCAGAAGCTCCGCATCCCCAGCGAGGCGAGCTACCGCTTTGCGCGCGGCGTACCCGCCACCCTCAACCCCATCGCGGGGCGGCGCGCGGCGGAACTGATGCG
>JASGTU010000008.1 GCA_030058085.1 Chloroflexota bacterium
GCGGCCATCGACCTGGCCGCGCGCATCGGGCTGGAGACCGCCGGCGCAACGCTGCCCCTGGCCTTTGCCGGCGACCCCGGCCAAACGTCCGGCTCAGAGATCGTCCTGGCGCTGGACGCCGGCGCAAACGGTTCCGCTCTGACCGCCGAAGGCCGCGTGATCACTTTGAGCGCACAGACCGCGGCCTACCTGGCGAACGTCTACCCGTACCTGCACGGCGCAGCTCGGGCGCGCAACGCCGAGTTGGAGACGTTGGCCGAACTGGCGGCGGGCGTACGCCGCATCAGCCTAGGACATCCGCCCGCGGTCAAACTGGCATTGGCCCAGGTGCAGTCGGGCGGCAGCCTGCCCATCGACCGGCGCCGCGCCGCCTCGCCCGAGGTCTTGGCGCGGCAGGTGTTCCGCTACGAGTGGGACACGCCCGACGGCGAGGACAACGTCTCGCGCCTGCGGCGTCTAGCGGAGGAGATCGTGCTGCCGTATTTGGCGCGCAACACCGACCGCTATGTCGTAGACGCCGATGAGTCGCGCGACACGTTGACCTTCTTCTGCAGCGCGCCGCTGCCTGCGCGGCGTAAGTTGGCGGCGGAGATCGACGCGGCGCTGTCACGCGGCAATCACCGCGTGCGGCTGCGTGTGCTGCCCGTGCACAAGGCCGGCGTGGCCTGGCTGCAGGAAGAGCAACTCCCGCTGCTGGAGGCGCGCGGCGCGGCTGCGGTCGACCTCTACTTCGCCGAGTTTCGCCCCCCTTCCGAGGCGGCGAAGTGGGTGGACCTGCCCACGCGCTGGCTGCAAGAATGGTTCCCGGCGAAAGAGCTTGTGCAGACCGCGCTGAATTTGGACGCGGAAAGCGTGCGACTGCACTGCAAGCCCGCCGCCGATGTGCCGCGCTGCGCCAACGGCCTGCTGCCCGCCTACCGTCTCGTCGCCTACAACGCCCACGGCGAGACGATCCACGAAGACGACCTTTTCGTGCTCTTCGACGAGCGTCCCTACCTGGCGGGCATGCCGGAGTACGGTTTGGTGCACCCGTCGAGCGCCGGCGCAGCCCTGCGTCAGGCCGGCGGCGCGCCGCGCGCCTGGCACGTCCCCACCGACGAACAGCATTTCTGGGACTTCTATCAGCAGGCGATTTTGCCCGCGCTGCGCAGCCATGTGCTGGAGGTGTCGCGCGGCCGGCCCACACCCGACAACGAACCCTACTTCGACCGGCTGGAGGTGGAGGGCTATTTCGGTTGGCCGGACGAACCGCTGGGCATCTACGAGGAGTTCGTGTCGACGAGCGAGGCGCTGCACGAGGACATCTACTTCAACACGCTGGACTACCTGGCCGCGCTGGGGGAGAGTTTCTGCGGCAGGCCCATCTCCGCGGCAGGCCAGGTGTTGCCGCTGATCCACGACTACGCAGGCGCCCAGGGCGAGCCGCTGCCCACGGAGGCCCCGCGCGCCACGGTGACGCTGCAAGCGTGGCAAGTCCCCGCGCTCGTGCCCGGCAAGGGCATCGTAGCCGGGGATCGCCGCGACCTGCCCGAACCGCTGCGCGTGGAGGTGAGCGGCATCGAACTGGACGCAACGGGCGCGGCGGTCAAACACGCAATTGTCTCGCTGCACTATGCAAACCCGATCGCCGCCGAGTTCGCCGGTCGCATCCTGGCGCAGTGGCGCGACATGGCGGGAACGCATACGGGACTGCCGCCCGGCATCGAAGTGGAACTGCGTTGTTGCGCAGCCGGGCGCGTCGCCGGCGCGGTGACGTTGCCGCCCTGCGAGCCGGGCGACGATGCGCCGCCCGAAAGCGCGCCGCGCGCCGATAGCCTGGTCATCGGCCCGCGCCAGTTGGAAACGGAATTGGCCGAGTTGGAAGACCTGCCCGGCGTCACCGTCTGGCCGGTAGGCCGCTCGTACCAGGGGCGCACCGGCTACGCCGTGGACGTGCACCTGCCCCTCGCCCGCGGGCAGACGCACGCCTCGCGCCTCAAGCTATCCCTACAGAAGCCTACCTGCCTGATCGTAGCGCGCCACCACGCCAACGAGGTCTCCAGCACCACCGCCGCGCTGGACCTGATCCGCGACCTGGCGACCGACCCTGCGCTGCGCGGCTGGCTGGCTGGCGTCAACCTCGTCTTTCTGCCCTTCGCCAACCCGGACGGGGCCGCCGCCCACTACCGCTTGATGGCGGAGCACCCGCGCTGGAAGCACCACGCCGCGCGCTTCAACGCCGCGGGCATGGAGATCGGCATCGATCTCTTCAACCCCCACACGGCTTTCGGCGAGGCGCGCTTCCGCTGGGAAATCTGGCGACGTTGGCTGCCCGACGCCATCGTCGACAACCACGGCGTGCCCTCGCACGAGTGGTGCCAGCCCTTCGCCGGTTACAACTCACCGCCGCGTTTCCGCGTCTCGTATCAGGTGGTGCAGGCCATGATCTACGGCATCGTGACCTATGCGGAAGACGCGGCGCGCCCCTTCCTGCGCAGCGCCGCCGAGTCGCTGCGTTCCGCCGTGACCCAAGCCGTGCGCAGCGCCGCGTGGCTGCACGAGCGCAACCGCTTCTGGCTGGAACGCTACGACGCATACGGCCATCAATGGTTGCCCGAAACGTCGCCCAAAGACGTGTACGACGACATGCTTTTCTTCTATCGCGGGGTGGACCGGGGCAGGGACGAGGTGACCTGGCGCAGTTTTTCGCTGCGCTATCCCGACATCACGCTGCTCGACTGGATCACCGAAGTGCCGGACGAAACCGCCCAGGGCGACTATCTGCGCGAGTGCGCCGAGGCGCACCGCATCGCCAACCTGGCGATGATTCGCCTGGCGGCGGAAGGCGCACAGCCGGCCCAGCGTACGGTGCAGGCGCGGCCTGATGGCCGGACGCACATCGCCTTTGCGCGTGAGCGTCGCCTGGACGGTACGCCGGTGCAGCCGGTGGCGGAAACGACCGCTTGAGGCCGCGTCGATGCAGCTAGTCACCGAACGGCTCATCCTGCGCGAGTTCGAAGAGGCGGACTGGGAGGCGGTGCTGGCCTACCAGAAGGACCCGCTCTATCTGCGCTACAACACATGGGAGCAGCGCACGCCGCAAGACGTGCAGGCGTTTATCGGCAACTTCATCGCACAGCAGCAGGTACAGCCGCGCATCAAATTCCAGTGGGCGGTGGTGACAAAGGCCGGCGGTCGTCTCATCGGCAACGCGGGCATCCGCCGCGAGAAAATTGACGAACGCGAGGCGGAGATCGGCTATGAGTTTGCGCCGGCAGAGTGGGGGCGCGGCTACGCCACCGAGGCCGCCCGCGCCGTCGTGGCCTATGGCTTCGAGGAGTTGGGCGTGCATCGCGTCTCGGCGTGGTGCATCGCGGAGAATCGCGGGTCGGCGCGCGTGCTGGAGAAGCTCGGCATGCAGCTAGAGGGCAGACTGCGCGAGAAGGAATACTTCAAGGGCCGCTGGTGGGATGCACTGCTCTACGCCGTGCTCGAACAAGAGTGGCGCGAATGAGTCACGAGTCAGGCGTCACGAGTCAGAGTTGATGGCTAACTCGTGACGCCTGACGCTTAACGCCTACGCGTAACCGACGCTCTCAATCGATGCGTAGTTGCGGGTCAAGCACGTCGCGGATCCAGTCGCCCAGCAAGTTGATGCCCAGCACCGTGAACATGATCGCCAGGCCGGGGAAGGTCTCCAGCCACCAGGCGGTCATGATGTAGTTGCGCCCCTCGTTGAGCATCGATCCCCAGGTCGGAATCGTCGGCTCCACACCCAGGCCCAGGAAGCTGAGGCCGGACTCCAGGATCAGGACGAAAGCGACCTGGAGCGTGAAGATCACCAGGATCGAGGAAAAGACGTTGGGCAGGATGTGGCTGCGGATGATGCGTACGTCGCGGCAGCCGTTGACGCGCGCCGCCTCGACGTACTGCGTTTGCCGCCGCACCAGCACCTCGCCGCGCACGACGCGCGTATAGGTGACCCAGTTGGCGATGACGAGCACGACGATGAGGTTGCGCAGGCTGGCGCCGAAAATGGCAGCCACCGTGATGGCAAAGAGGATGAGCGGATAGGCAAGTTGGATGTCGACCAGACGCATGATGATGGCGTCGGGCCAGCGCCCGTAGTAGCCTGCGATGAGGCCTAGAGTGATGCCGACGACGCTGCTTAAGAACACGGAAATCAGGCTGACGCCCAGAGAGATGCGCGCGCCGTAGATGATGCGCGAGAGGATGTCGCGGCCGACGGCGTCCGTGCCCAAAATGTGCTCCATACTGCCCTGCGGTTCGCTCCAAAAGGGCGGCAGCAGCCGCTTCAGCGGGTCAACCAGCCCCGGGTCGTGCGGCGAGATCCAGGGAGCGAAAAGCGCGGCGAAGACGACGATCGACAGGATGATAAGCCCGAAGATGGCCGAGGGATCGCGGCGCAGGGAGTGGAGGGCGCGGCGCCATCGCCGGCGGCTGCGGGCGCGCGATGCTTCTTCGGCGGCCTGCGATGCCGACAACTCGGCACGGAGCGCTGCGCTGTTTGCCTGAGTGGAAGATGCCATGACGATTTCGCCTAGTCCAGAGTGACCCGCGGGTCGACGACGGTATAGAGCAGATCGACGAGCAAGTTGACGGTGAGCAGTATGACGGCGAGCAAAATGACCGAGGCCTGGACGACCGGGTAGTCGCGCAGGCCGATGGAGGTGACGACCAGGCGACCGACGCCGGGCCAGGCGAACACGTTTTCGATGATCACCGCGCCGCCCAGGAGCAGGCCAAACTGCAAGCCCAGGATGGTCAGCACGGGGATCAGCGCGTTGCGCAGGGCGTGGCGGGTGAGCACCATGCGCCCGCTCAGGCCTTTGGCGCGCGCCGTGCGGATGTAGTCGTCGGAAAGCACATCCAACATGCTGGAGCGCAGCAGACGCGTCAGCGTGCCCGCCAGGGCGGAACCGAGCGCAATGGCCGGCATGATCAGGTATTTCAGCCCGCCGCTGCCGGAGACGGGCAGCCAGCGCAGGTTGACGCCGAAAATGATGATCAGGATGATGCCCAGCCAGAAGTTGGGCATGGAGATGCCGATCAGGCTGACGAGGCGCACTCCGAAGTCGAGTGGGCTGCCGCGCGACACGGCGCTGATGATGCCCAAAGGAAAGGCGATGAGGACGGCGACGCTCATCGCCGCCAGCGTCAATTTCAGCGTGGCGGGCATGCGCTCTAGCACCAGGCCCAGGGCGGGCGTGCTGTAGCGGAAGCTGCGCCCAAAGTCGCCGGTGACGGCTTTGGCCAGAAAGTTGACGTATTGCACCGGCACAGGCTTGTCCAGGTCAAGCAGGCGGCGCATTTCGTCCAGGTCTTCTTGGCTGGGGTTGCCGTCTTGCAGCAGCATGGCGACCGGGTCGCCCGTCAGCCGCACAGTGATAAAGACGATCAGGCTGATGCCGATCAGGACGAAGATCGAATAGAACAGGCGCTGGATCAGATAGTTCCACATGCTGCGGGCCGTTCTGTTATGAATAGGGTTATGCCGGCAGCCGTCCGTGAGAGGGCGGCTGCCGGGACATCATCGTCCTACGGGCGGGAGTGTGTTAGCTGACGCTAGCCGATGCGAACCACAGCCGCTCGTCGGCAGGCAGCGCCAAGTCCTTGACGCGCTTGTTCACGCCCCACAGGTATTGCGCCTGGTAGAGCATGGCGTCGGGATACTGGTCGTAGATCAGCTTGTTGACCTGGAACAGGATCTCCTTGCGCCGTTCCTGGTCCAGCGTGCTGCGCTGTTCGTCGAGCAGCGCGTCGATCTCCGGGTCGGAGAAGCCGGGGTTGTAGGATTCACCGGTGTAGTACATGGAATAGTAGGTGTTGTCGGCATCCAATGTCCAGCCGCCCCAGCCGAAGGGCACGATGTTGTCGAGCGTGCCGGCGCGGTAGTCGTCGAAATAGGTGGCGCGCTCTTTCTGGGCAATGGTGACGGTGAAGCCGACCGCTTCGAGCATGGCCGCGACGGTGTTGGCGATCTCCTTAGCCGTGGCGTCGTCGCCGATCACGTTATAAACCAGCGTCGGGTCAGCCACGCCGGACTCGGCCAGCAACTGCTTCGCCAGATCGGGGTCATAGGCATAGGGCTGCAATTCGGGGTCGTAGCCGAAGCTGTAGGGGCTTTGCCACACGGCCATCGGCACGGCATAGCCCTGCAGGATGGTGTCGATGACGGTCTGGGTGTCGATGGCATGGCAGATGGCGGCGCGCACCTTGACATTATCCGTAGGCGGCTTGCTGGCGTCGAGGCGCAGGCCGTTGACCGTGGGCACGCCGGTGGGGAAGACCTCCAGATCCTCGCTGCCTTCCACCGCAGCCACCTGCGACGGCTGCAACTGCACGACGTCCACGCCGCCGGCGAGGAATTCGGCCAGGCGCGTGGCCTCATCGGGGATGATGCGATAGACCAGCGTCTTGATCTTAGGCGCTTCGCCCCAATAGCCGTCGAAGGCTTCCAGGGTCAGGCTGTCATCTTTTCTGTACTCGACGATCTGATAGGGGCCGGTTCCCGGTATGTCGGTGGCGGAAACGTAGTCGGCGCCCTGCTCTTCGACAAACTGAGGCGGCACAATAGCGCCGCCATAGCCCGCCAGTTTGGTGATGATCACCGGGTCCACCTCATTCAGCGTCATGCGCACCGTGTAATCGTCGACCTTCTCGAAGCGGTCGATGGCGGTGTAGTTGAAGCGCTGCGGCGAAGCATTCGCCTCGTCGAGCAGACGCTCGAAGCTGTAGACCACGGCATCGGCGTTGAAGTCTTCGCCGTTGTGGAACTTGACGCCCTCACGCAGTTTGAAGACGACGTTGAGATCGTCTTCCTGCTCCCAACTCAGGGCAAGGCCGCCGCCGGGAACGGGATTCATTTCTTCGTCACGCTTGATCAGATAGCCAAATACGTTCTTCTGCCAGCGACCGTTGTTGAGGGCAAAGGTCTTGATCGGATCCAGGCTTTGCAGGTCAAAATGCAAAGCGATTGTGACGCTCCCCGACGGGCCGGCTGCGCCGCCCTCAGCCGCGGGCGCGCCGGCGGGTGCAGGGCCGGCAGGCGCACAGGCGGCCAACAGGCTGCTGCTCATGGCGCCGCCCAGTCCAAGCGCCGCCGTAGTTTTGAGAAAGTCACGACGTGAGAATCTTGATTTGCCGAACATGACGCGTCTCCTTACAGTGTATGGCGGATGCAGAGCAATCGGGAAAATAACGCCTACTAGACTAGATGCCGAACACCATTGCGCTATTCTACTCGTATTTGGCGAAACACGCTATGACGTTTTTTGAGCAAGGCTTGCCGCCTTCGTTATACTGAACACGTCGTTGAGAACGATGCTGAAAACGTTGCGGAGCATGGGTTTGCCCCTCTGACCGAGGCAGGGCAAATCGCCTGCGCCCTGTCGCCTACACGAAGACCCGGCCAATGACCAAAACTTCCACATCTTCCTTTGGGACCGGCAAACGCGAAGCTCATGACGCGTCCGCCTTTTATGCGCGCAATCTCTATCAGGGCTTGGTTGCGCAGGAGGATAAGCTGCGCGCCGAAGACGCCGTTACGCCTAGCCCCGAAGGATGGGCGGACCGCATCTACTGCGCCTCGTCCACAGACATGGCGTCGATCCCCGACGATGGCGTGGCGCTGGCCTTCACCTCGCCGCCCTACAATGTCGGCAAGGAGTACGACGACAACCTTGGCCTGGACGCGTATCTGGAACTGATTGCGGACGTGGCGAGCGAAGTCTATCGCGTGCTGCGTCCCGGCGGGCGCTACGTGGTCAACATCGCCAACCTGGGACGCAAGCCCTATATCCCGCTGCACGCCCTCTATTACGCGCTGCACGGCGAGGCCGGCTTCCTGCCCATGGGCGAGATCATCTGGCGCAAGGGCAAGGGGGCCAGCGGCAACTGCGCCTGGGGAAGCTGGCAGAGCGCTAAATCGCCGCGACTGCGCGACATCCACGAGTACCTGCTGGTCTTCGCCAAGCAGGCCTATTCGCGGCCGGACCGGGGCGAGTCGGACATCGGACGCGACGAATTCATGGAGGCCACGCTCTCGGTGTGGGAGATCGCACCGGAGTCGGCCAAGCGCGTAGGGCATCCGGCGCCGTTCCCCGAGGCGCTGGCGGAGCGCGTGATCCGCCTCTTTTCGTACGTGGGCGATGTGGTGCTGGACCCGTTCGCCGGGTCTGGGACGACCTGTGTGGCCGCGCTGCGCAATGGGCGGCGCTACGCCGGCTACGAGATCGACGCGGCGTACTGCGCCCTAGCCGAGCAACGGCTCGCCCAAGCATCAGAAAAAGCGCGCAGCGACAACACATAGAACGGGCGTCACGAGTCATTCGTCAGGAGTCACAAGTCAAAAGGACGGGTCACCTGACGAATGACTCGTGACGGATGACGTCTGACGCCTCCTAACGCCCACCACAACGAACCTAGCCAACGAATGACGAAGGATGCAATGAGATCTGGACGAGCAGCGGTGTTCGGCCTCTTTACGGCCGCGTATTTCATGTCCTATTTCTACCGTTCGGCCAACGCGGTCATCGCGCCGGACCTGGCGAGCGAGATGGCGTTGGACGCGGCGCAGCTCGGCCTGATGACAAGCCTGTTCTTTGCCGCCTTCGCCGCAGTGCAGATCCCGCTCGGCATTGGGCTGGATCGCTGGGGCCCGCGCTGGGTGACGCCGGGGTTGATGTTCGTGGGCGTGGGGGGCAGCCTGGTCTTTGCCGTGGCGCCCTCGTTCGGCGTGCTGGCCCTGGGCCGCGCGCTGATCGGCATGGGCATGGCGGGCGTGCTGATGGGGTCGATGAAGATCTTCAGCCAGTGGTTCCCGGCCCGGCGATTCGCCACCGTGTCAGGGCTGCTAGTGGGGATCGGCTCGTCGGGCGCGCTGGTTGCAGCCACGCCGCTGGCGCTGCTCAACGCGCAGTTCGGTTGGCGTTCGGTCTTTCTCTTCGGCGCGGCGCTGACAGCCTTGATCGCCGCGGCCATCATGCTGTGGACGCGCAATGCGCCGCCCGGGGTGGCGTGGACAGGCGGCCAACCGGGTCAGGGCAGCCTGGCGCAGGTCTTCGCCGACAGCCGCTTCTGGCGCATTGTGCCGTTGAGCTTCTTCCTAACGGGTACGCTGCTGGGCTTCCAGGGGCTGTGGAGCGGCCCCTACCTGTACGATGTGCTCAACCTGTCCGACGTAGAGACCGGCAACATCCTCCTGCTCTTGGGCATTGGTTCGACAGCGGGATTTGCGCTCTCCGGCTGGATGGCCGACCGTTTTGGTTTGGCACGTGTATTGGTTGCGATGAGCCTCATATTTATAGCAAGCCAATATGCGCTCGCCCTGACGCCCTCTGCGGGCGCTGTGCGAGCGCTTTACCTGGTATTCGGGATCACGGGCGCGTTCAACATCATGACGGTGGCGCAGGCGCGGCAGATCTTTCCGTTGAGCATGACGGGCAAGGCCGTGAGCGCGGTTAATGTCTTCTCCATCGGCGGCACGTTCCTACTGCAATGGACGATGGGCCTGATCATCGGCGCATTTCCGACCAATGCTGCCGGGCAATATCCCTCGCTCGCCTACAGTGCGGCCCTGATCTTCACCGCCACCGGCGCGCTGCTTTCGCTGATCTGGTATTGGCCGCTGCTGCGGTCGGAGCGGCGGGACGCAGGCTAAGCGGGCTGATCGCCGAGCGTCTGTCATTCTGAAGCGAGCGGCAGCGACAAGAAGCCGGGCCCCCTTGCGGAGGCCCGGCTTCTGTACTCATCAGTTGTCGCCTGCCAGGAAGCCGGAGCTTCCTGTAGCTGTGCAAGGCCCTGGCGCTAGCGGCCGAGCATGGGCAGGTAGAGCATATTGCTCGCCGGCTGGTCGCCCTCTTCAAGGCCCGTCGGTTGGGTGTTAAAGAGGCCCGCATCCTGGTTGGGGTCGTTGTCTCCCGGGTTCAGCGTGATAACGGGGGTCATACCAGTGCTCGGGTCGACCTTGCTGTTCTTGGTCGGGTCGTCGCCGGCGTTCGGAATGGTGAAGTCGAAATTCGGCGGCGGCGTCACCTGCACGCAGTAGTCGCCCGGCAACAGATCGGTGAAGGAGTACCGGCCATTCTCGTCAGTCGTCGTCGTGCCGACGATGTTGTTGTCTGTCGCGGCAGGCAGGAATTCCGGCTCTGGGCGGCACAGGGTCACGAGGACGCCAGGGATGCCGGGTTCGCCCTCATCCTGGATGCCGTTCTGATTCTTATCCTCCCACACGAAGTCGCCCAGCGAGGCCGGGATGACCGTGCTGTTGGTGATGGTCGTCTGGGCGCTGCCGCCGGCAGGCACGTTCACCTGGACGTTGTTGCCGCTGACCGTCCACTCGGCGCCGGGGTCAGTCTCGACCACCGTGTAAGCGCCGGGGGTGAGGCCCTGCCAGATGGCCGAGCCGCCATTGTAGCCGACGCTCTTGCAGTCGCCTTGCGGGAAGGACGGACCCGTGATGCAGATCTCGAAGGTCTTACCCTGATCAGGCGTGACGTTGCCCCAGTCCACGACCTTGGTCACTTGCAGGTCACCCGTTTGGGCGTCTGTGCTGTTGGTGATGGTCGTCTGGGCGCTGCCGCCGGCAGGCACGTTCACCTGGACGCCGCTGCCGCTGACCGCCCAGCCCTGTCCGGGGTCAGTCTCGACCACGGTATAAGCGCCGGGGACGATGTTCTGCCAGACCGCCGAGCCGCCATTGTAGCCGACGCTCTTGCAGTCGCCCTGCGGGAAGGACGGGCCGGTGACGCAGATCTCGAAGGTCTTGCCCTGGTCAGGCGTGGCGCTGCCCCAGTTGACGACCTTGATCACTTCCAGATCGCCGACCCAGCAGGTGACGTTGGCGTTGGCGCTGGCGGACTGCCCGGTCTGGTCAATGGTTGCCGTGTTGGCGACCGGGATGTTGTAGCTGTTGCCCTCGTCGAAGGCGTTCAGGTTACAGGTCACCTGGTGCGAATATGTCTGCGAACCGGAGTCGTTGAACGTCCACGGCGCCGACGAAGAAGGCTGCGTGTCGGTGACGGTGATCGGAGGTTTGACGTCGATCGTCGTGGTCGGTTCGCCGAAAGCGTAATCCTTCGAACCCGTGAAGCTGCTCTGGTTGGTCAGGGTCGCGGTCGCCACATTCGTGCCGCTAATGGCGCCGCCCAGGTCGGCAGCGTAAGAGCAGGTGAAGGACTCGCCCGCGGCCAGTTCCTTGGGGAAGGTGACGCCTGCGCATGTGGCGTCCGCCAGGACATCGGTGACGCTCGCCACGCGCGTCTTGGCCGGGCCGGGGTTGGTGACCGTGATGGCGCCCGAGACGCGATGGCCGCTGTCAACCTGCGAAGCCAGTGACGGCGTGACGCTGACCGTATAGGTCAACACAGTCGACTCGCCCTCAAATAGGTCAGTCTGCGTCGGGGTGACGGTCTTGTCGATGTCCCACTCGTAGGTATTGGTGCGCGTGTACACGGTCGTGGCCGTCTTGGTCACGGTCACGTCGTTCATCTTGCGCGTGTTGGTGATGGTCTTGGTGGCAGTCTGGCCCTGGGACACCGTCACAGCGCCTTCGCCGGTCACGGTCCAGTTGGCCGCGTCCGGGTTGGTCTCGGAGACTGTGTAGTCGCCCGCCTGCAGGCCTTGCCAGGTGTAGGACTCGCCGCCGCTGAAGGCGTGGCAGGCGCCGCTCTCGTTGCCGTTCGGGTAGGACGGCCCCTGGATGCAGATGTCGAAGGTCGTGCTGTCGGCGTCCCAGCCATTCAGCTCAACCGCCTTGGTGACGGTGAGGCTGCCGCCCTGGAAGTTGCCGAAGCGCGGGTAGCAGATCGGCCCAAGGATGTCGCCGGTTTTGTAATTATTCCCGTACTTGACGGTTGCCTGCACCGTGCCGGCGGGGTAGTGGTCGTCGAGCACGATGGTGAACGTCCGGCTGGTCTCGCCCCAGTTCCAATCGGTGTTCCACTTGACGCCGTATTTGTATGTAGGCGGTTGGAATTTAAAATCTTCGAAGCCGCTTGTGGGCGAGTA
>JASGTU010000009.1 GCA_030058085.1 Chloroflexota bacterium
CGCCATCGTTTGCGTCGCCTTTGTCTCCGGTTTTCTCGCCAAGTTATGCGTCAAGTTTCCGCCCAGGCGCTCACCGCTCAACCGCATGCGAATCGCGCCGTGCAGCGTCATTCGCCACATCTGGGCAAGCCGGGCAAACCGTAAATCCGCCCGCTTAGGCTGCGTGCATTCTACCTGATGCAGTAGGCGAATGCAACTCCGCGTCGAAAAAACGACCAGTTATGGCGCGCATAATTATAACCTATTTCATAAAAATTGACGAACGGGACGGCCCGTGCTATACTCGCGCCGACTTCTTCGTTTGCGCCGCTCTGCCGGAACCCGCGGCGCGTGTTATAAAGTAACGTTACTGCCGGCCAACCGGGCGGCAACTCTGGGGGAGCGCATATCGTGGGTATTTCCTGGCCGTGGGCCGCTAAAAGAACCTCGGATATCCTCTGGCTCGACCTGGGCGACCTGGGCGATCTCGTCAATCCGGACGGCCCGCACGAGCAGTGGCAGGATCATGGCCTGGGCTTGCTGCGCACCATTCTTCACCAAAACGGCATCCAGACGGACATCCTCTCCACCCGGGCGGTTACATCGTGGGACCAACTCGCCAAGCAGCTGCCCGGCTACAAGATGATGCTCATGAACGTGCGCAGTTACACATACCCGAGCGCCTACAAAGCCGCCCAGATCTTCAAGGAGATCAACCCGGACGGCATCATCCTCACCGGCGGCATGCACGCCACCGTTGCGCTGGACGAGATGCAGGCCGTCCCCGAATTCGACAAGATCTGCCAAGGTCCTGGCGAGAAGGTCATCGTCGATCTGGTGCGCAACCCGGATGACTTCCCGCGCGTCGTCCAGGGCGTGGGGGCCAGTTCGATGGCCGAGTGGCCCATGATCGACCGCACCTTGTGGCCCAAGCCTGCCAGCCGGCGCGTACGCCGCAAGTTCAACTGGCCCCTGGAACCGGAGTGCGGCTGGGGGCCCGGCCCGGTCGTCACCATTCTTACGAGCCGCGTCTGCCCCTGGCAATGCGTCTTCTGCAACGAGAATTCCTACATTCCCAACATGGGCCGTCGCCCTGTCGACGCCGTGATCGACGAGCTAAACTACCTGGACGACAAGTACGGCGTCGGCTCCATCGTCATCCACGACTCCATGTTCTTCCAGAACCCGCGTTGGCTGCGCGAGTGGATCGAAAAGTACCCGCGCCGCGCCAACAAGCTCTGGCCCTATTGGGCCGCGGCCCGCTCCGACACCGTGCGCCAGTGGCCTGACCTGTTCGAGGCCCTGATCCGTGAGACCAACTGGAAGACCATCTCCATCGGCTTCGAGTCGGGCAGCGACCGCATCTTGCGCCTGCTCAACAAGGAATGCACCGAGGAGGACAACAACTTCACCATCGACCTGCTCAACAAGATCGCGGACGAGTACGAGGCGCAGGGCAAGGAACCGCCTAAGTTCTGGGCCAACATCATGCTCGGCATCCCTGGCGAAACGCCGGAAGACGCCTTCAAGACCATGCGCATGCTCAAGCGCATGAAGTGGGTCTTCCCGTCCATCTCCTACTATGCGCCCTATCCCGGCTCCGCGCTGGGCTTCCAGTTGATCGCCGAGGGCAAGAGCCTCATGTCGAAGGACAACTACCACCGCTTCCCCGACGACGAAAAGGTGAAGGGCGTCGATTACCAGTTCTATCGGGAGCTGCTGGCGGGCAAGTACGACAACATCATCAATCAGGGCCTGGACGCCGTGCGTCACGGCTCCGATCTCTATCAAGGCGCGCTGGTGAAAGCATGAGCAGTTTCAGCAACCCGCACTATATGTATCTCTTTGACCTGAAAAACGGCAAGAAGAAGCTCGCCTACGGCGAATCGCCCGAAGATGCGTTGGACATCCTTAGCGTGCGCCTCAGCGACGCGGAGATGGCGGAGATCGTGACCGATTCCTACTTGAAGATCTCGCAGCGCGACTTGCAGAAGCACGTTTCCGAACTGGGCTAATCGCCCTTCGTCCGATGAAGCTTACTGCCGGAGAATCCGCCCTCCTCGTCGCCCTGGTCAGCGGACAGCACCTCAAGACGCACCGCACTCTCGACGGGGCCAAGATCAGCAAGCTGCATCGCGCCGACGGCTCGACCGTACGCACGGTTCCCGCCGCGGTCGTGCAGCGTCTGGTGAAGCGCGGCCTGCTCGCCGGCAACATGAAATTCCCCGCAGCGGTCTACTTGCTGACCGAACAGGGCGCAGCCGTCGCCGCCTCGCTTAGCGACGACGATGCCGCCTCGCCCCTCACCGTGCGCACCCCGCCCCAGCGCTAAAACGTCGCGTGTCGAAATCCGCCTGTCCGCCTTTGCCTCGGGCGCATCCGCCGGGTATGATTAGGCGTAAAAGCAAACCCGCCGGAGGCGTCCCATGCTCGACCGCAAAGGCATTTTCTCGTACCTCGCCATCACTTTCGCCATCACCTATCTGATCGAAGGCGCATTGATCCTGTCCGGTCTGCGCATGCACGACGCGCCGCCGATTTACGGGCAACTCGCCATCGCCGGGGTGATGTGGGTTCCGGCGCTGGCGACCTTCCTGACGATCAAGTTCGTGACGCGCGAAGGCTTCGCCATTACCAACCTGCGCTTTGGCTCGTGGCGGCCCTATGTGGCGGCGGCGCTGCTCATGCCCGCCGCCTTCGCCGTCATCTACGGGCTGACCTGGCTGCTCGGCCTGGGCGAGCCGGACTGGCAGTTAGTCCAGTTTCGCCAGATGATGGCCGCGGCCGGTCAGGATATGAACGCGGGAACGGACTTCAACAGCGCCCAAGTATTGGCCGTGGCGTTTCTCTCCTCCATCATCGTCGGCCCGACAATCAACGGTATTTTTGGCTTCGGCGAGGAGTTCGGCTGGCGCGGCTATCTGCTGCCCAAGCTCATGCCGCTGGGCAAGGTGCGGGCCTACATTTTGTTGGGCGTCATCTGGGGGCTATGGCACGCGCCGCTGATCCTGGTCGGCTTCAACTACCCCGGCTACCCCGTGCTGGGTATTATTGCCATGATGGGCTTCATGACCGCGGTCGGCATCTACCTCAACGAAATGACGTTGCGCCACCGCAGTTCCATCCTCGCCGGCTCGATCCACGGCGCGCTCAACGGGCAGGGCTACGGCATCTGGGGCATCCTCTTCCCCAGCGTCAACCCGCTGCTCGGCGGCGTCACCGGCCTGGTCGGCATGGCCGTGTGGCTGGCGATCGGCCTGTGGCTGGCGCGGCGGCACTATCCTGCGTCCGGCGCGGTGACGGCTTCCAGCCAGGTGAGGTAGGCCAGCGCCTCTTCCGCGGAGGTTCCGCACATCTCCGGGCTGGGCTGCAGGCGTACGCACACCTCCGGTCGCTCCGGTAGGCCAAAGAGCTTGCAGCGGTTCTGCTCGTCCAACTGCACGCAGCGCACGCCCGCCGGCTTGCCCTCCGGCATCCCGGGAATGGGCGAGCTGATCGACAGGGCGATGCAACAGGCGGCGCACCCCACGCGGCATTCCATCGGCGGCGACTTCCCTCCTACGCCCGCTTCTCGGCCACGCAGATGATGCTGATGCCGAAAGGCAGCGACGCACGCTGCAAAATCTCGGCCTCCAGCCAGTAGACAGTGTGCAGCGCCGTATTGAGCGGCTCCGGGATCGGCTCCATCTCCACCTGGTACACGTTCTCGTCCTCGGTCAGATGCGGGCTTTCCAGGTTCGGGCTTTCCGGGCGCAGCAAACGCATACCCGCCACCAGGGGAAACAGGAAGAAGTTGTTGTAGCTCATCCGCTTGACGCGCAGCCCGCAGACTTCCAACTTCTGTTGCAGTTCGAGCGCGGTATAGCGGCGCTGGTGGTTGTTGATGTCGTCGTTGTAGCTCCACAGCCACATGAAGGCCGGCGTCGTCAACATCAGCTTGCCGCCTGGCTTGAGCACGCGCTTGCACTCGGACAGCAGGCGCAACTCATCCGGCACATGCTCCACCGTGTCGAGCAGCGCCACGATATCCATGCTGCCATCGGCGAAGGGCAGGTCGTCACCCCAGCCCTGCACCGCGGTCAAGCCGCGCTGCGCGGCCACGGCAAGCGGTCTTGCGTTGTAGTCGAGGCCGATCACATGCCCGTAATGCGCCAGGTGATGCGCCATGTTGCCGGCGCCGCTGCCGATGTCCAGCACCAGCCGCCGCTCTCCGGGGCCATGCGGTCCGACCTCCGCGTCCAGGTACTTCTGGATGGCGCGCGTGCGGCCCGCAAACCAGGCGTGCCGGTCTTCTTCTAGTACCGTCAATACAGGCGTTGCCATGTCGTCAATACGCTCCCCGAAATGATTGTACAACCTACCAGAAAGCTTTGAGCTTTCCGCAAGGAGAATCAGTCTACACCCGCCGCATCACCAGGCATTCGTCGCCGAACACGTCGGTGATGCGCACCGCCACGGTGACCGCCTCATCCGGCGCGCCGCCGATCGTGTAGCTGCCCTCGACCATATCGCGCCGCCTGCGCGGCAGGTCCGCGTACAGGCCGCGGAAAACCTGCCCGTCATAGGCCGTGTCCACGTCGATGGCCTCGACCCACCGTCGCCAGTCGCCGTTACTCGCCTCCGCCAACTGCTCACCCGGCGCGATGGCTGCCAGCGTCTCGGCCGCGGGCCGGTAATCCAGCACGCCGATCTCGATCTGCCCGGCGACCTCGTCGCTGCGCCGCACCGTCACCTCGGCCTGCGGGCTGTGCAGGGCCGCGCCGGCTTCGTTCACGCGGTAAACGGCGAAACCCGGCCCCACTTCCTGCACGACGCGCTGCAAACGGCGCCGCGTCGCCTGGATGGCGCCGTAGCTGATGTCGCATCCGATCCAGCGCCGCCCCATCTTGTGCGCCACCGCGGCTGTCGTGCCCGAGCCCGCAAAGCAGTCCAGCACCATGTCGCCGGGCCGCGTCGACGCGGCGATGGCGCGTGCCAGCAGCGCCTCCGTCTTCTG
>JASGTU010000010.1 GCA_030058085.1 Chloroflexota bacterium
AGAGCGTGGCGCAGACGCGTTCGTTTAGCTCCATGCTGGTGCTGTGCGAGGCGCTGGCTGCCATCGCCGGCGGCGCCGACCTGGCGCCGTTGCAGCGGCTGCCCGATGCGGCCGCGACCTTGCTGGCCGAGACCGAAGAGATGGCCAAGGCGACGGCGACGCGCGAGGACTTGGCCCGCGTCTTCTTCCTCGGCGCAGGGCCGCTCTACGGCATCGCCTGCGAAGCCATGCTGAAGATGAAGGAGATGTCCATTACGCAGAGCGAGGCCTATCACTTCCTGGAGTTCCGTCACGGCCCCAAGGCGATGGTTGACGACCAGGCTCTGGTGATCGGTCTGTTGGCTGAGCATGCGTTTGACCACAGCGCCGCGGTGCTGCGCGAATGCGCGGAGATGGGCGGCGAGATCTTGGCCCTGTCGCCGCTGGGCGCGCGGGATCTGCCGGGGCAGGTCGCCGCCTTGCCCGAAGGCATGCCCGACTGGGCGCGGACCGCGGCCTATCTGCCGACCTTGCAACTGATGGCCTATTACCGCTCCGTACATAAGGGGCTGGACCCGGACCGCCCGCGCAACTTGACGGCTGTGATCTATTTGGACAAAGAGAGCCTGTTGTAGGCAGGCCGGTTTCGGCGCTTAAACTATCGGCGACGCCCGCAGGACGGGCAAACGCATCACCGGGAGGGGTATAGCGTGGCGAATCTACCTAAAGTTGTCAGCTTGGCATGGGATAACCGCGAGGGACCGGCTGTGCTTGCCACAGCGGACATCCAGGGCGGGCCCAATGTGATCTATGTCGGCGCGGTGAAGAAGTACAGCGAAGACACGCTGGTCATTGCCAATAACTACTTCAACAAGACGCAGGCTAATATCCTCACCGGCAGCCGCGGGGCTCTGCTCTTCATTACCAAAGAGGGCAAGGCGTATCAGGTGAAGGGTACGCTGGAGTATTACAGCGACGGCCCAATCTTCGACGACATGAAGCAATGGAATTCGCCGGAACGGCCGGGCCATGGGGTCGCGGTGTTGCGGGTGGAACAGGTCTTTTCCGGGCCGGAGCGAATACTGTAGTCGCAGCGGCAGTCGCCGAAATGGTTTGAACGCTAAATTCGCGCGCTGTCATGCTGAGCTTTGCGAAGCATCTCGACCTCTGGCACAAAGAGATTCTTCAGCTCACTGCCGCCCGCTTCAGAATGACATATGCTTGGCGAGCACGCCGCTAAATTGGGCCGGCCTAATTAAGCGGGATGGGATCGCCGAGGATGGGCGGCGGCGCACGACGCACGATGTCAAGCAGGGCGACGAGGAGCGCAGGCACTTCGCGCGATTCGGACCAGGCCAGCGAACGCAGCCCGTAGGTGCGGCGGTCTGCCGTCACGCCCGCAACGTCGATGCCGAGCGAGGAGCAGAGCAGCAGCGCGCGCGGCAGGTGAAACGCCTGGGTGACGAGGATCGCCTCGTCCACCTGGAAGATGTGCGCCGCGCGGTAGCAGGTGTCATAAGTGCGTCTACCGCCGTAGTCCGGCTGGATCGCCGCGGGGTCGACGCCCTGGGCGATGGCGTAGGCCATCATATCGCCCGGCTCGTCGTATTCGGGCACGCTGTTGTCGCCGCTGAACAGCAGCTTGTCCACCTTGCCCTGTCTGTAGAGGTCAATGCCGGTGTCGACGCGGTCGCGCAGCATGGCGCTGAGGCGACCGTTGCCGTAGACGCGCGCGCCGAAGACGATGGCGACGCGGCGGCTTGGCGCATCCTCGACAGCGTAGATATCGTCCGCATAGCGCCAGTTGACCCATCGCTGCCAGGCAAAGGGAAAGCTCGCCGCAGCGCACAGGATCAAGACGGCGAGGCCCGCCCAGAGGATGAGCTTGCGCCGGCTGATCGGGCGGGCAGTTATGGCTGTGACGGTCGGGGAATCGTTTTCGATCATGCCTAGTTCGTTTTTCCCTCGCGGTGATTATCGTCGCCGCACCAGAATGGCGCCGCATACCAAGATACGATAGATTGACCGCTTCGGTTCCTTTTGGCGTCTGAGGGCATCCACAATTGCTTAGGGGAAGGGGCGATCGCCGCTCAGTACGGTGTGGATCTGCCCTCAGTTCTTGGCGATCAATGTATAGGCGCGTCGCCCCCTGGGATCGCCGGCATCTTTGCCGGCCTTCCGCCTGTGCCTTTGCCGCCAGGGATGGCGGCGTTCCCGCCGACCGTGCGCTAAGGATAGGCGCCTGCGAGGTTGCGCAACGGGTTGCCCCCAATCTGAGATGCGCATCCGTACGGCGTCCGCGACTTGACAGCGATCCCGCGTGCTTCGATACTATAGCAGCCATGGACAATGACAAGCGGGGGCGCGTCCCAGGACGCGAGGAGTCTGAGGGAGAAGGCGCGCCCGGCGACGGCGAATTGACCGGCGGGACGGGCGCGACGCCCTTCTCCCCGCCTGGGCCGCTGCCCGCCGAACTGGCGAACTGGCGCGTCGTCGAGATCGAGGGCGAAGCCACGCCTGTGGAGCAGGACGAGGCGGGCGACGTTGGCGCGGAGGGGGGCGACGCACCGCTGCCCGGCGCGCAGACGTACCCGGACCGGGTGGATGAGGTCGTCATCCTCATGCTGCCCAAGCGCGCCGTGACTTTGACGCCGGGGGAGAGCGACACGCTGAGCGCAAGCGTGATGAACAACGGCAGGCGGGCGGCTGTGTTCGAGTTGCAGATCGAGGGCAATGTCGATCCCGCCTGGTTCCCGGACCTGCCGCTGCGTTTGGCCTTGCAGCCCGGCGAGCGCAAGACGGTCACCTTCACGGTGAGCCCGCCGCGTCTGCCCGCGGCGCGAGCCGGCGACCACGCCTGCGCGCTGGCGGCGCATGCCTCCGCCTATCCCGGCCGATACAGCCGGGCCGGTTTCGTGCTGGCGCTGAAGCCCTATTCCGCTTTTCGCCTGGGCGCGCTGCAGCCGGAACAGGTCACGGCGTCGTGGTGGAGACGGTCAGCCACCGCGTCCGTATCGCTGACCAACCTGAGCAACCGCCGCGCCGAGTTCCTATTGGCGGGCGCCGATCGGCAGCGGCTGTGCGCCTTTGAGTTCGAAACGCCGGGCGACATCTACCCGCAACCCGGTCGGGCTTCTGTGTGGCTGGAAGCGGGCGAGTCGATGCTGATCGACGTGACCGTGATGCCCAGACGGCTGCCGTTTGTGGGGCTGTTTATGCAGCCGGCCATCTACCGCGTGGCGGCGCGCCTGGTCGACGGCGAAGAGGAGAGCGCCCGGCAGGTTGTGCAGGGACGCATCGCCGCGGCCGCGCTGGTGGGGCCGTGGCAGTTGGCCGGCGTGGCCGGGTTGGCGGTGACTGGGCTGGTTGGCCTGGGGCTGACGGGTTTGTTGGTGCTGTTGGCGCTGCGCGTGGGCGTGAGCCGCCCGGCTGCCCCTGTCGTGCGCGAAGAGCCGCCGGTCGTGGCCCTGCTGGTCAATATCGACCAGCCGCTTCCGACGCGTGAACCGGTCGACGCGGGGCAGGCGGTTGCGCCGGCGCAGACAGGGCCGGAGGTCGTGACGGGCGGTGACGCGCCGGGTCTGCCGGTGATTCAGCCTGGTCAGGTGACTGCGCCCGGCGCGCCGGCTGCTGCACAGCCGCTTCAGCCCGCCCAGCCGCTGGTCGTCGCGCCGCCGGCGACGAGCGGCATGACCTATGCGCAGATGTTCCAGGAGATCGCCGGGCGCTATGACCTGGACTGGCGGCAGTTGGCCGCACAGGGCTATGTGGAGAGCGGCTTCGATGCCGTGGCGGTTGGCAGCCAGGGATCGCTGGGACTGATGCAGATCCAACCGGCGACGTGGCAGGAATGGGCGCCGATCGTCGATGCCACGGACCCGTTCGACAGTTATAGCAGCGTGTTGGTGGCCGCGCTCTACCTCGATTACTTGCGGGCGGAACTGGGCAAGAGAGGCTTCCCGCAGACGGAGTGGATGCTGGCGGCCTATAACTGGGGGCCGGACAAGACGTTCGACCTGCTGGCGAGCGGCGGAACCTGGGACGACTTGCCGGCAGAGGTGCGCGGGTACGCGGCCGACGTCCTGCGCATTGCCCAGAGTATTCCGGCCAACTGAGCGCCTCGCGCCGAAGGGTTGGGGCCCATGGAAAGTGAGCATGAAGATGCAGCGTCCTGAATTGAGCGGAATCCCGCCGGAGGTTGCGGCCTATATCGAGGGGTTGGAACAGGAGCTTGCCCGGTTGCGCGAGGCGGGCAAGCGCGTTGCGGCGACGGGCGCGGGGGATGCGGCGGACCATGACCCCGCCGAGCCGCCGACGTCGGTTAACGTCGTGACGGTGACTCAAAACGGGCTGATCAAGCGCACGCCGCGCCATCTGTACACGCGCCAGCGCCGCGGAGGCATGGGCGTGTTCGGCCTGGAAGGGGCGGAGGATGACCCGCCGGAGCGGCTGCTCGCTGCGGACGAGGCCGCAGGCATTACGATTGTTTCGGACCAGGGGCGGGCTTTTCGCCTAAGCGTGAGCGACCTGCCTGAAGCCGCGCTCCACAGCCGGGGGATGCCGCTGCGCGAGCGGCTGCCGCTGCGGGCTGACGAGGCGATCGCGCTGGCTTTCGCCGACGCGCCGGCGGAGGGGCGCGGGGCTTATTTGGCCGTGGTGACGCGACGCGGGCAGGTGCGGCGCA
>JASGTU010000011.1 GCA_030058085.1 Chloroflexota bacterium
CACTTGCCGCCGCGTCCGCAGTGCGCCGCGTATCGGTCGCCAGCCGGTAGCCGCGCATCACGTCGCCGCCCACCTGCGCCGGCAGGAAGTTGTTGAAAAACTCCGCCACCCACTGATAGGCCATCAGCCGTGCAAAGGTAACGCGAATGCCTGCGGCGCGCAGCAACACGCCCCACTTGACCCCGTTCAAGGCCACCGCCGAAGCATACAGACAGGCGCCAATCAGCAGCAGCAGCTTGTCGGCGTTCGCCATCTGCCGCCACAGTTCCTGCGGATCTTCGAGCCGAGTGTAGAGGAAATAGAGCAGGCCGATGCCGGCAGCCAGCTTGGCGAGGTTGAGAAGCGTTTGTCTGTTCATGGGCGGGTTGCCGGCCATTCTGGCGCAGGCCGGTCTTGCCGGGCGCTCATGCGCCGGCGGATGGCCGGCCCTTGTCGACCATTTCGGTCCCCACGCGCACTTCGGTTCCCGCACGCGAGGCGGAGGAGACGGCGTAGGATGTGCGCTTGCTCCCGTTCGAGGCCGCGGTTTGCTGCGCCTCATGGCGCACGTGCTGCACGTCCTGCTTCTGCGTCCAGGCCATGTCCCAGACTACGTGCCGGTCGCGCTTAACGGCAAAATCATACCAGCCCAGCAGCCGGCTGTAGCCCTCGATCACCGCCAGCAAAAAGAGCACCCACAGCAGCTTGATCACGCCGATGACTTCCTTGAACGCCACGCGCATCACGCGCTGGTTCTGGATGCTGCTCACCGCATAGCCGTACTTGTGCTTGAGGTAAAGATGGCCGGCATGGTTGCGGCGACGTTGGCGCACAAAGTCGGGGATAGTCGTCGGCCCGGTGTTATACACGATCGCATCCGGCGCATAGCGCACCTGCATGCCGTGCTTCACGACGATGGCCTCGACAAACGCCTCGTCCATAGCGACGTCTGCCGGAATCTGGTCGAAAACCTTGCGAAACGCGATCATCTCGCCCAGCCGCGGGATCTCCAGACACAGCTCGTGCTCCATGCGCAGGCGCAGGTGGCTCAACAGCCCCACGATGTGATCGGGCGTATCCACCGCGATCTTCTGCGCGCCGACCATGCCCACGGTCGGGTCCGCAAACATGCGCACCAGGTGTTCGACCGCATATTCATGCGGCAGCGTATCGCCGCTCTCCAGCACACAGATATCGGCCTGCGCCGCGGCGAGAAACAGGTTGACTGCGCTGGTCTTGCCCAGACGCTCTTGCTGCTCGATCAGCCTGACGCGCGGGTCGCGCGCCATATACTCGCGCACAATGGACACAGTGCGGTCCGTACAGGCGCTGGCGACGACGATGATTTCCGCGATCTCCGTGTCGTGGAGATGCTGGTCGATCAGCGCCTCCAACAGATGGCCGATATTCTCTTCTTCGTTGTACGCCGTAACGCCGACGCTGCAAACGATCTTCTCGTCGCTTGTGCTTACCATGCGCCCTCTAGTCCCAAAACCATTCCCTTTAGTCGCTGCCGACCAGCTTGGCGACGGTGACGCCGTCGCCGCCTTCCCCTGCGTCCCCGGCGCGGAACTCGCCCACCGCCGGGTGATGGCGCAGCAGGTCGCGCACGGCATCGCGCAGCGCGCCGGTCCCCTTGCCGTGGATAATGCGCACCCACGGCAGCCGGGCTAAATAGGCATTATCGAGATACCGCTCCAGCTTTTGCAGCCCTTCTTCCACCCGCTCCCCGCGCATGTCGAATTCGATGCCGGGGCTTTCATGCACCGGGCGGGCAAGGACGCGCACCGCGCCGGGCTGCTCCTCGCGTACGGCTTTCTGGCGCAGTTCCAGCCGCTTCAGCGGCAGCTTCAGGCGGAAATTGCCGATCTGCACATCCGCATCTTGCGCCCGTTCGTTCAGCGCCAACACCTCGCCGGACGCCTGTAGGTTCGCCACCCACACACGGTCGCCGACTTCGATAGGGCCGGCCAAGCGTTTCTCGCTGTCGCCCGGCACGACTACGTCCAGGTTGACTTCCTCGGCATCCTGTTGCCGCCGCGACACCTCTTGTTCGGCGCGGGCCAAGAAGTCCTCATGCGCACTGGCGCCGCCGCCGAACTGGGTCGCCTGCGCGATCTGCCGCCGCGCCTGTTCGATCTCGCGGCGCGCCGTCTCCAGCTCGGACTGCATCAGGCTGCGCGTCTCCGCGATCACCGTACGGCGCGTCTCTTCGACATTGGCGAGCCGGTAGCGCAAATCGGTTTCCAGCAGTTGAGCCTGGCGCTCGCGCTCCTTGGCCTGCTCCAGCGTGTGCAGCGCCTCCTGCTTGGCGCGCCGGATGTCGTCGAGCATGGCGTCGACCTGCAGCGAGCCGGGACGGACAATGCTCTCCGCCTGCTCCACGATGACGGGGTTCAGCCCCAGCCGCTTGGCGATGACCAGCGCGTTCGAGCGCCCCGGCAGGCCAATGCTCAGCTCAAACGTCGGGCTGAGCGTCTCCACGTCGAACTCGACCGAGGCGTTGCGCACGCCCGGCGTATTGTGCGCATACAGCTTCAGGTCGCTAAAGTGCGTCGTGGCGAACACGGTGACGCCCCGGTCGCGCAGATTGTCCAGCAGCGCCATCGCCAGAGCCGAGCCCTCGTCCGGGTCGGTGCCTGCGCCCAATTCGTCCAACAGCACCAGGCTTGCCGGGTCCGCCTCCTCCAGAATCTCGATGATGTGCGTCATGTGGCTGCTGAACGTGCTGAGATTCTGCTCGATACTCTGCTCGTCGCCGATGTCGGCGTAGATGCCGTCGAACACGCACAGCCGGCTGTTCGGCTCGGCGGGGATCATCAGGCCGGACTGCGCCATCAGCGTGAGCAGGCCCACGGTCTTGAGCGTCACCGTCTTGCCGCCCGTGTTCGGCCCCGTGATCACGATGATGTACGTGTCCTCGTCCAGGTACACGTCCACCGGCACCACGGCATCGGGGTCCAACAGCGGATGCCGCGCCCGCCGCAAGTCCAGCACGGAACCGGGATGGAGAGCGACGGATTCGCCGTCCCCATTGGTTCCGCCATTGGCGCCGTTAGCCGCGCCGCTCGCCAGGCCGATGGGCCGCGCCTTCTCGAAGGGAACCGCCTCAGGAATCGTCCCGTCTACCGCATAGCCGTACTTGGCCTTGGCGAAGGTGAAATCCAGTTCTGCCAAAATCTGGGTGTTTTGGGCAATGTAGACCGCTTCCTCGCC
>JASGTU010000012.1 GCA_030058085.1 Chloroflexota bacterium
TGGTAATAGAGCGAGGCCTGGCGTATGTCCAGCCGCTCGGCAAGGTCGCGCAACGTGATGGCAGCGTAACCGTGTTCCATGAACATCTCTTCTGCCGCATCCAACACTCGCTGTTTGGCGTCGGTTAGCTCGACTTCGTCCGTCACTGTCTATCCCCAATCGCAGATAGCGGCGCCTGTGACCGGCTCGACGCCGGGACAGCTGTAAACACGCATAGCGCCCAGTATACCATGCGCCTACCTAATGTTAGGTAGGCGCATTCCCAATTACTTCGGCGCAAGAAGAACCGGCGCGCCCGAGTCAGGCGCGCCGTTGGTACTGCAGTTGCCTAGGATTGTCTACGAGGCGAATCGCGACGGCCATACGCGATGATACCTGCGAGCCAGTTCAGTCTGAACCGAACTCCTGCGCAGGGGCATGCGACACGCGGGGATGCCGCAGAGTAGCGATAACCAACCCGGAGCGCACCAGCGCCCAGACAGCCGCGAATCCGCCGCAGATCAGGCTGATCCAGGTGAAATCAGGCATGAAGAGCCGCATCATCCCGAGCAGCCCGCTCGCCAGCAGAGACACTGGCAGCGCTATCAGCGCCAGGTTAGGGATTAGCGGAAGCAGAAAGTGCAGCGACCACTTTCTTGCACCGCTTGGGCGCCGGTTCGGCTCTTGACGCCAGCGGCGAATCTGGCGCAGCGTGTACGCCACCCCCGCCATCTGTAGCACGGGGATGAGCAGCAGGCCGCGCAGCGCCCACGGAACGATGCCATACCAGCGTGTCGATGGCGGCGTCTCACCTGCCATCCGCAACGCCGCGCCAAACCCCATATCCGTAAACGGCAGTTTATCCAGGATCAGGTGGTTGGCGTTGATAAGCAGCGCCAAACCCCGGTTTTTCTCCGGCGCCAGGGCCATAAAGGCGAAGAAGTCGGGGACAGTGCCGGGATGCGTGAGTAGAGTCGTCTCGCCGCGCTTTTCGACAAACCAGCCCATGGCGTAATGTCCCATCGACATGCTCATGGCGCTGACCTCCGCTGTCGGGCGATGCAGCTCGTCGACGCCCTGCGCCGAGAGAATGCGCGCATCTCCTAGGCGGCCCCCATTCAGGTGTGCGATCAGGTAACGGCCCATATCCTCTGCGCTGACGATGAGCTGGCCGGATGGCAGCGAGCCGCTGACGAGAGGCAGATTGTGTTCGGCGACGGGGAGACTGAACCAGTAACGGCTGCCTATGGCAAGGTTGTCGTCGCGTGCGGCGGCCTGCGAGGTATAGCTGTGGCTCATGCCCAGCGGATCGAAGATATGCTGCTGGATATAGCCGGCATATGTCTCCCCGCTGACAGCCTCAATGACCAGGCCGAGGATGTTGAAGTTCACGTTGCAGTATTCGAACTTAGCGCCAGGAGGTCGGCTAATCTCCAGCGTAGACAGGTCGCGCACCTGGCGCTCGACTTCGTCTGGACGGCTGCTGAAATTGGTCAGGCCGATCATGCCGGGCAATTGCGGCAGGCCGCTGGTCTGGTTGAGAAGGTGGCGCACCGTGATCTGGGCGGATGCCTGCGGATCGGCAACGCGGAACCAGGGCAGGTAATGCTGCACAGGCGTATCCAGTTCGACCTGCCCGGCCTCGACAAGCTGCATGATAGCCAGGGCAGTGAAGGACTTGGTGAGCGAGCCGATGACGAAGGGCGTCTGCGGCGTGGGCGCCTCACCGCCGGGGCGCGCCTCGCCAAAGCCGCGCAAGTGGACAATCTCATCGCCCTCGACAATGACCAATGCTGCGCCGGTGACATTTAGGCGCCCCATCTCCCGTTCGAGGAAGGCGTCGATTTCGCCGAATGGCTCGCCGTCAACAGACCGGGCCGAAGCAGCCCGGCTAAAGAAGCGCGGCGCCAGAGTCAGCGCAGCGCAAACAGCCAACGCCGGAATGAGGAGTTTTCTGAAGTTCACAGGTTTGTCTCCTTGAATGCAAGAGCCATGTTGTGGCTTGGCGCCTGCCATTTGGCCATGACAACCGCTGCAATGACGCCCCACACCACAGCCCGCGCAAGGATGTAGATCAAGAGATCTGGGTCTGTTAGCGAGGGTTCGATGACCACCAGGCTGGTCACGAAGCTCGCATGCATCAGTATCACGACGAACAGGCTTTCAGTTCGCTCATACACCCAAACCATCAGCACCCTATAGAACGGCAGACAAGAGAATAGACGGGCGAGCAGGAGAGCGAATGGGAGCGCGCTACTGAAGCTGTCGTTTTCCCAGAATAGTATGAAGTGCCACGCGCCCCAAGCAAAACCGACGATAATCCCGCCGGTAACAAGCACACTGTAGCGATCTCTCAGTCTAGGCACGGCGAAGCCGGTCCAACCGATTTCCTCGAAGACGCTGACCACAAGCCCTGCCGCGATACCTGTTAGCAGCAAGGCCAGCTTGTCGTCGGCATTGAGGATGGCTGGAAAGAAATCAGGCGAGAACAGGGAGAGCGCAAGTAGCACCGCCGCCATCGATAGCGGAGCAGTCAAAAGCGCGACTGCGTACCAGCGGGCGTTAACCCGCCACTTAAGCAAACGGGCGCGCAAGTCGCGGAAGCCGCTTCTTCCGGAGACCAGGCTGATCAACACGCCGCCCGCAACGCTAGGACCGAGGAGCATCGCCACCCCTAGCAGCTCCAACTGATCCTCTCTTACCGGAACACCCCCAGCGAATATCAGAACCGCACCCCATGAAATAGCGAACGCCAGGACAAAGTAGGCCAACACCGGACGCCTCTTGATAATAGCCTTGATTTTCGTCACGATACTCTCCGCGTAAGAGATGGGATGAAGCGCGGATTAATCGCGCTTCCCTGTTTCGGAATTTGATCCGCCAGTTGTGGGACCGCCACAGATCACCGAGAGCAAGGTCAGATTGAGGTCACGAATTCGTTCGAGCAAGCCGTGGAGCGCAGCCTGGTCGGGCAGTTCACCTGCAAGCAAGGTCTCGTCGCCTCGCGGGTGCGTCAACGCAAGACCGGCGAACCAATCTGACCACCCGGCATCGAGATGACCCCTGATTCTGATCTCGTAGTGTTCCGGCATACAGCCCTCCTGATGCATATCTGTCGATACCGTAACACACAGCAGCGACGCCCTCATCTGCCAAAGGGC
Source organism: Chloroflexota bacterium (assembly GCA_030058085.1). Taxonomy (GTDB): domain Bacteria; phylum Chloroflexota; class Anaerolineae; order Caldilineales; family Caldilineaceae; genus JASGTU01. The sequence continues at coordinate 3,141 of JASGTU010000012.1, forward strand.
ATATTCCGGGGTTTATTTGTGGGTTTAGGCGTCAATTCGTCAGCGTGGAAGATGGTCTAGGGGATGATGCCGAGCTGCCTGGCGCGTGCGACTGCTTCGATGCGGTTAGCGACATCCAGCTTGCGATAGATGCTGGCTGTGTGCGCCTTGACGGTGCCGCGAGCGATCACGAGTTGACCGGCGATCTCCTCGTTCGTCTTGCCCAGCGCCATGACGTGGAGAACCTCCAACTCGCGTTGGCTTAACGGCTCGACTAGTTCCGTGTTCGCAGAGGGTTTATCTTGTGCCGCCGTCATCTGAGACGGCCCGGCCCCGAATTGGGCGAATAGGCGTCCGGCGAAACCGCGTAAGGGATTCGCGCCGGCATGGGCCAGCCATTGGGCGATCAGCATTTGCATGGGCGGCCCCTCATCCAGAAAAAAGCGGATAAACCCCTCCGGTTCAGCCAGGGCGAAAGCGTGTTCTAGATCCACAAGCGCCTTGCGCGTGTCTCCGCGCTCTGCCAGCGCCAGAGCGCGGAGAATGAGCAGATCAATCGCCGCACCCCATCGCCCGTCGCGCTCGGCTTCGGCAAGGGCTGACGCTAAATGGTCGACGGCTTCGTCGGGACTGCTCCGGGCAGCCAGCGCCCTAGAGAAGGCAAGCGCCGCTATCTGTCCGGTTTGACCCCGGTCCTCGCCTACCAGTCGCACGGCCTCCTCAGAGCACCGTACCGCATCGTTCAGCCTCCCCTGCCGGATCAGTATCCTGGTCTTGAACGCAAGCAGTTCAGCCATCGCCAGGGGATAGGGCTGAGCGCCAAGCGCCGCCGCCGCCTCTTGAATAGCCGCCAGCGCTCCATATGTATCCTGCTGCGCCTGCCTGAGCCGTGACAGCGCATAGGCGGCATTCTTCACGGCATCGAGGCGACCGCTTCCCTTTCCCAGGTCGATGCCCCGTGAGAGGTGCGCTTCGGCTGCCTCTAGCTCATTGCGCTCGACCAACACCTCACTCATGGCGATGTGCAAGATGCCGGTCGCGGGCAGACGGGCCATTCCCTGCTCCTGGATGTAGGCCAGGG
>JASGTU010000013.1 GCA_030058085.1 Chloroflexota bacterium
CGTACACCTCCACTATGCGCCCGCGCGGCAACCCGCCTACGCCCAGCGCAATGTCCAAACTCAGACTCCCCGTCGGTATCGCCTCTACATTCAGCTGGCTCGCTTCCCCCAGCTTCATGACGACGCCATCGCCGTACTTCTTGCTCAGATTCGCCAGAGTTGTTTCTAGCGCCTTAACCTTACCGTCTGACATGGTGGACGCTCCGTCTCCCTGCGCCAAGTGGTCGCCTGCCTGCCGGCGCACCCTAGCGCCGGATCACGATTGAACATCCGTTCTATTTGCGAAGTATACCGGTTCTGGGCGCGCCTGTCAAACGACGTTTTTAGCCTTTTGCGCCTTTGGGCGCGTCCGACAAAGGCCTCGCTGCCAAAGGCGCGGAAATATGCGCCACGAATGTCACGAATTGCTCGAATTCGCCATCAACTGCTTCGTGTAATTCGTGCAATTCGTGGCGAAGAATATACCGCGTCTTATTGCAGGCGTCCCGTCAAGGGCGGGCTTTCTTTCGGCCCAAACGACACGTTTGCCCGGAACTCGAACTGCACGCTCTCACCCGCCAAGCGGCAGGTGACGGTCGGGCAGTAGGGCGTCTCGTAGAAGCACAGTTTCAGCGCCAGCGCATCGTCCGCGGTGTAGGCGAAGCTTGCCGCCACGGGCACAGGGTCGCCGGTGGCGACATCGACTGCGTCCGTGGTCCAGACGCCGCGGCCGGCGCGGATGCGATGCTCGCCCGTGGCATCGCGCACCGTGTAGGCGCAGCCGTCATCGTCGAAACTGAAAGAGATGAACTCCAGCCCGGGCTCGTTGGCCTCGAAGACGTAGCGCCTGCCCGACAACTCAGCCTCGATGGGCGACGCGGCTTGCCCCGTCTGCGGCGTGAGGGCCAGGCCGGAAAGCACATCGCGCAAGCGCTGCTCCGCTGCAGCATCCTCTGGCAATTCGGCGGGCTGCATGGCCGGAAGCAGATGCGCCCACACCAGGTCGAGCACAGCCTGCATGTCGTCCAGCCCGCCGGTCATCGCCAGCACCGCGTCCTGGTCCGGCATTACCACGCAATATTGGCCGAAGGCGCCGTCCCCGCGATAGGCGTTATGGCGGCAGCGCCAGAACTGGTAGCCGTAGCCCTGAGCCCAATCGGGGTTCTCGTTGGCGCTGTTGTCGGAGTGGTAAGACGTGGCTTCCTCGACCCAGGCTTGCGGCAGGATGCGCTTGTTATGCCATGTCCCCTTTTGCAGAAGCATCTGGCCGAAACGGGCGATATCCTCCGTCTTGAGGCTGAGGCCCCAGCCGCCGGTGTTGATGCCGCGCGGGCAAGTCTCCCAAGTGGCGCCGTGGATGTTGAGCGGCTCGAAGAGGCGCGGCGTCAGATACTCCAGCACGGTCTGCCCGGTCAGCTTCTGCACGATGGCGGAGAGCATGTAGGTGGCGCCGCTGTTGTACAGGAAGTGCGTACCCGGCGGGTAGACCACATCGCGCGCCAGGAAAGCACGCGCCCAGTTGCCGTCTGGGCTGTTGTGCAGATGGTCGACCGTATCCTCGGCATGGCCTACGGTCATGCTCAACAAATCGCGCACGCGCAAAGCCGCCAGGTTGTCGCTCACCTCAGCCGGGGCCTCGTCGGGGAAGAAGGAGAGCACGCGATCGTCGACGGTGAGCAGCCCCTCCGCCACAGCCAGGCCGACGGCGGACGAGGTGAAGCTCTTGCTCAATGAGTAGAGGACATGCGGCCGCTCAGGCGCATAAGGCGCCCACCAGCCTTCCGCCACGACCTTGCCGTGACGCAGGAGCATGAGGCTGTGCAGGCTGTCTACGTCGCGGTCCGCGGCCTCGACGAAAGCGAGGATAGCCGCCGAGGCAATGCCCTGCGCCTCGGGGGAACTGCGTTTGAGTCTGTTTCGGGTGTTGATGGCGTTCATCTTGGATTACCTGGCTATCTGTTGAGGGATGAGTAAATCAGTAGGTCGATCAGGAACACGCTCACTGCGCAAGTTGCCACAGCCGGCGTGCGATGAAGATCAGCCACACCTCCCACGGCACGAGCGACAGCAGCGAAAAGACGAGGCCGATGGTCCCTACTGTGGACGGGATGGCCATGAAGATGCCGGCGGCGAGGGCGAGGTAGCCCGTCTTCTTGCTGAAGACGTCGCTGCGCAGCATGACAAAGGCGATGATGAGCAAGGCCACATCGCTGAGGACGTAATAGACGTTGAAGGCCGTGCCTGTGTAGAGGGCGAGCATGGCATGACCTGCGCCGAGGAGTGCGGTGTGCTGCGCCTCTGTAGCCGCGGCCGCGTACTGGCGGCTGAGCGACAGCATCTCGAAGGCCGTGTTCGACGCGTAGTAGACGGCTATCCCGACGAGAGCCACGGCTGTGGCAATGAGCATGGCCGACCGGCTAACGCGGCGCAGCGCTATGTAGAGGGCGAGGTAGATGGGGAGCGTGAGCGCGGTGTCGATGAGGTAGAGCAAGTCAAGGCTCAGCAGCCCCAGCAGCCAGTTGCGCTGCAGCAGTTCAAGATGGCCGGTTACCGTCTCCGGCGGCGGGTAGAACGCATAGATTGCGCCCTGGATGGGAATGATGACCGCCATGACGATGGCGGCGATGGCGCCGGTGCGGTAGAGGCCGCGCCAATCGGTGTGAAAGTCCGCCTGCGCCATATGCTTGCCTCCCTTCAAGTTGCGACTGCGCCGCGTTACTGCCGGTTGCGCACGCCTTTATACGCGGCCTTGCCCATCCACGCCGCGGCGCGGCCCAGGTCTTCTTCGATGTCCAGCAGCCGGTTATGGCCGGCGGCGCGCACCTGCCCGGCGTTGAGCCCCACTGCGAAATCGCCGACGCTGTCGCGGTCGCCGCGGCTGCCACAGGGGTGCACGTTGTAGCCGTGCGCCAGCGCCTCGCGGCAGGCCGCCAGCGCCTCGCTCACCGTGCCCACCTGCGTGATCTTGACCACCATCGAATTGCACGCGCCCGCCTCGATGCCCTGACGCAGCCGGTCGATGTTGGTGGTGAACAGGTCGTCGCCAACGATCTCGATGCCCAACTCCTGTACCGCCTGTGCGTGACCCTCGAAATCCTCCTCGTGCAGCGGGTCCTCTAGCGAGACGATGGGGAAGTTGTCGACGTAGCTCTTGAGCAGCGCGATCTGCTCTTCGCGCGTGCGCTCGCCGGGCATGAAATGACCGACGTACTTGTCGATGTCCGGCTCGTAGTA
>JASGTU010000014.1 GCA_030058085.1 Chloroflexota bacterium
CGCTGTACTTGCCCGCGGGCAGGTTGGCGATCGTGTAGTACCCGCCGGCGTTGGTGACGGCGGTGTATTCCGTCGCCGCCGCCTGCACAGGCTCCGCCGCCAGAGATTGCACCTCTTGCACGGCCTCCTGCACAGCGTCTATCTGCGGCTCCTGTTGGGGAGGCCACGCCGTCTCCGCGGCCTGCGCCTTGGGCGCGCTGCCGGCGCGCAGGGCGGGGAGGTAGAGTTGCTGCTGGCCGGCGAAGGTCAGCGGCTTCACCTGCGCCGGGTACTCCTCGTTGCCCGCCTTGTCCACGGCGAAGGCGTGCACGGCCGTGGCCGCGCCGGCGGTAATCTCAAACGGCGCTGTGTACTCCTGCCAGGACTGCCCGCCGTCCAGCGAGTAGTAGACCTTGAGCACGCCGGAGCCGGCGTCCTGCGCGGCCAGGGTCACGGTCACCGGGCTGGTGTAGTTGCCCTGTGCGTCCTTCTTGCCCGCCGGCGTGATGGTCGTGGCCGGCATGGTCACGTCCTGCACCTTGGCCGGATCGTCGAGCACGGCGTCGGGCGGCAGCACGGTTTCGGCAGTTCCGTCGCCATTGGCGTCCACGGCCGTGCGCAGGTTGGCCAGGGCCTGGCCGGCGTTCTCGACGGTCAGCTTGCCGCCCTCGGTTGATGGTACGCCGGAGAAGACGGCCTGGGCTTGGGGGGTGTAGGGCGACGCATCGTCCGCCGCGGCGAAGTCTGCTGCCGTGATCGTCACTGACGCACCGTCTCCCTGCTGGATGGCGAGGCGATAGGGCGCGTTGGAGGGCATGGTCACGATGACGCCGCCCTCCGCGAAGTGGTAGGTGACATCCGGAAGCATGTGAGTCCATGTGCCGTCAGGATTGGGGCCGACGTAATCGCCGCCGTCGTTCTCGACGCGTACGACCACATTGCCCCAGATCGCCATCTCTCGGAAGGTAGACACAGCGGCAGCGGACTGCGCGCTTAGGCCTTCTATCTGGCAGTTCTGCGGCTGTTCGCCGTGAAGGATCGCCAACACGTCCTGCCGGATGTTGGGATCTGCCAGCAGTTCGAAATGTTCCTTCGTGACGCTGCCCGCCCCGTAGGTGCAGACCTTGGCCGGCCCACGCAAGGCGCCGCCATTGACGCTGAGGCGGCTGCTGACATCCGGCACCGTGTCGTCGCCCATCAGGTATTCGTCGACCTTGAAGCAGCGATTCAGGAAGCAGTACGACTCACGAATGGCCGATGCCGTGGGCAAATGGCGGGCAGCCAGGATGTAGTATTCGCCCCCTAATTCGTAGTTGGCGCGGAAATCGTCCACGCGGTCGTGGAATTCGCGCGCCTTATTGATCACAAAGCCATTTTGATCCTGGCCGACGAAGTAGTTTGATGTCGCGTTGTAGCTGTCCAGCGTCATGCCCATCGGGAAGAAGTACGGTCCGTAGTCGAAGAACCGCGGCGAAGGCAGCAGCGCCATGGCTCCCTGGGAATTGCGGATGATCTGCTTCACATAGGTCTTGGCTGGTTCAAACACCGGCCGCAAGTACCCAGGCAGCAGGTCTGCTTCACCGGTCAGCATGACATAGGCGGCTTTCGGCGCGCCCAGATAGGGTGTACCGACCGTCACTACCTTTGCCACCTTGGCGGCCCGAGTGCTATCCGATACATAGGCGCGCGCGACCAGTCCACCCATGCTATGGCCGACCAGGATCACCTTGTTGCCGGCGCCCACCTTCTTGCCGATGAAGGTGTTCAGGTTATCCGCGTTCTCGTCAATTCCTAGTCGCCAGTCGTAGGGGAAGGTAAACACGGTGAAGTCAGCGTCCCCAAGCGTCTTGACGAATCCCTTGTAAACATCTTTGGCCCATTTGATCGGCGCGGCATCGTCGATGAGGTCGGCAGGCTCGATTATGTCGCAAGCATCTGCCGGACCGGTACCCTGGCTGTTTAGGTACAGCGTAGATAGCGACTCCCTCTGAATGATGGGATCGCTGAGATATTCGAAGTTCAGCCAGACGATACCGCTCGGACGATGTTGGCAATTGCTGCCCGGCTTGGCCTCGAGACGCGAGCCCATCACGCCGGGAAGCAAGATAACGGGATATGACTCGTCGTCCCGTGTAGCCGTGATCGTCACGCCTCCAACGCCGGCGCCGCCGGCGTTGGTGACGCGGCCGGAAATGGAATAGGTGGTCGCCTGGTCCGCGGCGGTGGCGGGCGGGTCCGCTGCGGCGACAGGGCCGGACGAAGCGGCCGGCAGGATGGACAGGCTCAAGGCCAGGGCGAAGGCCAAAGGTGCGGCGATGCGCCATCGGGGTGTCATGGCTGGGTAGCTCCTGTTAGGTGGAACAGTGTTGACGTTAACGGTTGTGTCGGGCGTTGGCTGTTGGATCTGGGCGGGGAGCGCGGTTTTGTGTGGCCCCACTGCCGTACAGTGTATCACAATCGCGGCGGGTTGCGCGCACGGGCAGTTGGCGTGACCGGGCCAATAACCTCTGTATCGTGTACTTGGTGTCGGTCGTAAGGGTCAGTCCGTCCATTTGTGCGCAGCTTAC
>JASGTU010000015.1 GCA_030058085.1 Chloroflexota bacterium
TCCGTGGGCATGGCGGTCGATGCCAACATCCTGATCTTCGAGCGGATGAAAGAAGAGCTGCGCACCGGGCGCTCGATCCGGCTAGCGGTGGAGACCGGATTCAGCCGCGCATGGCTGGCCATCCGTGACGGCAATCTATCGACGCTGATCAGTTCGGCGGTGCTCTATTGGTTCGGCAACACGTTTGGCGCCAGCATTGTGAAAGGGTTTGCCGTGACGCTGACCATCGGCGTGTTGTTGTCAATGTTCACGGCGGTGGTGATGACGCGCACGTTTATGCGCACTTTCTTGGCGACCGGCGGACGAAAGCTGCTCGAGTCCAAGACCCTGATGAATTACTAACGGGTGGGCGGCGGCGGATAGCCGCAGCGCCTGCCAGCCAACATAGATTCTTTGCGTAGCCATTTCTACCGTTCACGTAGCGCCGTCTGAGTGGAGTGTTCGCTAATTTGATTCACTTGCCGGGGCCAGCGCCGGTATGTGGGGACTAAAGGGGCTGATCATCGGTTTCGCTGTATGCATCCCGTCAGCCCTATGGCGAACGAATCACTGGGCATCGCTAAGTGGCCTCAATAGGACAAGGTAGCGGATATGTACGAAATCGTGGAACGCCGGGCAACATGGTACCTGATCTCGATCATCCTGATTGTGCCGGGCATCCTATTCATAATCTGGTCGCTTTTCGCGCACGGATCAATCCTCCCCCTCAGCATCGATTTCACAGGCGGGACGGTCTGGGAAATGCGTTTCCAGCAGCCGGTGGAACCGGCGGACATACGCGCGGTCTTCGTCGATGAGGGTTATTCGGACACCTCTGCCTTCACGGTCGAAGACGACAACACGCTCCAGGTCAAGTTTAAGGACATCGATATCGAGGCCAAAGAGGGCTTGATCAGAGAGATCACGGCGCGCTTCGGCGAGTTCGAGGAACGCTACTACCGTAGCATTGGCCCGGCAATCGGTACGGAGGCGAGCCGGGCGGCGCTGTTGGCTGTGGTGGTGGCTTCCGTCGGCATCCTGTTGTACATTGCCTGGGCGTTTCGTGAGGTTCCGCATCCGTTCCGTTATGGGACCTGTGCGGTCATCGCGTTGGTTCATGATGTACTGGTGTCCATTTCCTTCCTCGGAATCATGCATTTCGTGGCGGGATGGGAGGCCGACGCTCTGTTCCTGACGGCCATCCTGACGGTTATCGGTTTCAGCGTCAACGACACCATCGTGATCTTCGACCGCATCCGAGAGAATCTGAGGCGACATCGCGGGGACACGTTTGCAACGGTGGCGAATCGGAGCTTACTTGAGACGTTACAGCGTTCGCTAGGCACGCAGGTGACAGTACTGTTTGTCCTGGTGTCAATCCTGATCTTCGGCGGCGCCAGCCTGCGCCAGTTCATGGCGGTGATGACAGCCGGGATGGTCTCAGGCGCTTTCAGCACCATTTTCAACGCGACGCCTCTGTTGGTGGCGTGGGAAGAGAAATCGTGGTTCGGCAAGCGCAGGCAAAGCGTGCCGGTAGGTGACGGGACGCCTGCGGCGGCATGAACGAGCAAACGGACGGCGGAGCGAACGCTTCGCCGTCTTTTCTATTGGTCGAGGGTTGAACTGGTTATGGGCGAGACGATGCGGGCGCTACGGCTGGGGGAGCGAGGGCTTGAGTTTGTGCGCGATGCGCCTGTGCCTTCGCCGCAGCCTGGTGAAGCCTTATTGCGCGTGCGCATAGCCGGAATCTGCGCAACGGACTTGGAGATGGTTGCCGGCTATAAGGCTGGGTTCAGCGGCGTATTGGGGCACGAGTTCGTCGGCGAGGTCGTCGACGCCAACGGCGATGCTCCCTCCGGCGATGGGGTAAGCTGGATCGGGCGGCGAGCAGTCGGCGAGATCAACTGCGGCTGCGGACGCTGTGACCTGTGCCGGCGCGGGCTGGCAAAGCACTGCCAAAGCAGGCAGACGTTGGGCATTGTTGGGCGTGACGGGGTTTTTGCCGATTATGTGACGATCCCGCTGGCGAACCTCCACGCCGTGCCGGACGGACTGCCAGATGAGCGCGCTGTCTTTGCGGAGCCGGCGGCTGCGGCGCTGCAAGCGCTGGTGCAGGTCCCGATCACACCGGCGGATCGGGTGTGCGTGATCGGCGACGGGCGGTTGGGGCTGCTGATTGCACAGGTTGTGGCGTTGACCGGCTGTGAGTTGTGCGTAATCGGGAGGCATGAGGAGAAGCTGGCGCTGCTGAACGGATGGGGCATCGGCAATACGCTGATAGCCGGCGCAACGAGCGCTGCCGAGATCGGGATTGACGCCTACGACGTGGCGGTGGAGGCGACGGGGTCGGAGGAGGGGTTCCGGCTGGCTCGCGAGTTGGTGCGGCCCGGCGGTACGATCACGCTGAAGAGCACCTATGCAGGAAAACCGCCGCAGTTTGATCTCACGAGCTTGGTCGTGGACGAGGTGCGAATAGTGGGCAGTCGCTGTGGGCCGTTTGCGCCCGCCATCCGGCTTATACACGAGCAGCGAATACACGTTGACGAGTTGATCCACGCCCGCTACTCTCTAGACGAAGCGCTGCAAGCCATGACGCATGCTGCACAACGCGGCGTGCTTAAGGTGTTGTTGACAACGTATAGTTGACAATGTAGTCAGGCGACAATGAAGTCGAGTTGCCGCAGTCCCGGAGGTGTATTGCTGCCTGGGCGGGAACAGCGGCGGAAGCAGAAAGTCGAGGAAGACGATGGCTAAGGGCAAGAAAGAGGCAATTGAGAGCAAGAACGGGACAGCGGCGACGCCTGGCGATGGAGCCGGGCAGCAAGTCGCGGAGCCGCCCGAGGTGGCGCGCGCATCGGCCTATGAGGTGGCGCAGCGGCAGTTGGACGAGGTCGCGGGGTTCATGGGGCTTGAGGACGATGTCCTCGGCTATCTGCGCGCCTGCCAGCGCGAGTTGATCGTGCACTTCCCGGTGCGCATGGACGATGACCGAGTCGAGATCTTCACGGGCTTCCGGGTGCACCATAACACGGCCAAAGGGCCAACCAAGGGCGGCATCCGTTATCATCCCGATGTGACGTTGGATGAATGCCGGGCGCTGGCGATGTGGATGACGTGGAAGTGCGCGTTGATGGGGCTGCCGTATGGCGGCGCCAAGGGCGGTGTGATCGTCGATCCGAAGCGGCTGAGCATCCGTGAACTGGAGCGAATGACGCGCCGCTACGCCACGGAGATCAGCCTGTTCGTGGGGCCGGAGCGCGATATTCCTGCGCCGGACGTGGGCACTAACGCCCAGGTAATGGCGTGGATGATGGACACGTATTCGATGCACCGCGGTTATTCCATACCCGCCGTGATAACGGGCAAGCCGGTCAGCATTGGGGGCACAGCCGGGCGAGAGTCTGCGACCGGATTGGGCGTGGCCTATGTGACGCGTGCGGTGCTAAAGCAGCGTTTGGGGCGCGGGCTGGAGGATGTGACTGTTGCCGTGCAGGGCTTCGGCAATGTGGGCAGTTGGACGGCGCGCAGCATGCATGACCGGGGGGCGTGTGTGGCGGCGGTCAGCGACGTGTATGGAGGCGTCTACAACAGCCACGGGCTGGACATGCGCCAACTGCTGCGGCATGTGGCGGAGACGGGCAGCGTCGTCAACTTCCCTGGGGCCGATTCGTTGACGAACGCCGAACTGCTGGAACTGCCGGTCGGCGTGTTGGTTCCCGCGGCGCTTGAAGGGCAGATCACGCGTGAGAACGCGCACCGCGTTCGCGCCAAGATTGTGGCGGAAGGCGCCAATGGCCCAACGACGCCGGAAGCCGACGCCATCCTGGCGGATAACGGGGTGTTCGTTATACCCGACATTCTGTGCAATGGCGGCGGCGTTGTGGTCAGCTACTTCGAGTGGGTGCAAAGCCTCCAGTCCTACTTCTGGGACGAAGGGGCGGTGCGTCGTCAGATGGAGAACACGCTTATCGCCAGCCTGGAGGCGGTGAACGGGGCGATGACGCAATGTAAGTGCCGCATGCGCATGGCCGCGTATATGATCGCAATCGAACGCATCATCGCCGCCATCAACGTGCGCGGCTTCTATCCGTAGAACGCGTTGCAGTTTGCGGTTCCGACGGAACGGGCCTTTCTTGTCTCGCAAGCGCATCCGGTATAATGGCGGTTATGAGCGCTGACCTGCGTCGCAAGATCATCTATTCCCTCGTCTTTGCCCTTTTGGTATACATCGGTCTAGCCCTGTGGAGCGACTGGGGAAAACTGAGTGCGGCGTTGGCTCAGTTCCCGTGGCAGTGGCTGCCGGTTGTGCTTGGGCTGACGCTGCTCAATTATGGCGGGCGCCTATTGCGCTGGCACTGGTATTTGCGCCTGCTGGATACGCCCATCCGGTTGGGGGACAGCGCACGCGTCTTCGGCGTGGGCATGTTGATGGTGATGACGCCGGGCAAGGCGGGCGAATTCCTCAAGAGCTACATGGTCAAGAACGTATCCGGCGCGGCGATGAGCAAGACGGCGCCGGTGGTGCTGGCGGAGCGACTGACCGACGGTGCGGCGATGCTGCTGCTGGCGAGCACAGGGTTGTTCGCTTTCCCTGACCGCACAGCGAGGACGGTCGCGCTGATCGTGTTCGGCGGATTCTTGGCTTTTGTGCTCGCTATTCAGATTCGACCGTTGGCGCTGTGGCTGTTGGGCATTGGCGCCAAGCTGCCGGTGGTGCGGAAATTCGCCGGTCAGTTGTACACGTTCTATGAGAGCAGCTATGTCATCTTTCGCCCGCGCAACTTACTTCTGTCGTTGCTGGTCGGCATGGTCTGCTGGGGCGCGGAGGGTGTCGCCTACTTCGTGGTGCTGGCGGGGTTTGGCGTCGCATTTAGCTCTCAGGCGGTGCTGATTGCCATTTTCATTTTCAGCATTAGCACTGTGATCGGGGCTGTGTTTGCGCTGCCGGGCGGATTGGGCGGTGTGGAGGGCAGCTTAGTGGCGCTGTCGACGCGGCTGTTGGGCTTGGGTGCGGCCAGCGCGACGGCGGGCGCTCTGCTGATTCGCTTCTCTACCCTGTGGCTGGGTGTGAGCATCGGCGTGATCTGTTTCCTGATCTGGCCGAAGCTTTTAGCCGGGGCTGAGCAAGTGGAGCGCAATCGCGTGGCCGCGCCCAGCGAATCGTAGCTCCCACATTCGCGGGCGATAAGACTGGGCGCGTCGCGAGCCCGGCAGTGGTTTCACGTCTCCGTAATTAGCACAGCGTAGGTCTATCGCTAGCATATTGTCGCCGCCGTCAGCATAACCGGCGACGGCAGCCATCTCATTTGATTCCTTTTCTCGTTAACTGAGCCAAGATCAGGCGGAGGGATGTCATGGACTCGCAACAAAAAGATTGGAGCAATCCGGAGGTAGTCGGGCGGAATAAGGAGCCAGGTCACGCCACCTTAGTGCCGTTTGCGGATGTTGAGCCGGCGTTGGCGGCACATGCCGGGTTGATCATCGACCGGGAGGCGTCTCCGTTCCGCATTTCGCTGGATGGGACGTGGCGTTTCCACGGTGCGCCGTCACCGGGCGCTGCGCCAAGCGGTTTCGAGGCCGACGGCTACGATGTGAGCGCTTGGGACGAGATCGCCGTGCCGAGCAACTGGCAGCTTGCCGGCGAGGGCATCACGCGCGGCATCGCCAAGTATGATGTGCCGATCTATACCAACGTCAACTATCCCTTCCCGATCGACAGCCTGCCGGGCGTGCCCGAGGACGATAACCCGACCGGGTCTTATAGGCGAACATTTACCGTGCCTGAGGCGTGGGCGGGGAGGCGCCTTTTCCTGCACTTCGAAGGCGTCGACTCGGCCTTCCACCTGTGGGTGAACGGCCGCGAGGTTGGCTATAGCCAAGAGAGCCGTCTGCCGGCTGAGTTTGACATAACGGATTTCGTGCGCGATGGCGAGAACACGCTGGCTGTGCGCGTCTATCGTTGGTCGGATGGCAGCTATCTGGAGGACCAGGACTTCTGGCGGCTGAGCGGCATCTACCGCAGCGTCTATTTGTGGTCGGCGCCGCCGGTTCATGTGCGCGATTTTTTCGTGCAGACGCATTTCGACGAGGCCTACCGGGATGCAACTATGACCGTGTCTGCAGCGGTGCAGAACTATCGCACGACGGACGCGGGCGGCTATGAGGTCGAGGCGCTGCTCTTCGACGCAGAGGGAAATAGCGTCCTGCCGGCGCGTGCGGTGATGGGCGTTTCGCCGGCGGCACAGGCGGAGGTCGAGGTTGTCGCCGAGATCGCCGTCGCCGCGCCACACAAGTGGTCAGCGGAGACGCCTTATCTGTATACCTTGCTGTTGGCGTTGCGCGACGCCAAGGGGGACATCACCGAGGTGGTGGGCTGCCGTGCCGGCTTCCGCCAGGTGGAACTGAAAGACGGCCAGATCGCGATCAATGGCGTGCCGATCCTGATCCAGGGCGTCAACCGTCACGAGCACGATCCGGACTCCGGTCACACAGTCTCGGTGGAGTCGATGGTTCAGGACATCGAACTGATGAAGCAGTTCAACATCAACGCCGTGCGCACGTCGCATTACCCGAATGACCCGCGCTGGTACGAGTTGTGCGACCGGTACGGGCTGTACCTGTATGACGAGGCGAATGTGGAATCGCACGGGGTGTGGGACCGGCTTGCCAAGGACCCGTTGTGGGAGACGGCCTTCCTCGACCGTGCGGTGCGCATGGTCGAGCGGGATAAGAACCACCCCAGCATCTTCGCCTGGTCGCTGGGCAACGAGTCCGGTTATGGTCGCAACCACGACGTCATGGCGGAGTGGATCCGCCAGCGCGATGCGACGCGATTGATCCATTACCACCCGGCTGAAGATGCGCAGATCATTGACATCTTGGGGCCGATGTACCCAAGTGTGGCGCGCATCATCGAGATGGCGCAGAAGCCGGACGAGACGCGGCCGGTCGTGATGTGCGAGTATGCGCATTCGATGGGCAACAGCACGGGGAATCTGAAGGAGTACTGGGAAGCGATCCATAGGTACCCGCGGCTGGCGGGCGGCTTCATCTGGGACTGGGTGGACCAGGGGCTGCGGCGCGTAACCGAGGACGGTCGCGAGTGGTTTGCCTATGGCGGCGACTTTGGCGATATGCCGAATGACAACAACTTCTGTGCCAATGGGCTGATCGGCCCGGACCGCGTGCCGCACCCGGCTATGTGGGAGTACAAGAAGGTGCTGGAGCCTGTGCGCGTAGAGGCGCTGGATTTGGCGACAGGCAAGTTGCGCATGACCAATCGACGCTTCTTCACCGATCTGAGCGATCTGGACATCGAGTGGGCGGTGAAGGTGATCGGGCCGGTATCGAACGCGACGGGCAAGGCGCGCGCTGCGGTCATCGCAGAAGGGAAGATTGGCCCGTTCACCACACCGGCGGGGCAGAGCGAAGAGGTGACGGTTCCGTATACGTTGCCGGAAAGCGCGGATCCAGGCGATTACTGGCTGATGCTGCGCTTCAAGTTGCGTACGGACACAATGTGGGCGCCAGCAGGCCACGAGACGGCGTGGGCGCAGTTCCTCCTGCCGGTTGCGGAGGCCGGCGCGACGTGGGGCGCGGATCGAGAGCGGAGTCCGCTGAAGGTGAACGAGAACGAGGCGGCAATCGTCATGAGCGGGCAAGGGTTCGAAGCGGCCTTCGACAAGGATACGGGTGCGCTTACCACGCTGCGCCAGGGCGAAAATGGGCTGATGAAGACGGGGCCGCGCTTCAACGTGTGGCGTGCGCCGACGGACAATGACGCCAATACCTGGGGCGACCAGCGCGCCGCCATCCGCTGGCGCGAGCTTGGGCTTGATCGCCTGCAGGAGCAGTTCGACGGCGTGACGCTGCTGGAGCATGACGACGATCATGCCGTGGTGGAGGTGCGCGCGGCTAGCGCTAGTGAACTGGACGTGCAGACGATCCTGCGCACGCGCTGGAACGATATGTTGAGCCGGCTGCAACGGTTGCCTGCGCATCTGATGGATGAGGAACGCTTATTGGCCGTGTGTAGTTTCTTGGGCGTGGACTACGAGAAGCTCGAAGGCGTCGAGACGGAGACGAAACTGCGACACCTGGTGTCTATGGCCGATGCGGGCGGGCGCGTTGCCGATATGCTCACCGGTCTGCATGACTTAGCGACGGGCATATGGGCGAACCAAGTGCCGGACGACGTGAAGCGGGAGCTGGGGCAGTGGGCAGGCCGCACAACAGAGGAACTGCGCGACTTAATGACGCCCGTGGCGGAGACGCGCTTCGACTACGTGCATCGCTATACGGTGATGAACGATGGCGAGATCCGGCTGGAGACGACGATTGTATGCGGCGGTGAGCAGCCGCAATTCCTGCCGCGATTAGGGTTAAGCCTGACGCTGCCGGGCAAGTTCGAGAACCTGACGTGGTACGGCCGCGGGCCGCACGAAAGCTATGTGGATCGCAAAGAGGGCGCTGCTGTAGATGTGTATGCGAGCACGGTGAGCGATCAGTTTGTGCCGTATATCAAGCCGCAGGAACACGGCAACAAGACGGATGTGCGCTGGCTGACGCTGACAGATGACGAGGGCAACGGGCTGCTTGTAGTTGCCGAGCCGGAGATCAACTTCAGCGCGCTGCACTATTCGGCGCAGGATTTGACGGAAGCGGAGCATACGCACGAGCTGCCGTGGCGCGATGAGGTGTATCTACATCTGGACTTCGCACAGGGCGGGCTCGGCAACGGGAGCTGCGGCCCTGGTGTATTGCCGCAGTATATGTTGCTGCCTGGCGAGTATTCGTTTGCTGTGCGGCTGCTGCCGATTGCCGGGTAGTCAGAAGATCGTCTCTGAGATGGTATGCGGGGAGCAGGGGCTGTAGCGCGCCCTTGCCCCCCTTTTTCTTGCTTGCACGGATGTTCGGCCTGCCTTCGGCGGATGCTCGCGAGCCGTGCTATAATTTGGGGCGTATCGGAACGCTGCGCGCCAAAATGGGGGAATGCACATATGGCTGCTGAAGCTGGAAAGCCTGACCGTCTGTCGAATCGAGACGTGGCCGCGATATTGGCGAACGTGGCGGACATGCTGCAGATCTTAGATGCAAACCGCTTTCGCATCATCGCCTTTCAGAATGCGGCTGAGGCGATCCGCACGCTGGGACAGGATATACGCGTGGTGCATGCCGAGGGAAAGCTGCAGACCATATCGGGTGTGGGCAAGGGTATTGCCGACGCGCTGGACGAGCTGCTGACCGAGGGGCGCGTGGAGGAGTTCGACAAGCTCAAGGAGAAGATTCCTCCCGGCGTGGTGGAGATGATTCACATCCCGGATGTGGGGCCGAAGACGGCGAAGCGGCTATGGGATGAGCTAGGCATTACCAGCGTCGAGGAGTTGCGCCAGGCGGCGGAAGCCGGTCGCATCCGTGAGTTGAAAGGCTTTGGCGCTAAGAGCGAGCAGAAGATCCTTAAGGGGATCGAACTGGCGGCTAAGCGAGGGGATGAGCGCACGCCGTTAGGAGAGGCCAGGCCGTTGGCCCTGCGACTAATTGAGGAGCTGATCGAGGCGACGCCGGAGGAGGGTATCACGCGCATCGAGGCGGCGGGCAGCTTGCGCCGCTGGCGCGAGACGATCGGCGATGTGGACATCCTGGCGATCAGTCCGCAGTCGCAGACGGTGATTGAGGCGTTTCAGAAGCTGCCTCAGGTCGTCGACGTGGCCGGCAGCGGCGAGACGAAGTGCAGCGTGATTCTGACGACGGGGCTGCGCGTGGATTTGCGCGTGGTCGAGCCGAAGCATTGGGGCGCGGCGCTGCAGTACTTCACGGGCAGCAAGGAGCATAACGTTCAGGTGCGCGAATTGGCGCAGCGCCAAGGGTGGAGCTTGAATGAGTACGGCTTGACTGCCACCGGCGCAGGCGACGCGGCGGAGGGCGAGCAGCGCTTCTTCGCCGAGGAAGCGGAATTGTATGCGTTTTTGGGTATGGCCTGCCCGCCGCCTGAACTGCGAGAGAATCGCGGCGAGGTCAAGGCAGCGCGAGAAGGCGTCTTGCCGGAGCTAGTGCGGTTGGAAGACATCCGCGGGGAGCTGCATGGGCACAGCACGTGGAGCGACGGCACGGCGAGCATCGCGGCGATGGCAGAGGCGGCCCGGCAGCGCGGCTACAGCTACTGGAACGTCGCCGACCACAGCACGGGCTTGGGCATGGTCGGCGGGCTGGACAGCAAGCGCCTGCGCGAACAGTCGGACGAGATCGCTGCGCTGAACGAGCAATGGAGGGAGGCGGGCGAGGAGTTTCGTTTGCTGCGCGGTACGGAGGTTGAGATACTTTCCGACGGCGCATTGGGCTTGCCGGACGAGGCGCTGGCGGAGCTGGACGTGGTGGTGGCGAGCATCCACAGCGGGCTGCGCCAGGACCGCGAGACGATCACGGAGCGCTGTCTGAAGGCGGTGCGCAATCCGCATGTGGACATCTTGGGCCATGCGACCGGGCGGCTGATCGGGTCGCGACCTCCGTCCGAGATTGACATGGAGCGCATCTTGCGAGTGTGTGCGGAAACCGGTACGGTGGTCGAGATCAACGCCCACCCGAGCCGTCTGGACGTGAACGACGTGTATGCTCGGCGCGCTGTGGAGTTGGGCTGCAAGATCGCCATTAACAGCGACGCACACGAGACGAGCGGCATGGAGATGATGGAGTACGGCATAGCGGTAGCGCGTCGGGCTTGGCTGCGCGCCGCTGATGTGATCAACACCTATCCGTTGGACAAAATGCTCGCCGCATTGAAGGATCGGCGTGGGGAGGCGGCATGACGAAACGGACGCGTCGCAGCAGTGAACAAGGCGATGAAGAGCGGTTGGCGGATGAATCCGAGTCAGCGACCCCGGTCGCTTCCGAAATCGCCGGCGAAGAAGGCGCAGCGGCTGAGGCGAGATTGAGCGACGAAGAGGTCGAACTGCGCAGGGCGCAACGGGCAGAGCGGTTATCAGCGCTCGAAGATCGAACTCGTAACGGAGGGATGGACGAAGACTCCACGAGCGGCCCACCGAAATGGTTGGGCTGGTTCGTCGTCGTGGCGATCCTGTTTATGATGGCGGTGGCGTTGATCCTCGGGGCGCAGAGACTGCGGGAAGACAGCGTGGCAGTCGTACCGACGCCGACGCCGCGGCCTCCCATCGGCAGTATGCAGGTAGGCGCGGCAAGCGGAGAAGGCGCAGCGCTGCAGACAGAAGCGACGGAGCTCGCTGTGGAGCCGCTCGATACGGAGCCGCCTGTTCTTCCGCCAACGCCGCCGGAGATAGGCGAGCCGGAGACGCCTGAGGCTTCTTCTGTGGGCATGGCAGGCGATGTGCCGGCGACGGATGAGCCGGTCGAGTCCGAAGCTCCTGGCGGGGCGGAGAACGCTCAGTCTGAAGCGTCCGTTGTTGTCGATGCGGGAGCAGCGGAGACGGACGCAGCGCAAACGCCCGAAGCCGCCCTGCCTGAGGAGACGGACCAAGTCGAAATCACTCCAGAGACGACTGAAACGCCCGTATCGACGGAGACGCCGACAGAGACCGTCGTTCCAACCGCTACGCCAGTTCCGACGGAGACCGCGACCGCTACGGCAACGCAGACGCCGCTGCCGACCGACACGCCTGCGCCTACCGCGACGAGTACGGCTACACACACCGCGATTCCGACTGCAACGCCAACAGCAACGTCGACAGCGACTTCAACTTCGACTTCGACGCCGACTGCAACTGCCACGCCGACTGCCACGTCGACGTCTACACCGACTGCAACCGCTATCCCGACTGCGACGTCCACGCCGACGCCTACGGCATCGCCAACCGCGACGGCAACACGAGCAGCGACGCCTCGACCTTCGGAGACGACCGCAGCGTCCTCAGGCCGATTTGGCGTGGCGCCGTCCCCCGGTGCGACAGCAGGGCCGGGGGTGGACACGGCCGCGGCGGGAGACGTGATTGCAGCAGGCACGGCCGCGCTGGCGCTGCACTTGGAGGCTGGGACGGATTCACCTGTGATGGAGGTGTACGCGGCCGGCGCGCAGTTCGTCGTGCTAGAGCCGGCGGGTGAGGTCCCGTCGTACCCGGCGCTGGTCCAAGGCCGTAAGTGGGTGCGCGTGCGCGCCGGCGACGGGTTGGTCGGATGGATTCCGCTGGATGCGGCGGTTTTGCCGTAGTTGCGTCCCGCGATGGTGAATACGGGGTAGAGGCTGAAGATGGCAGAGACCAAGTCGAATATGGATGTTTCCGAGGAGCAAACGGCCGGGAACGCGGCCGATCAGATCGGGCAGTTGCGCGAGACGATCCGCGAGCACCAGTACCGCTACTATATCCTCGACGCGCCGGCCGTCTCGGACCTGGAGTTCGATGCGCTTTTCCAGAAGCTGCTTGAGCTGGAAGCGGAGCACCCCGAACTGCGATCGGCGGACAGCCCGACGGTGCGCGTGGGCGGTGATGTCTCCGAGCGTTTCGAGCGTACGCGGCATCCGGCACCGATGTTGAGCTTGCAGAACGCGTTCAGCATGGAGGACCTGTATGCCTGGCGCGAGCGCGTGAAGCGTTTCCTGCCGGAAGAACGTCGCGGCGAGCTTACCTATGTGGTGGAGCCGAAGTTCGACGGGCTTACCGTCGTCCTACACTATGAGCAGGGGCAGTTTATCCTGGGGGCGACGCGCGGCGACGGCGAATACGGCGAGAACATCACGCCCAACTTGCGCACAGTGCGACGGCTGCCGCTGCGCATCCCTGTAATGTCTGAAACCAAGCTCACCGCGCCGGAGCGCTTGGTGCTGCGCGGCGAGGCGTATGTCGATAAGGCGGACTTCGAGGCGTATAACCGGCGGCAGGCGGCAGAGGAGGGGAGAACCTTCGCCAACCCGCGTAACTTCGCAGCGGGCAGTCTACGCCAACTTGACAGCGGCATATCGGCTGGACGCCCCGTCAAGCTGTGGGTGTACCAGGCGCTGATCCTGGAGGGAGTTGGACCGTTCCCGGCGACGCACAGCGGCAACCTGGAGTATTTGAATGAACTGGGGCTGCCGGTATATCCGGATTACCGCTGCTTCGCTGACGAAGCATTTGACGCGCTGGCGGACTATGTGGCGGACTTTGGCGAGCGCCGGCACGAGTTGCCGTTCGAGGTGGACGGCGTCGTGGTTAAGGTGGATTCGCTGGAACTGCAAACTATTCTTGGCTTTACGGGCAAGGACCCGCGCTGGGCGTTGGCCTATAAGTTTGCGGGCGAGGAGGCTGTGACCAAGCTGACCGACATCGTCGTGAACGTGGGGCGCACGGGGGCGATTACGCCCAATGCTGTGCTGGAACCAGTGCAGATCGGCGGCGTGACGGTGAAGAGCGCTACGTTGCACAACGAGGACTACATCCGCGACCTGGATATTCGCATCAACGACACGGTGCTGGTGAAACGCGCCGGCGACGTCATCCCGAAGGTGCTGCGCCCGCTGCTCGAGATGCGAACCGGAGAGGAGCGCGCGTGGTTGATGCCGGCGGTCTGCCCAGCGTGCGGTGAGCCGCTGGTGCGCTCGGAAGGCGAAGCCGCTACCTATTGCGTCAACAACGCTTGCCCGGCGCAGCTCGTGCGCGAGGTAGAGCATTTCGTGTCGCGCGGGGCGATGGATGTGGAGGGCTTCGGCATCAAGCAGGCAGAGCTATTCGTGGAACAGGGCTTCATCAAAGACCTGGCGGATATCTACTACCTGCCCTGGGAGTCGATTCAGGCAATGGAAGGTTATGGCGAGAAGAAGGTAGCCAACCTGATGAGCGCGGTGGAGGAGAGCAAAAGCCGCCCTGTGGATCGACTGCTGACCGGCTTGGGCATCCGCTTTGTGGGCGACGTTGTTGCCGAAACGTTGATGGAGCAATACGCCAGTCTCGATGAACTGATGGCCGCATCAGTCGATGAACTGAGCCAAATCGAAGGCATCGGCCCGAAGATCGCGCAGAGCGTCGCCGACTTTTTCGCGCTAGAGCCGAACTGCGCGCTGATCGAGAAGTTCAAGGCGGCGGGCGTGCAGACGGCGAGTGAACGGACCGGTCAGGCCGAGGACAAAGGGCCTCAGCTATTCGCGGGTATGACGTTCGTCCTGACGGGGACGTTGCCGAACATGACGCGCGAGGAAGCCACCGCTTATATTGAGGCGCGCGGGGGCAAAGTGACGGGCAGCGTGAGCGGCAAGACAAGCTATGTGGTGGCGGGTGAAAGCCCCGGCAGCAAGCTTGACAAGGCGCTGCGGCTGGGCGTTACTGTGTTGAATGAGGCGGAGCTGTTGGGCTTCGGCGAAAAAACGGAGTAAAACGAGGGTCTACTTGGCCCAGGACGGCATAGACAGATGGCGCAATCTGATCGGACTAGTTTGGCGGCGGCTGCGCCGCTAGGAGAGACGTTAAGCGCGCTGCAGGAAAGGCAGCACAGCTTGACGGTCTATTTGGAGCAGTTGTTGCAGCGTATCGACCGCGTGGATGCGCAGGTGCAGGCGTATCTGCCGGAACTTGAGCGGCGAGAGCGGCTGATGGCGGAAGGAGCGGCGCTGCGCGAGCGCTATCCCAATCCGAACCGGCGACCGCCGCTCTACGGGGCGACAGTGGGCGTGAAGGATATCATCCACGTTGACGGCTTCGTGACGCGCGCGGGGACGGAGGCGCCTCCGGAGCTATTTGCAGGGGAGGAGGCCGTGGTCGTGCAGCAGTTGCGGGCTGCGGGCGCGCTGATCACGGGGAAGACCGTGACTACCGAGTTTGCCTTCTTCGAGCCGGGGCCGACGGCGAATCCGCATAGTCTGGCGCATACGCCGGGCGGGTCGAGCAGCGGGTCGGCGGCGGCGGTGGCTGCCGGGCTTTGTACGCTGGCGCTGGGTACGCAGACGATCGGGTCGGTGATCCGGCCCGCAGCCTTCTGCGGGATCGTGGGGTTCAAGCCTAGCTACAACCGCATCGCCACCCAAGGGATCGTCTACTTCTCGCGTACTGTGGACCATGTTGGGCTGTTTACGCAGGACGTGGAGGGCATGCGCGCGGCAGCTTCGGCGCTGTGCGCCAAGTGGCGGCGAGTGGACGCGCCACGCCGGTTGCCCGTCCTGGGCGTGCCCGATGGACCGTATTTGGCCCAGACAGAGGATGAGGCGCTGGCTGCGTTCGAGGAGGAGCTGTTGATGTTGCAGGTGGCGGGCTGCACGGTGCGTCGCGTGGAGGAGTTCGCCGACATTGCCGAACTAAATCAATTGCACCGGCGACTGGCGTTTGCCGAGTTTGCTCAAGAACATGCTGCGTGGTTCGAGCAATATGAGGCGCATTACCGGCCGCGTACGGTCGAGGCGATCCGCCTGGGGCAGAGCGTAGGCGACGAGGAGCTTGAGCGCTCTAGGGCGCATTGCTTAGAACTGCGTGAGAAGCTGACCGCCAAGATGGACCGTCTGGGCATTGACCTGTGGGTTTGTCCTGCTGCGACGGGACCAGCTCCGGCTGGGCTGGACTCAACAGGCGACCCGAACATGAACCTGCCGTGGACGCATGCCGGGCTGCCCGCAGTGACGATCCCCGCCGGAACCGCGACGAATGGGCTGCCGTTGGGCATGCAATTCGTCGCACGCTATGACGCTGACGAGGAACTGCTGGCATGGGCGGAGCAGCTCTCGGACTTGATCGCCGAGCCGCTTGAGGATTAGGCGTTCTGTTGCTGTGAGGGGCGAGTAGATGGTCGAATCCGTCTATCCAATGATACCGGTAGAGCAGGCGCAGGAGATTGTACTGGCGCAGGCCGAGGTATTGGCTCCGGTGCGCGTACCGTTGGCGGGCGCACTGGGCCTTGTGCTAGCTGAGGCGGTGACGGCGCGCGAGCCGCTGCCGCCCTTTGCCGCGTCTATCAAGGACGGGTATGCGGTGGTCGCGGCGGACGGGCCTGGCGTCTATCCGGTAATCGGTGAGGCGACTGCGGGGAAGATGGCAACGTTTCGAGTATCGCCTGGGACCGTCGCCTATGTGACGACAGGCGCGCCGCTTCCTCCCGGCGCCGACGCGGTGGTCATGGTGGAGGAAACGCGCGAGATTGACGGACAGGACGGTCAACGGCTTGTCGAGATCAGGCGGGGCGTGCCGCCGGGGCATGAGGTGCGCGCGATCGGCGTAGACGTGGCCTCGGGGCAGGAAGTGCTGGCTGCGGGCGAGCGGCTAGGTCCTGTAGAGATCGGGCTACTGGCGACGGTTGGCGCAGCGCAGGTCAAGGCCCATCCGCGGCCGCGTGTGGCCGTTTTGTCAACGGGCGATGAACTGGTGGATCCGGTAGCGGACGGCGCCGCTCTGGGCGAGGGCCAGATACGCGATAGCAACCGGCACATGCTGTTGGCGGCTGCGACGTTGGCCGGAGCTGAGGTGGTCGACCTGGGTATTGCCCCCGATGATGGAGAAGATATTGCGGCGCGAATCGAGCGCGGGCTGGCGGAGGCTGATGTGCTGCTCACCTCCGGTGGCGTATCGATGGGCGATCTGGACCTGATCAAGCCGCTCCTGGAGCGAACCGGGACGATGCACTTCGGCCGGTTGCGCATGAAGCCCGGCAAGCCGTGCACCTTCGCTACGGTGGAG
>JASGTU010000016.1 GCA_030058085.1 Chloroflexota bacterium
CGTCCGATCACCTCCTGGGCGATGCGCCGCGCCTCCTCCAGGCTGTGGGCGATGCCGCTGCGCGGTGATTCCAGGCCGGCTTCTTCCATGGCGCGCTTGAAGCGGTCGCGATCCTCAGCCACCTGCATCGCCCGTAGGTTCGCCCCGATCAGTTCTACGCCATACTTATCGAGCACGCCCGCTTCGGCCAACGCCACAGCCAGGTTCAAGCCCGTCTGCCCGCCCACCGTGGGCAGCAGCGCGTCGGGCCGCTCCTTCTCGATGATCTTCTCGACCACCTCCACGGTCAGCGGCTCGACATACGTCGCATCCGCCATCTCCGGGTCGGTCATGATCGTTGCCGGATTCGAGTTGACGAGGACTACCCGGTAGCCCTCTTGGCGCAGCGCCTTGCACGCCTGTGCGCCCGAATAGTCGAATTCACAGGCCTGGCCGATCACAATCGGCCCGGACCCGATAATCAAGATCGATGAGATATCAGTTCGTTTCGGCATATTCGCCCAGTTCTCCGCCCCCTGAAGCCTATCATCCGCGTGTTACGGCGCGCCGGCCTCGTGCTGTGCAGTCCGCCCGATGTCGCGCCGGTAATGGCAACCCTCAAACTCAATCTCCGCCGCGCCCGCATAGGCGCGCTCAGCCGCCTCGCTCAAGTCTGCGCCCGTCGTCGACACCGCCAGCACGCGCCCGCCCGCAGTCTGCAGCACCCCCTCGCGCACAGCCGTGCCGGCATGGAATATGGCGCAGCCCTGCGCCTCCGCCCGCTCGACGCCGCGTATGGGCAGGCCGGTGGCGTACTTGCCCGGATACCCGCCCGACGCCAGCACGATCGCCAACGCAGCCGCGTCGCTCCAACGAAGTTGTATGCGGGCCAGCCGCCCTTCGACGCACGCCAACATCACCTCCAGCAGGTCGCTTTCCAACAGCGGCAAGATCGCCTGCGTCTCCGGGTCGCCGAAGCGGCAGTTAAATTCCAGCGTCTTGGGCCCGCCCGCGGTCAATATCATCCCGGCATAGAGCACGCCCACATACGGCGCGCCGCGCGCAGCCAGCCCGCGCACCGCCGGCAGCAGCACCTCCCGCTCCACCTGCTCGATCAGCGCCGGCGTCGCCAAAGGCGACGGCGCAAACGCACCCATGCCGCCCGTATTCGGCCCGCGGTCGCCGTCCATCACACGTTTGTGGTCCTGCGCCGCCGGCATGATGCGCGCCGACTCGCCGTCGCAAAAGGCCAACACAGACACCTCCGGCCCGGACAAACGCTCCTCGATCAACACGGCGTCGCCGGCCTCGCCAAACTGCCGTTCGACCAGAATTGCCCGCAGCGCGGCCAGCGCCTCCGCCTTGCTCTCCGGCAGGATCACGCCCTTGCCCGCGGCCAGCCCGCTCGCCTTGATCACGGGCAGATCGTCCAGCGACTCGACGTAGGCCGCAGCCGCAGCCGCATCGCGAAAGATCTCGGCTCGCCCCGTCGGGATGCCCGTCTCCTGCATGAAGCGCTTGGCAAAGACCTTCGACCCCTCGATCTGCGCAGCGGCTTGGGTTGGGCCAAAAGCGGCCAACCCCGCGGCGTGCAGCGCGTCGACCAAGCCGGCGACAAGCGGCGCTTCCGGCCCGACGACCGTCAGGTCGATGCGCTGCCTCGCCGCCAACTCCGCCAGCCCGTCGACGTCCTCGGCTGCCGTCGCCACATTCTGCGTCTTGGCGAGCGTCGCGGTCCCGCCGTTGCCCGGCGCGACATAGATCGCGCTCACCTGCAGCGATTGGCTAAGCTTCCACGCCAGCGCATGTTCACGTCCTCCGCTGCCTACCAACAACACGCGCATGATTCTCTCTCCCCCGCTGGCCCCTTCCTCACGTCCGGGGCATATCATCGCGTCGCCGGCCCGCGCGACGCGGCCCGCGCCACGCCAAGTTTACCGCAAATCCAGGGCAACCGGCTAAACGCGCACCTTCACCGAGACCGCTAGTACACTTGAGCAGTGCGCAGAGCGAATATTAACGATGTCCGCCCTGCGATGCCTGCTCCTCGGCGACCGTTTCGCTCCAATATCCTGGGGCAGACCCGCGTGAGAAGCGTTCTTGCTCAAAACGTCGCCGCCGGATATAGTGTTAAAGAAGCGGCAACATCTTGGGCCCTTCTCCCATGCGCTGATCAGCGTCCTCCTCTGTGGCCGCGACTCTATACACTATGACCACAAACTCAGCCCCAGTCGTCCCCATCTATACTATCGGCTACGGCAGTCGCACCATCGAGCAATTCGTTGCCGTATTGCAGCGCTACGACATCCGATACCTCGTGGATGTGCGCACCGCGCCCTATTCCCGTTTCAAGCCCGAATTCTCGAAAGCTGCGCTTGAAGCCGCGTTACAGAACGCCGGCATTCGCTACGTATACATGGGAGACACGCTGGGCGGGCTGCCTGCCGATCCCGACTGCTATACCGACGGCAAAGTCGATTACGAAAAGGTGAAGACTAAGGAGTTCTACCGGCAGGGCATCGACCGCATCCGCACCGCTTTCGAGCAGCAGCAGTCCGTCGTATTGATGTGCAGCGAAGGCAAGCCGGAGCAGTGCCATCGCAGTAAGCTAATCGCCGTCTCCTTGCTGGACATAGGCGTTGCCGTCGCACACATAGACGAAAACGATCAGATCAAGCACCAGGACGAGGTGATCTTCGCCCTTACCGGCGGCCAGCTTGATCTGTTTGGCGGCCCTGCCTTCACGTCGCGCAAACGCTATCAAGCCGGAGAATCGCACGAAGACCTAGACGATGACGCCTAGACGATGACACTTCGATGACGACCTAAAGAGGACAACCCCCATGCTCAAACCCCGCATTGTAACGATTGGCGTGTATGGCTTCGAGGAGGAGGAGTTCTTCGCCGCACTAGCCAATGCTCGCGTAGACCTGTTCTGTGACGTGCGCCGACGCCGCGGAGTGCGCGGGGCGCGCTACGCCTTTGCCAACAGCCAACGGCTGCAGGCGCGCCTCGCCGAGATGGGCATTCGCTACCTGCACCGCCAGGACTTAGCTCCAGACAATGACATACGCCAGGCCCAGTACGCCGTCGACAAGTCACAGAAGGTCGCCAAACGCCAAAGAGAGGTATTGAGTCCTGAGTTCATCACCGCCTATGGCGAACGGGTGTTGTCAAGCTTTGACAGCCGTGCATTCGTCGAGAGTCTGCCCGCAGACACGCAAGTGCTTGCCTTGTTCTGCGTTGAGCGAGCGCCAGAGGCATGTCATCGCCTGCTGCTTGCGGAAAAACTGGCGCAAGACTTAGGGCTGGAACTGGAGCACATTCGATGAGGGTGCTGATTGTCGCCAAGACGAGGATGGGCGGCGGCGCCTGCATTGGGGCGCTGTCTACGAGCGGTCAGAGCCTTCGCCTGATGCCGAACCCTGCCAAACAGCTTGACGGTTTCAATCTGGAGTACTCCGTCGGTGACGTATACACGCTGCTAGATTATGAATTTCCCACAGACCTTACGCCCCCGCATATTGAGAACGTAATCGTACGCGACAAACGGTTCGAACGCTTCGAAGAAGATCCGTCGGGGCCCATCCTAAAGCTGGTTACGCCGAAGGAGGGCGGCCCTGAAGTTCTCTACGACGGCATGACCGGCTGCACAATGACTGGCGCGCTCTACATTGCCAAGCGGCTGGGTGTGCCTGCCTATAGCACCACGTTCTGGCGGCCTGATCAGCCGCTGCGACTCGACGACAGCTTGGATAAACTGCGCTACCGGTATGTGTCCGGTGATGTGTCCGGTGATGTGTCCAGAAGCCTCACCTACGTAGGCTTCCAGAGACCGGTACACGAAATACCCGCCGGCACGCTGGTACGCGTTTCACTTGCGCATTGGTGGCGTCCGTTTGATGCGGAAGACAGCTTGGAAGAGCGCTGCTATGTCCAGCTATCCGGCTGGTACATGCCGAACGACCAAGTCGTCTCCGCACCTGCCGCACCGCAGCACAAGAAAACCACCGCACCATCCCAAGGCGAGGACTTGGGTGGACTGCTCAAGAACGTGTTTGGCTACACCTCTTTTCGCGGCATGCAGGAGGACGTAATCCAGACCGCGCTGGACGGTGGAGACGCACTGGTTGTCATGCCCACCGGCGGCGGCAAGTCACTCTGCTACCAGTTAGCCGCGCTGGCAGCGGATGGAATCACTGTAGTTGTCTCGCCACTGATCTCATTAATGAAAGACCAGGTCGATGCTCTGCGGCAATTGGGCGTCGGCGCCGCCTATCTCAACAGCACACTGCCGGAGTCGCAGGTTGTGTCAGAACTCAACCGCATCAAGCGCGGCGAGATCAAACTGGTCTATCTGTCGCCGGAAAGGCTTATGCGGTCGGAAACGTTGCATCTCCTCGACAACTGTAAGCTTGCGCTCCTGGCTGTAGACGAAGCTCACTGCATCTCGGCGTGGGGGCACGATTTTCGGCCCGAGTACAGTCAGTTGATAGATGTACGCCAGCGTTATCCGCAAACGCCCTGCCTTGCCCTAACGGCGACGGCAACGCCCCGAGTTCAACAAGACATTATTGACACGCTGCAGATTTCCGAGGGTAACTCCTTCATTGGCGATTTAAATCGCGAGAACCTGTTCTTGTCCGTGCAGCACAAGACGGCAGACGCAACCGGCCAAGTAATCGAGTTCGTACGCCGGCACGAGAACGAAAGCGGCATTATCTACTGCTCGACGAAGAAACAGGTAGATGACCTGGCAGCCGCCCTAATTGAAGAGGGCGTCTCTGCGCTCCCCTATCACGCTGGCCTGAGAAGCGACACGCGTACCGAATATCAGAACCGATTCAACCAAGACGATGTGCAGGTCATGGTCGCCACCATTGCCTTCGGCATGGGCATCGACAAGTCCAACGTGCGCTTCGTCGTGCATTACAGCCTGCCGGAAAGCCTCGACTCCTACTATCAACAGATCGGCCGCGCCGGCCGCGATGGACTGCGCGCTGATTGCCTGCTTCTGTACGATCCGAAAGACGCCGGGACAATTAGGTTCCTCATCTCCCAGGGCGCAAAGGAAGAACAGCCTGGCGCGTTGCAACGATTGGCCGACATGAAAAGGTGGGCCGAAGGAACGGGCTGCCGGCGCAGACGCGTGTTGCGCTACTTCGGCCAGGAGTATCACCAAGACAACTGCGGCATGTGCGACCGTTGCGTCACCGAGACGCCTGCCCAAACGGGAAACGACGACCTCACCGCCTACGCGCGCCTGTTCCTCGACGCCGTGGAACAAGTCAAAAGTCAGGCCGGATTTGGTTTTGGCAGAAGTTTTGTGATCGACGTGCTGCGCGGGTCAAAAAGTAAGAAGATTATGAAGTGGCGTTGTGAGCAGATCGCCGCACATGGAAGCGGGAAAGACCTGTCCAAAGAGGAGTGGCAGCAACTCGTCGATCAATTCATGATTCAGGACTTGATAGTACCTGTCGGCAACTTCAGAACTCTAGTCCTTACCAGCCGCGGCAAGGATGTGCTGGAAGGTGCAGAAGTCCGAGGGATCGCCCCCGTTCGGAAGAAGGCCCAGCCCTCCGGGAGCGCTGTAACTAGCACGGGTGAGGTACAATGTGATTCGGTTCTGTTTGCGAGGTTGAGCGCATTGCGTAGCGAGATCGCTGAGGAGATCGGCATGCCGCCCTACATCATCTTCCACGACCGTTCTCTGATCGAGATGGCGGCTTACTACCCTCAGACGGAGGAGGAGTTTGGCGAGATTTATGGAGTTGGCCGGCGCAAGATTGCCCAGCACGCCCCGCGATTCCTGCCCCTGATCGCAGCATATTGCCGCGAACGCGGCGTCGAGCGCCCGAAGCATCGGGGGCCCTCGGCGTCTGACTCCATCAAGGCAAAGAAGAAGTCCAGGACTCACGGCTTGACCGCTCGCACACAGGAAGTTATAGACACGTTCCTTACCCTGCAGTCGTTGGATCGCGCCGCCCAAGAACTCGGAATCCATCCGATGACTGTGTTGAGTCATTTGTGGAAGGCCGCATACGCGGGCATCTCGCTCCCGGTCTCAACGATACGCGCCCACGCCGATGTTTCACCCACGGTTGAGCGCGAAGCGTCTGCCTATTTCGACGACGGCGCTGGGAAGGTCGCCCTAAGACCGTTGTTCGACCGATTTGAGGAAACGGTCTCCTACGAGGAATTGCGGATTCTAGAACTCTGTCACTACCTAACGAGGCATCCATCATGCCCTACGACGTAATCATCATCGGCGGCGGCATTGCCGGTTGCGCCGTCGCCCGTGAGCTTTCACGCTACCGGCTTAAGTTGGCCCTGATCGAAAAG
>JASGTU010000017.1 GCA_030058085.1 Chloroflexota bacterium
CGCGCACCACGTCCATCACCGAGTCGGCCAATCCGCTTTCCAGCAGCCAGCGCGGCAACTCGACCCGCGCAGGCGATCGGTCTTGCGTCAGGCGTACATAGGTAAAGACGACGTCGCGATAGAAGGCGGCGCGGCCTTCACTGCTCAGCGAGTCGTCGCGTGCACATACAAAGAACGGGGATCGATCTCCCCACTCCGGCAGACGCGGGGCCAACAGCGCGGCGTCGCCCAGGGTGAGCGCGTTCGGCGTATGCGCCAACAGCTCGATCAGCGTGACCAGGTCGCGGCTGTAGGACGAATCCACGAAGCCGGCTAGCGGCACACGATAACGCTGCGAGCACTCCAGCAGTTCCGCCACGGCCTCCAGGTAGGGACGGGCGCGCTGCGGGCGCATCTGCCCGGCGAAGCTGATCACGAACGAGCCGTCGAAGAAGCAGAGCGGGCGTCGCTCCTCCGGCAAATGGGCATGTTCTTCCATCAGGCGGCAGAGGCGTTGGCATTCGCGCACGAAGCGCACCTGGTTCACGCGCCAGTTGGGGAAGCCGTCGCCGCTCAGTTCCAAGTCGTCCTCGGTCGCGGCCAGTTCGTCGGGACCGAGCACCTCGAACTCGACATTCTTGACATAACGCCCGCCCGGCGCGTGGTAGTTCACATACCACCCGACCTGGACCGCGCCCACAGGCACGGAGAAATCCTTGGTGGGCGTCACCTGGCTGCCGTCGACCGCGATCACGGGCCGTCCGGCCAGCGTCTCCAGCGCCCAGGCGCGTGCATCCTGGTGGGTGCGCCAGCCGCGGCCAAAGGGCAGGCGCAGATCGCTCGCCTGGTCCAACTCGGCGGTCGGCAGCGCGCCAGGCCACTCGATGCCGCTCTGCTCGATGCGCGCCAGGATCGTTTGGCAGTCGGCCTGCGAAAACTCCGCCAACAGCTTGCGGATCAACTCATGCTGGCGGCGCTGGTCTGCGGTATAGTCCAGGAACTGCGTCCGCTTGTCTTCTAGAGCGAGGATTACTTTCTGACGATCTAGCACGTCATCTCTACTTAGGGTCTGCCTCGGATAATGTCGGGGAAATGTCGCCGCTTCGCACTGCACGCTTATGCTGCGTGTCCTATTATACGCTATACTGGCGTAAATTCACACCGTGCGCCGCTCATACGGATTGGCTCCATCATCCTGACGCCGCGCCCTGAACCCTGCAACCCTCTCGGTGAGCCATGCATTTTGACGCCTTAACCCTGGCCTGTATCGCCCAAGAACTGCGCAGCAGCATCGCCGGCGGGCGTGTGCAACAAGCGCTCCTGCCCGATGCGCACAGCGCCGGCCTGGAAGTCTACGCGCAGCGCAAGCGCTATTACCTGCTGCTTTCGGCGCAACCTGGCGCCGGACGCGTGCACCTCTCCAGCATGAAGCTGCGCCGCGGCGCGGAGAGCGAGACGCCGCTCCTGCTCCTGTTGCGCAAATACGTGCGCGGGGCCGTCCTCGAACGCATCGAGCAGCCCGACATGACCGAACGCGTGCTGCATCTGCACTTCGACCACCCGGAGCATGGCGTGACCGTGCTCGTGGCGGAACCGATGGGCCGCCTGAGCAATGTGCTGCTGCTCGACGCAAGCGGCAAAATCCTCGACTGCATTCACCGCGCACCGGGCGGCGAGAATGCGCAACGGCTGCTTCTGCCCGGCAAGCCCTACTCGCCGCCGCCGCCCCAAGACAAAGCGCCGCCGCTCGACGACGGAAGCGCTAATTACTACGAGCGTTTGGCCGCTTTGGTCGCGGGCGAAGGGCTTCTGTGGAAGGCGCTGACCGCACAGGTAGCCGGCGTCAGCCCTACGCAGGCGCGCGAGGCGGCCTGGCTGGCGAGCGGCGACGCCAACGCGCCGGCGCACGCCGCTTCGGTCGTCAGCGTGGCCCAGGCATTGCAAACCCTGTGGCTGCCGGTGACGACGGGCCAATGGCAGCCCGGCGTGATCGAGGAAACGGGCGCGGTCGTGGGCTTCAGCGTCTACCCCGTGCATTTCCGCGGCGAGTTCATCCCTTGCCCCACGGCGAGCGAGGCTGTCGAGAGGTACTTCGCCGCGCCGCGCGCCGCTTTGCCGCAGGCGGACGCCTACGCCGCGGCGCGCGGCCAGGTCGCCGCACAACTGCGCCAGGCGCAACAACGGGTGACGCGACAACTCGCCGCGCTGGCAGAGGACGAACCCGCCCCCGGCGAGCCGGAGCGTCTGCGTACCGCGGCCGAGTGGCTCCTGGCGCTGGGGCATACTGTGGCTCCAGGGCAAGTGGTGTTGGAAGTCGACGTCAACGGCGACGGCAGCGAGATTTTGCCGATCGCCCTAGACGACGCCCTCACGCCGGTGCAGCAGGCAGAGCGTTTCTTCAAGCGTGCGGCCAAGCTGGAACGCGCCGCCGAGTTCATCCCGCAGCGCCGCGCCCGGCTCCTGGCGGATCAGGACTTTCTGGCACAGTTGGAGATGGACCTGGCGCTGGCTGAGAACCGGCCTGAGATCGCGGCAGTCGGCGCAGAACTTGTCGCCGGCGGGTTCGTGCGCAAGCCCGCACGGCGCGCGCAGCAGAAGGCGCCGCGGGCGGACGCAGGCATCCTGCGCTTCGACAGCCCGGGCGGCTTCGAAATTCTGGTCGGGCGCAACGCGCGCCAAAACGAGGCGATCACCTTCAAGCTGACGCACCCGCAGGACCGCTGGCTGCACGCGCGAGGCGTGCCCGGCGCGCATGTCGCCATCCGCAGCGCCGGGCGACCTGTGGACGAGGCGACGCTGCGCATGGCCGCACAGCTGGCGGCCTATTATTCGAAAGCGCGCGGGGAACGGTCGGCTGCGGTCATGGCGGCGGAGCGCCGCTTTGTGCAGCGCATCCCCGGCGGACATCCGGGGCAGGTGTCGGTGCG
>JASGTU010000018.1 GCA_030058085.1 Chloroflexota bacterium
CGCCGCGTCGATATTTCATCGGAGGACACACATGCCCAGCAGTTACAATGGCAAGATTTTGCACGTAGACCTAACTGAGCGGCGCTGGTGGAGCGAGGAGTTGGAGGAGATCATCTACCGCAAATACTTGGGCGGCAGCGCGCTCTCTTCTTACTTCATGCTGCGCGACATCAAGCCCGGCATCGACCCGCTCGGACCCGATAACCTGCTCATGTTTATGACCAGCGTCATCAACGGTCTGCCGCTTTCGGGCGCCAACCGCTATAGCGCCGCGGGCAAGTCGCCGCTGACCGGCGGCTTTGGCGAGGCCGAGGCCGGCGGCTACTGGGGCCCCGAACTCAAGCGCACCGGCTTTGACGGCATCATTGTACACGGGCGCGCCGACAAGCCCGTCTATCTCGTCGTGCACGACAACGAGTGCGAGTTCCGCGACGCGAGCAAGTATTGGGGCCAGCTTTCCGGCGAAGTGCAGGACGGCCTCCAAGATGAACTGGGCGACAACCGCATCCGCGTGCTGCAGACCGGCGTCGCCGGCGAGAACAAGGTGCTCTACGCGGCCATTGTCAACGAACTGCGCCACTACCACGGCCGCGCCGGCCTGGGCGCGGTGATGGGCAGCAAGAACCTCAAAGCCATTGTCACGCGCGGCAAGGAGCGCGTCGGCCCCGATAACCGCGACGGCGCCCTCGGCGTGGCGCAGTGGTTCCGCGACCACTACGACAAAGAGTCGGACGGCATGCACCTGCACGGCACCGCCGGCGGCATCATGGGGCTGGACGCCGACGGCATCCTGCCCACGCGCAACTTCCGCGACGGCTCCTTTGAACACGCCAAGGCCATCGCCGGCACGACCATGTCGGACACGATCCTGGTTAACCGCGGCACCTGCTTCTCGTGCCTCGTGGCCTGCAAGCGCGAGGTGGAAGTGCCCGAACGGGGCGTGATTCCCAAGTACGGCGGCATGGAATACGAGATCATCGGCGCGCTCGGCTCTGTGTGCGGCGTGGGCGACATGGGCGCGGTGGCCGAAGCCTCGCAGTGGGTCAACCGCTATGTGATGGACGGCATCTCCGCCGGCATGTCCATCGCCTTTGCCATGGAGTGCTATGAGAACGGCCTGATCACCAAGGACGACACCGACGGCGTCGAACTCACCTGGGGCAACGGCGACGCCGTGATCGAGATGATCCACAAGATCGGACGCCGCGAGGGCTTCGGCGATGTGCTGGCGGACGGCGCCATGCGCGCCGCGCAGAAGATCGGCAAGGGCTCCGAACGCTTCGCCATCCACGTCAAGGGGCAGGAATTCCCCATGCACGAACCGCGCGGCAAGCGCAGTCTGACGCTGGCCTACTCGGTCTCGCCCACCGGCGCCGACCACATGGAGGCGGCCCACGACCCGGCCTGGGAGGGCTTGGGCGTGGTCGACAGCGGCCTGAGCGAAATCGGCCTGATCGAGCCGGTGGACCGGCTGGAGATGGGGCCGCGCAAGGCCAAGGCCTTCTTCGTCTCGCAGACATCCTATGGCGTCTATAACAGCGTCGGCATGTGCGACTTCGTGGGCATGCCCATCGGCGCGTTGAAGATGCAGCAGCTCGCCAACTACATCAACGCCGCCACCGGCTGGGACATGACCATGTACGAGTTGATGAAGGTGGGCGAGAAGGCCAACACGATGGCGCGCCTCTTCAACAACCGCGAGGGCTTCACCCGCGCCGACGACAACTTGCCGCAGCGCATGTTCGAGCCGTTGCAGAACGGCAAGCTCAAGGGCGTCTCCGTCGACCGCAAGGAGTTCGAGGAGATGCTCACGATCTATTACAACATAGCGGGCTGGGACGATCAGGGCGCGCCCACCTACGCCAAGTTGGCCGAGCTGGATTTGCTCTGGGCAATCGAGCCGCAGGCGCAGACCGCCTAGTCCGAAAAAGCCTGCCAACTCGCCGGCAGCAAACGCGCAAACCGGGTTTCTGTACGGAGACCCGGTTTGCTTTTCCTGACCGGCCCGTGTGATTCGCCGCCAGGAGGACGCCATCCGCACGCAAGCCGAAGCCGTTCCCGAAGTCAAGCCCGCCGCCTTGCCGCGCGGCCCCAAGCCGGGACGCAGAAGCCGCGTCGACATGACGCAGGGCGCGCTCGCGCCCAAGCTGATTACGCTGGCCGCGCCGCTGATCGCCGGCAACATCCTGCAGACGGTCTACAACTTAGCCGACATGTTCTGGGTGGGCAGGCTGGGGGCCAACGCCGTCGCCGCCGTCTCCATCATCTTCCCCACCGAATGGCTGCTCATCTCGGTGGCGATGGGCGTTACCATCGCCGGCGCGGCCCTCGTTTCCCAGTGGACGGGCGCGGGACAACCTGAAGAAGCCAACCGCGCCGCAGGGCAGACGCTGGCCCTGTCGTTCATCATCGCTGTCGCGCTGGCGGCGCTGGCCTATTCCGGGCGTTTTCTCCTGCTGCGCTTTCTGGGCGCCTCGGGCCCGCTCTTCGAGCCGACGCTGGCCTACGTCTCGGTCATCTTCTGGGCTGTGCCTTTCACCTTTCTCTTCCTCGCCTACCGTTCCGTCATGCAGGGGGCCGGCGACACGGTGCGGCCCATGTATCTGGTCATCTTCAGTAACCTGCTCAACATCGTGCTCGACCCGCTGCTGATCTTCGGCGTGGGGCCGTTCCCGGCGCTGGGTGTAGCCGGCGCGGCCTGGGCTACGCTCACATCACGCGCGGTCGCCGCGGTGATCGGCACGTTCCTGCTCTTCCACGGCGGCATGGCGATCCGCCTGCGGCCTGCGCATCTGCTCCCCCACGGGCCGACCATCCGCCGGCTGCTGAGCGTGGGCATCCCCGGCGGCGTGGACGGGGCGGCGCGCAGCTTCTCCGCCGTGGCGATGATCGCCATCGTCACCCGTTTCGGCCCTGTCGCCACCGCGGCCTACGGCATCGGCGTGCGCGTCATGTCGCTGGTGTGGACGATCTCCGGGGCGATGGGCCAGGCCGTTGCTACCGGCGTGGGCCAGAACCTGGGCGCCGATCAGTCTGCGCGCGCCGCACGCGTCAGCCGCCTGGGTACGGTTATGACGCTGCTCGCTATCGGCATGATGGGCGTACTCGCCGTGATTTGCGCCGCGCCGATCATGCGCGTCTTTGTGCAAGATGCGCAGGTAATCGCCGAGGGGACGGCCTTCCTGCGCATCAGCGGCTGGGGCTTCGGCTTCTCCGGTGCGCTCATGGTCATCCAGGGGGCGTTTCAGGGCGCGGGGCGCACCAGCTATTCGATGGTGCTGTCCGTGCTTAACCGTTGGATCTTGCGCCTTCCGCTCGCCGCGTTGTTAGGGTGGACCTTCGGCATGGGGCCTGCCGGCATGTGGTGGTCCTTCCTCGTGTCGGACGTGCTCGGCTTTTTCGCCGGCGCAACATGGCTGCAGTGGGGCCGCTGGCAAAAACGGCTCATTGCCGGCGAGTGACGTTTGCTTTCTAGGACTCCGGGAGGGTTGAGATGCCATTCTACGACCCATCCGCGGCGGACGAAATATGGCGTGCCGTCGCCCCGGCGACCGTGCGCAGAGGAGTACGACCATGTACATCTGGCTTCACCGCGCCTATGCCGGCGCACTCAACGCCAACGTCTGGCTGCGGCAGCGCGCCTATCTCTTTATGCTCAGCCGTCGCCGCCATCGCTTAGCCCACGCCGACCTGAGCTATCTGAACCTGCAAGGCATCGACCTGCGCGGCGCGGACCTGCGTCACGCCAACCTGCATCATGCCGACCTGCGTCACGCTCGCCTCGCCGGTGCAGACCTGAGCGGGGCCGACCTGTCGCTGGCGGACATGACCGAAGGCCAACTGGACGAGGTGCGCTCGCTCGCCGGCGCCACCTTGCCCGACGGAACGATCGTTGGAGATGACGCATGATCGACTGCCGTCATGCCGGCCCGCAAGACGTTGCGCTCCTGGCGCAGATGAACCGCGATCTCATTCGCGACGAAGGTCATCGCAACCCGATGACGCTCGCCGAGCTAGAAGAGCGCATGGCCGGCTGGCTGCAGGGCGAATACGAGGCCGTGATCTTTGCGCAAGACGGCGATGCGGCGGGCTATGCCCTCTACCGGCGGTCCCCGGAATATGTTTACCTGCGCCATTTCTACGTGCGCCCTGAATGTCGCCGCCGGGGAATTGGGCGCGCCGCGCTGGCCTGGCTGCGACAGAACACTTGGCGGGATGCGCGCCGCGTGCGCGTGGACGTGCTGGTCCACAATGCGACGGGCATCGCCTTCTGGCGCGCCGTAGGCTTCTCTGACTACGCCCTGACCCTGGAAATGGACCTGTGATGCGAGCCTGCCCCCGCTCGCCTTCCCGTCCCAAAGGAGGAAATTCATGACCAACACAACCGTAGGCATCCTGCACCCGGGGCAGATGGGCATTTCCATCGCCGCGTCCGTCCAGAACGGCGGGCATCCGGTCTACTGGGCCTCATCCGGGCGCAGCGCCGGCAGCCGCACGCGCGCCGAGCAGCATGGCCTGCGCGACGCCGGCACGCTTGCCGAGTTGTGCGCCGCCTGCTCCGTCGTGATCAGCGTCTGCCCGCCCGCCGCCGCCGAGGAGTTGGCCCAGGAGGTGCTGGCGCACGGCTTCACCGGCCTGTATGTCGACGCCAACGCCATCTCGCCCCAGCGCGCCGAGCGCATCGCCGCCGCCGTCAGGCGTGGCGGCGCCCGTTTCGTGGATGGCAGCATCATCGGCCCGCCCGCCTGGAAGCCCGGCACGACCTGGCTCTACCTCTCCGGCCCGGACGCGGAGGAAGCGGCTGCGCTCTTCGCCGCCGGCCCGGCGCAGGCCATCGCGCTCGGCGCGGAGATTGGCCGGGCCTCGGCGCTGAAGATGGTCTATGCCGCCTATACCAAGGGCAGCACAGCCCTGCTTGCCGCGTCCCTAGGCGCGGCGGACGCGCTCGGCGTGCGCGGCGACCTGACCGAGCAATGGCAGCGGGAAGGTTCCGGCATGGACGAGAACGCGCCGCGGCGCGCCCGGGGCGTGACGGCCAAAGCCTGGCGCTTCGTGGGCGAGATGGAGGAGATCGCCGCCACCTTCGAGGAGGCGGGACTGCCC
This sequence comes from Chloroflexota bacterium, assembly GCA_030058085.1. Classification (GTDB taxonomy): domain Bacteria; phylum Chloroflexota; class Anaerolineae; order Caldilineales; family Caldilineaceae; genus JASGTU01. The sequence continues at coordinate 5,104 of JASGTU010000018.1, forward strand.
GGCGGCTTCCACGCCGCGGCCGCCGACGTCTACCGGCGGCTGGCGCGCTTTAAGGGCGCGACCGAAACGCCCCCGCTCGAAGACGTGCTCGCCGCATTGCAGGATGAATCCGCCGATGGTCTCTGAGTCGAGAGGCTCGCGCTATGCAAGACGCTATGACGGCTCACGATTCGCCCGCCTTTGTCCCCGGCCTGGAACTCTGCCGGCGCTTCTACTGGGAGGCGGTGCGCCCCATCCTCGACGCGCATTGGCCGGACTTGCCCCACGGGGCCGCCCTGCTCGGCGGCGGTTCCGAGGTGCTCGGCTTCGACGACGCCACCTCGACCGACCACCATTGGGGGCCGCGCGTCATGCTCTTCCTGTCCGCAGCAGATCGCACACAATCGGCGGACGCCATCGACGCCGCGTTGCGCCAGGAACTGCCCTACGCCTTCCTGGGCTATTCGACCAACTTCAGCCCGCCTGACCCGGCGGACAACGGCGTGCAGCGTTTGCAGCCCATCGAGCAAGGGCCGGTCAACCACCGCGTCACGCTCCACACCGCCGCCGACTTCGTGGCGGAGATACTCGGTTTCGACCTCACCCGGCCCCTGGAGCCGGCGGACTGGCTGACCTTCCCCACGCAGAAATTGCGCACCTTGACTGCGGGCGCGGTCTACCATGACGGCGCCGGCCTGGAAGCGGTGCGCAGCCGCTTCGCCTTCTATCCGCACGACGTGTGGCTCTATCTGCTGGCCGCGGGCTGGGCGCGCATCGGTCAGGAGGAACACCTCATGGGCCGCGCCGGCAGCGTAGGCGACGACGTGGGCGCCGCGCTGATCGCCGCGCGCCTGGTGCGCGATGTCATGCGCCTCTGTTTCCTCATGGAGCGGCAGTACGCGCCCTACCCCAAGTGGTTCGGCACGGCCTTTAGCCGGCTTGCCTGCGCCGCGGAGTTGCTGCCTGCGCTGCGCAGGACGCTGCACGCCCACTCCTGGCAAGAGGCCGAGGCCGGCTTGGTTCCCGCCTACGAGGCGCTGGCGCGCCTGCACAACAGCTTGGGCCTCACCCCGCCCTTGCCCGAAACCGTGCGGTCTTTCTGGGGGCGGCCCTTCCAGGTCATGGCGATGCACGGCTTTGCCGATGCGCTGCTGGCCGAAATCCGCGACCCGGCTGTGCAGCGCATCGCCGCGCGTCCGCCCATCGGCGGCATAGACCTCATCAGCGACAATACCGACCTGCTCGAAAGCCCCGCCTGGCGGCCTGCCTTACGCAACCTCTATGCCTAGAGACGCTATCTATGCTTGCGCCGGCCTTTCGACAAGGCGACTGGGCTCAATCTTCCGCCGGTCGAGGGGGATACATGGCTCGTCTCGCGCTTTGCCGCGTTCCGTCGTAAACGCCTGGATTGGTATACAATAGGGCGGAGGGCGCGTACCCTGACCAGCCCTACGTCGTTGGGCATGAAGGAGGAAGTACAGGTGTACCGGTTCAAGTTTGCCGCCGAATCGGCGGAGTTCGAGCAGATCGCTCGCCTGAACTATCGGGTCTTTGTCGAAGAGACGCCGCGGTTTGCGGCTAACCCCGAACGACGGCTTGTCGATCCGCATCACGACGAGAACGTCTACGCCATCTGTCTGCACGAGCGGGAGGTCGTCGGCGTGGCGGCCGTGCGCTCGCAGCCTCCCGGCTTTCTCGCCGCCGGCT
>JASGTU010000019.1 GCA_030058085.1 Chloroflexota bacterium
CAATAATTCCCGTTGAGATAGCCGCCGGGGTGCATGACATAAATGTATGGAGCGGTGACGACGGCGTGCTCAGTCACCTTCCTGACGAGTCCGGGACATTCCGGAACCAAGCAGTTTCCCAACTGTGGATAGAAGAAAATCGTTCCTGCCGCCGATACACGCTCGAACACACTTGCTAAGTATTGTTCCTCATCCTCGTCGTACCAAGCCCATGCGGAGACGTAGTGCGATCTCAGCTTCAGGTGTTCGAATGCCGATTCCGGCATGGAGAACTCCCACGACATCGCATCGATGGCGGCGTCGATGGCGGCGTCCTCCGACGAGCCCTCACCGTGCCCGACAGCCACCTGCACGATATTTCCTAAAGTCTTACCCGGCCAGTCGTTGGTTACTCTCAGTGGAACGCCTGGATCGAACGACCACCTGTATGCGGTGAGCGGCCTGGCAATCTGGTTGAGGATGTTCGTGCCGAGGTAGAATGGCCGGTTCGTCGCGTAGGGCAGCGCTCCGTGGTGTGGAGCTGCGGCCCATATATGGTTCGTCCACCACCCAAAGTCCATCCACTCCTCAACAACGAACGGCAGCGATCCCGAGTTGTATGCAACCGCATCATCATTAGTCCATGCCCTGCCGGACAGGCGTTCGGCTCCCGTGTTCTGCCCGCCCCAGAAGCTGCCAGGCACTGCCAGATCGACCCACCGCCCCGGGCTACGCCTGCCTGCGTCGTTCTCCATCAACCGCATTGCGTTTGTAACGTCGATTAAATAGAAGGCACGGTCTGGATACAGGCCGACCGCGTGCCACTGCGGCTCATTTGTCCACACGCCGCCGTCGAGTACCGGGTAGCGGCGGAACTTGCCCCATCCATACTCGTAGGCCTGCGCTATGCCCAAGCGCTCGACGAGCGCCCCAACGATCTCCGCCTCGTCCCTGGCCGTAGGGTAGCGCGGCTGCGCGCGCTCGTACCATAGCAGGCCCCCCGCCGCCAGCATACCCGCCGCGACGATCACCTTCACGGTCGTTCCCGACTCTGGAACCCACTCCTTGAACGTGTCCCACTTCCAGGCCATCAGGTACCGTCCTCCGTCATCATGCCGAGGTTGCCTGGCGCCCAGCCCGCGCGGTCGAGCGAGGCCGCTTTGGCACCCTCCTCGCCGGCCAGCGCGAACCGCCAGATGCCGCGCACCAGGAGCCCGTCGTGGTCCCGCGGCAGGCCGCGGGACGCGTCCCACCGCTTGACCACCACCGCAGGCGTCGATGCGTCGGGATCGAACTCGATGATGATCCAGTCCTTGTCGGCTAGTATGGTGACATCGGTCTGCTCGGTCTCCAGCGCCGTCCCGCCGTGGTAGACGATCTGCGGGTAGACCGTCACCACCGCCCCATCGATTGAGATCCCGAACGGATACTCTGGCCCGAACGGATAGCGGGACGCACCGCCGACAGAAGGTAGGCCGGCACCATTATCGCCGGGAAAGCTCCCGCACCCGTCGTCGCCGTACACAAGATGCGGCACGTCGTTAGCCGACCACTCCACGCGCCCATTCTCGAAAGTCATCCCGCTCAGCGCCTCGTCCATCTTGGCCAGTCCGCGGGCAAGCCCGCGCAGGCAGATCGGCATCCCACGCTGCGGACGGCGGAATGGAAAGAAACGTCCCATGCTAGGCTTCCTCCTCCTCCGCGCGGACAAGCGTCTTAGTCAAAGTGCTCTCCGTAATCATGAAAGTGTAGCTGTGCAGCGCCTCGACAGTCTCCTCGTAGGCATAGCTCCCGAGCCCCCCGAGCTCGCTGTATGTAGACGCAGCCGTCTCGCAGGCCGATAGCGTGCACGCGAACCATGTCTTGATCGTGTCTGTCCTGACCGTGCGGTAGATGCCCCACAGAGTGAATGTCCAGACCGGAGGATCGCTGTCGTCGGCCTTCCAGTGGCCGCGCGGCGACAGCGTGACATCGACCTTTGTCTCGACCTTGTCTGGAGTGGATAGATTGATTGTGGTTTTAAGGGCCATGCTTATCCCAACTTAATCAGCGCATTGAGCGCGGCGTGGTTCTGGTCGAGTCCCTTTTGGATCTCCGCCAGCGTGCGGTTGGTCTGCTGCAACTGCGCCAGATTATCCTCGGCCACCTTGATCTGATCGCGCAATGGCTGCAGTTGCGCCTGCGCGCCCTGGATGGCGCGGAATGCGTCGAGCCATTCCTGCTGCCGCTTGGATAGCCTGCCTCCCTTGCGCACCCGATCTTCCAATATCGCGGCTCGCTTGGCTTCCTTCTCTGCGTCTCGTGCCGCCTGTTTTTCCGCTTTGGCTTTTTCCTTGTTTTCCTGAATGAACGCGGCAATCTTTTTCCCCGCCAGTTCCTCTGCAAGCGCTAATTCCTTTTCGGCGGCGTCCTTCTGCGCTTCCCACTGTTTGGCGAGGGCGTCTTTTTCGGCCTGCGCATATTCCTCGAGCAGGCGCTCGCGTTCCTCGATCAGCTTGTCGTTAGCTTCCTTTTCAGCGGCTATGCGCGCATCTGCGGCCTCCTGCGCGTCGTCAACGGCTTCATCGTCGGCGACAACGGCGACAGGCTGATCGACAGGCGGCGGCGGTGGCGGAGGCGGTGGGGCGTGCTGCTGCATCGCGTATACCCAGTCGCCGGACGCGCGCCTCAAAACCTGCTTCTGCCAGTCGGCCTCATACTTCCACGCTTCCGCCGCCGCTTCCTTAATTTTTTCTGCCGCTTTCTTGCTGCCGCCTAGCATCGCCGGAAGCCCCGACCGAATGCCCGCCGCAATCTGCGCGCCGATATAATCGCCTCCCGCCTTGAGCATCCCGAAGCCGTATGAGAATATCGACTTCAGATAATCCCATGACGCCTTGCCGATGTCGGCGCGGCCTTCTGCGCTCTTCATTGCGGCGAGGATTCCCTGGATAGTCGTCTGCAGCGCGACAAACTTCTCTGAATCGATCCACTCCGAGACCCGCTCGCCGAACCTCTTGACGGCATCGCCCGCCTTATTCAGCGCGTCGCGGATGCCGAACGACCGTTCAATCGCCTTGCCGATCTCCTCCCATGCGTCGCCGATGCGGCCCTTCAACGCCGCCCATGCGCCTGACGTTGTATTGAGCACCGCCTTCTGCTGCTCGTATCCCTTGGCGAAAAGCTCGTTGACAATACGCGCCTTTTCCGTCTCATCTTTGGCCGTGCGGAGCGCTGGGACATACCGATTGAGCATGTCATAGGAGCCCTGCATCGCCATTGCGACGGCCTTCTGTGCCGCCGTCTCCGCCAGCCCTGCGGATTTGAGCGCAATCGTGGCGCGCGCAGCATCGCCGAGCTTGTCGGCGGTGACGCCCAGAAGACGCAGACGCGCCATCATGGCAAGCGTGGCCTCGTCTCCCGCGCCGGTCTCGTCCTGGATTGCGGACGCGACGGCCTTGATCTTCGGAACTAGCTCGGTTGCGTTGTCGCCTGCCGCCGCCAGGGATGCGGCAAGGGCGCGTTCCGCTTTCTCCTGCTCTGCGTACTTGCCCATAAACTGACCGGCAAGACGGGCGGCACCAGCCAGCATCTTGAAGCCGGCATAGATGTTCATCAGATTCTTGAACACCCCGCCGAAGATTCCGGCCACGCGCGATCCGAATCCACTGACTGCGCCCCACGCACCGCGCAACCCCGCCCCAACCGCATTGCGCGCCCTGATTACGAGGGTGAGTTCCTTCTTAGCCATCTTTGCGCCCCCGCTCTTTGATGCGCTCGCACGCCATCCCCAGCGCCATCGTCGCACGCGCAACTGACGGCGGGACGT
>JASGTU010000020.1 GCA_030058085.1 Chloroflexota bacterium
GCCTGGCGCTCAGGAAACCAGTAGTCAGGCGCTTGGTTGAAGCAGAAGCGGATGTCCTCGTAAAGGGCGCGCTGGTTGCGTTTGGCAATCAACAAGTAGTCGCCGCCGCAGCGCCGGATCTCACGGCATACGGCGGTCTGTGTATGCAAGGCGTCGGCGGTGATTAAGGTCCCTTGCAGCGCTTGCCCTTTGAGCCATTGACGAAAGGCTGCCGGCTCGTAGCCCTTGCCGGCAATCGGAACCAGCGCCTCCATATAGCCTGCACGGACATTGTAGATGCCGAACACTTGCTGCGCCGCCTGCTCTTGACCTTGCACCAGGCGGTGCGAACCGCGCAATTCCTTGCCGTCACAGGCCAGGTGGCGCAACGCCAACCCTGGGTGCGCAGCCGGGCAGGCAGACGTTTCACTCGCTGACTCTACTCTCTCTGCCCTTGTCTCGCGCAGAAAGGCAGCCGCCTTGGCGTTCAGCTCCACCGCATCGATGTGCTCACATATGTAACGGTAGCTATTGGCGCACGGCGCTTTCGGCAACGCCACCGCCTCCTGCAACCACCCCAGGCGCAGCCGCACCCACTGCGCAATCCCGCTCCACGTCTGTTCTCCCGCCATCTTCGCCAACACCATCACCGTCAAGACCGTCGCCGCCTCGTAACGCCGTCCGCGTTTGCCGCGGCTGTCCGTCACCGCCTGCAACGCCCGCTCCAAATCCCCGATGCGCGACGAGGCCATCTCGCCATGTGACGCTTCTGGGCAAATCGTGTTACAGTCCATCCTAAGCTCCTTTGTTTGGTAGTCGGTTGATTCGACACCTCCAGTCTACCAAATCAAAGGAGCTCTTTGCATCTTGCCTCTTCCTACCCCAACGACTTTTGAGAAGCCCTGATTCCAGCATTCGACGTAGTGCGAATACGGGAGGACATGCTATACTGGTTGCTGTTAGCCCTAACCTTGAAACGCCCATTCTGCTTGGCTGCGTCCTCGCCTTCGCCAACGAGCATGATCTAGAGATGTAGATCGATACTTCTAGGGAGGCCGGTTGCGCACCGGTCAACTACCTACTTTCCCGATGACGCCCTGCCGACGCATTGATGCTTCGAGCCCTCCGGATGCCAAATGTCGAGGTCACACTGAAGTCTCGGCTCGGTGAATATCTCCGGTTAACATCTGGGAGGAATAAGCCCTCAACTTCAGGAGAGCACATGGATATCGCCCCGTTTGAGACACTGGCTGCGCTGAGAATCGCCATCGGATACCTTGGCGAGCAGGGACAGCATGGTTGGTGGTCAAGCTCCTTCTTCTCTTCAGGCAGTAGCGCGTTCCTGACCCCTGTCTTTCCGAGAAGCCCCAACCTGGCACGCTATACCGGCGTCACCCAGGCTGCTTCGCATGTCCACGACGAACGGATTGGCGTCGGCAGGGTCTACCATCTCTTCCGTCTGCCCGAAGACCTGGAGCTGAATCTCCACAGGGTAGCCCAAGATAACTTGCTCTGGCAGAGTCTTGCGCCATACATACGCTCCAAAGAAGCAGCGCTGGCCTATCTGCACGGGTCGACGAACTCAATGGCCGATCCGGCGGTAGGGCCGATTCGAGTCGGCGACGTGCAGAATGTCCGGCGTTCTTCCGCTTGGTCTATCCTGGCTGCTCTCTACGCCAACGGCTTTGAGAGCGGGCTCCATGTCTTTCCATACTTCTCCGATATCGCATCATGACTGGAATGTACACTGTACAACTCGGCCATGGCCTTGGCCTGATCGAAGAGACGCCCATTCTGCTTGACCTGTGGCAAGAAGGGATGGGCAGTGCAGACCTGTACTGCGAAGCACTGGAGTCCGGGCGGTTTCCAACCATGACCGCCCGCCGGTTGAAGAACCTCATTGACTCTGGGTTCGCTCCACGTTATCTGAGCAACGGCAGCGCTCCGGCGATACTCCTTAAGCAGCTTAGGCAAATCCTTTCAAAAAAAGAGTTCGACCAGCTTCTGTTCCTTTACACCTGCCGCACCCACGCGATCTTGGCAGACTTCGTGAAGGAAATCTATTGGCCGGCGTATAGCGGAGGCAAACAGACACTGACGAACCACCAAGCGCGCGACTTCGCAGCCGCGGCCGTGCGCGACGGAAAGACTACGACTGCTTGGTCCGACGCCACAGTACGGCGTGCCGGCGGCTACCTGACTGGCTGCTTGGCTGACTTCAGCCTGCTGGAGGCGGGCGTCAAAGGCGCCCGTAAGATCCTTGCCTATCGCATCGAACCTCGCGTCGCCGCTATCTTGGCCTACGAGCTGCACTTCGACGGCTTCGGTGATAACGGTGTGGTCAGTCACCCAGAGTGGGCCTTGTTCGGAATGGAGTCCGAAGACGTAGTAGCCGAACTGAAGCGTCTTGCCATGCGGGGATTCTTCATCGTCCAGTCTGCCGGAAGCGCCATCCGCATTGGCTGGAACCACAAGAGCATGGAGGAGTTGGTCGATGTCCTCGCTCAAGGATAACTTCGAAGAACTGCTGACTCGGATTCGCTTCGGTCGCGAGCTGGGCCATGCCAGCTTCGAACCGATCTATTACCTGATCTTCTCGCCGAGCGAGATACTGGACGTAAAACGCACCCTCCCGGCCTGGACCGCCCGGCTTAAGAATGACGGATGGGACGTCCACGTATTCTCGATTGCCGGCGAAATCGCGGACATCCTAGCCAACGCGCCGCTGCGTAAGCTCTGGCTTGCGGCCGACCGCAAGGCGCCGCAAGCCTTTTACAGAACGAATCAGTCGCTGGCCAACGCCCTCAACCGCGGCGCGCTCCAAGAACGGTTGGACGCCAAATTGACCCAACTGGAGGGCAATGACCGAGCCATCCTTCTGGTCGCCGACCTGGAAGCGCTGCACCCCTACATGCGTATCGGCGCCATCGAAGCCAAGTTGGCCGGCCGCTTCAGTGTTCCGACCGTGTTTCTCTATCCAGGCGAGCGGACAGGCAAGACACGCCTCAAGTTCCTCGGATTCTATCCCGAAGACGGTAACTACCGTTCCGTTCATGTCGGCGGCTAATACCCCCTGAAGGACCGTATGCCATGACAATCAAAACCCTCTTTGATCCGTCCAAAGACATCTATCGCGCCATTGAGAAGGTGATCACCTACAGCGCTTCTCAAGAGGAGCGCCTCAAGACGGAGATACACGAGTACATCGTCACGGACAGCATCGACAGGCAGTTTGAAGACGTACTCGGCAAGATGCAGCTAGCCATGGAACAGGGCGGCCAGAACGAGGTAGGCGTCTGGGTTTCCGGCTTCTACGGGTCCGGTAAGAGTTCCTTCACCAAGTATCTTGGACTGGCGCTGGATGACACGGTGGAGGTGGACGGCGTCCGCTTCCTGCGCCACTTGCAGGACCGCATGCAACGCCCCCAGACCAAGGCCCTGCTCAATACCGTGGCAGCCCGCTTTCCCGCTGCCGTGGTCATGCTGGACCTGGCTAGCGAAATGCTCGCCGGCGCCAACATGGAAGACGTTTCCACGGTGCTCTATTACAAGGTTCTGCAGTGGGCCGGCTATTCGCGCCACATGAAGGTGGCAGCCCTCGAACGTCGCTTGCAGAAGGATGGTCGTTTTGATGAGTTCCGTGAGCGCGTCCAGCAGGACCTGGGCGTAGCTTGGGCCGATGTCCAGAATGATCCGTTAGTCATTGACAGTCTGCTCCCCGAGATCGCCCACCAGATGTACCCCAATCTGTTCAAAACGCCGGCCTCCTTTTCCACCGAGTCGGTTGACTTCATACGCTTTGAGACGGACCGCGTGCAGGAGATGATCGACATCGTGCGCGAGGTGTCGGGGAAAGAGTATGTCATCTTCGTCATCGACGAAGTCGGCCAGTACGTTGCGCCGCGCACACACCTGATCCTCAACCTGGACGGGCTGGCCAAGAACTTGAAGAACTTCGGCGACGGCAAAGTCTGGATCATCGGCACGGCCCAGCAGACATTGACCGAAGACGACCCACGCGCCGCGCTCAATTCGGCGGAACTGTACCGGTTGTCGGCCCGCTTTCCCATCCAGATCGATCTCGAGTCGAGCGACATCAAGGAGATCTGCACGGCTCGTCTGCTGGGCAAATCGGTCGACGGCGCACGCACCCTGGGCGCGCTGTTCGACCAGCACGGCCAAGCCTTGCGCCACAACACCAAGCTGCAGGATGCGCGTTTCTATGATGCCGACTTCGACCGGCAGGCCTTCATCGACCTATACCCCTTCCTGCCCGCGCATTTCGATATTCTGCTTCACCTGTTGGGAGCCCTCGCCAAGTCTACCGGCGGCATCGGGCTGCGCTCGGCCATCAAGGTCATCCAAGACGTGCTGGTGGAAGGGGCGGAAGGCCACGCGCCGGCTGCCGACCAGCCTGTCGGCTCGTTGGCCACCACGGTGACCTTGTTCGACGCGCTCGAAAAGGACATCCGCCGCGCCTATCCTTCCCCCCATCGCGCTGCCGGCAAAGCCATGCAAGCGTTTCGCGATTCGCCTCTCCACCAGGAAATTGCCAAGACGGTGGCGATACTGCAGATTCTCGGCAACATGCCTGTGACCGTGCAGAACGTGGCCGCGCTGATGCATCCCAGTGTGGACGCGCCCTCGCGCCTGCAGCAGGTGGAAGCGGCGGTAAAGGACCTGATCAGCGACGCGGTGGTCCCGTTTGGCGAGAAGGACGGCAACCTGGTCCTCTTCAGCCAGAAGCTCAACGAGATCGACCGGGAACGCGCCGGAATCGTCCTGCGCACGGTCGAGACCCGGCGCATACAAAACGAGGCCTTGCGCAGCGCCTTCACTCCGCTTCCCTCCACCCGGCTCCATAATTCGCTGACTGTGAGCGCCGGCCTCAAGGCGATCAGCGGCAGCACTGCTTCCAGCCTTGCCGGAGAGCGCGAGACCATCCAGACGGCGGTCGAATTCGCGGATCCGACCGATTACGAAACGGCACGCACCCGCCTGTTGGAGGAATCCCGTCAGCGCACCGCGCAGCATACCGTCTTCCTGCTCGGACGAACCGAACCCGACGCATCGTCGATCCTCGGCGAGATCTACCGTTGCCAGGAGATTGCGTCGATCCACCGAAATGACCCTGATCAGGAAGTCCGTGAATATTGCGCCGCCCAGACTGCGCGGGCAGAGAAGCTGAGCGGCGAACTACAGCGCCTGCTTAAGCGCAGCCTAAGCCAGGGATCGTTCATCTTCCGCGGGCAGACGACCGCCGTCGAGAGCCTGGACCCGGATCTGTTGGCTGCGTGCAAGAAGCACCTGAGCGAGGCGGCGGCGCAGGTCTTCGAGCGTTACGCCGAAGCGCCGGTGCGCGCTGATACGGGGCTGGCGGAGAAGTTCTTGCGCAGCAATCTCCGCGCCACGTCGGAAATCGATCCGCTCGGCCTGGTCCAGGATCGCGCCGGAACGCCCTCGATTCGCACAGACCATCGGGCTTTGGTCAGCATCAAGGACTACTTGCAGCGCAATGAGCTGGTGGAGGGCAAGCGTCTGACCGACCATTTTACCGACGCCCCCTTTGGTTGGTCCCAGGACACGCTGCGCTACATGATCGCAGCCCTGCTCGTCGCTGGGGAAGTCCGGCTCAAGGTGGCGGGCCGTGACGTGACCGTTAACGGGCAGCAAGCCCAAGAGGCGCTGCGCACCAACAATTCCTTCCGCACCGTGGGCGTGGCTCCTCGCGACGACCATCCGTCCACCCAGACGCTGGCGCGAGCCGCCGAGCGCCTCACCGACCTGGTCGGCGACACCGTCTTCCCGCTGGAGGAGGAGATCAGTAAGGCCGCCGCCGGCCATATCGCCC
>JASGTU010000021.1 GCA_030058085.1 Chloroflexota bacterium
CGATCACCGGGTCTTGGATGAGGATGTCTCCCGCCACCGTCAGGCGCGTCTCGGACGCGTCCCAGTGGATATACTGCCCCGCCGTGGCGCTGCCGATCATCACGTCGCCCGCGCCCAACGCCTGCCCCTGCCACGAGACCGGATTCGTCACCAGCGCAAATGACCCGGCGCCGCCGTCGTCCAGCCCGAAAATGCCGCCCTGCTCGTGGATGAGGATGTCGCCCGCCACGGTGAGCCGTGCCTCCGACGCGTCCCAGTGCACGTACTGCCCCGCACCGCCCAGCATCACGTCGCCCGCGCCCAGCGCCTGCCCCTGCCACGAGACCGGATTCGTCGCCAGCGCGAACGCCCCCGCGCCAGAGTTGTCCAGCCCGAACAGCCCGCCGGAGTGTGCCTCCACCCGCGCGCCGCTGTTGCCCAGCATCAGCAGCGGCAGGTTGCGCATCTCCACCGCCTCGTTGCTGATACGCAGATAGCGGCTCGATGCCGAGATGCCGTCCCCGGCGTACAGCCCGAACTCGTCCGCCGTGCCGAACACGCCGCGCAGATTGCCCATCCGCGTGCGCAGCGAGAGCCCGTCCGCCGGATGATCGGACCACGTCACCACCTGCGCGTACGGCGAATTCTCGGCCATCGGCCCGTCGATGGCGTTGACCTCGTAGTAACCGTTGCCGCTGATGCCATAGTCCAGCGCCAGCGACTCGGCCTTGATGACCGCCCCGGTCGGCGCCTGCCCGGCCCGGTCGCCGCCGGAGCGCGTGAACGTGTAGCGCTGCACCCCGTCCGTCGTCGAGTGATACGCCACCGTGCCCCAGCAATCCGTGATATAGAGCGAATTACCATAGTCTGCCACCAGCTCGCCCTCGACGGTCAGCGTCACGCCGTCGGCCACCGACACCACCCCGGCGTGATAGACGAGCTCGTTGGCCGGTATGGTCGTGTCCTCGGTGTACGTCATCGAGCCCGGCGACTCGCGGTAGAACTGCCGCAGCCGAATCAGATCACCGTCCACGAACACGCGGAACCCTCCAAAGCCGGGGAACTCGTGCACGTAGAGGTCGCCGTCTCCGCCCGGCGCGGGGGCGATAAAGTCCGCAGCCAGCGGCGCAACCGACTTGCAGATGATCTGCCCGCCCGCCAGCGCCTGCTCCAAATCCGCGATGAACGACTGCGCGTGCAACTCGTCGAAATAGCCAAAGCGGAAATCGGCCGCGCCGTAGGGCGTAATCTGCCAGCCGGTGAGGCGCGAGATATAGTCGTCCGAGGCAATGGCTCGATCCGTCTGTGTCCGCGTGGTCGGGGAGAGCATCAGCGCCGCCGCCGAGTCGATGAGCGGCGTGGTGAGCTTGGTGCCCAGCGTGAGGCTGTTCAGCCCCACATCGGCCCTGAATTGCGGCGTGCCGCTGCTGCCGATCGGCGACGCCAGCACCCGCGACGCCGCCACGCCCGGCATGTCGATCTGCTGGTCGTTCAGCGAGAGCAGATATTGCGCTGATGCCGACAGGCTCACCGGATTGTGGTGCTGGTCGGGCTGCACGTTGCTCAGCTTAGTATGATCGTAGCCGTCCGGTATCGTCGAGAGCGGCCACTGCGCGTTGGCGTTCAGCGCCAGCAGCGTCCACGGTATCGGTGTGATCGACGCATGCAGTCCATCCACCGTGTCGGCGTCACCCACATTGATGATGGTGCCAACGAGCTGCATGGCCGCGCTCCCGGCCGCGCTCGGTATCCGCTGCACGTCGCGGATGGTGTTCGCCAACACGCCCGAGTCCGACGTCGCATCGCGGTCGATGGTGGCGACCTCCAGCGCAATCGTGCCGACACCCTCGTCTGTGCTGCGAATCGTCGGCGCCAGGATGTGCAGCGGGGTGCCGAGCGCTACCGTGTCGATGTCCACCGCGTGGTAGCCGTCCACGTAATCGTGGTACACGACGTCGATGGTCTCGCCGGGCCGCAGCAGCTTCGGAAATTGAACCACGCTCAGATCGTAAAATCGCTGCGCCTCGCCGTGGGTACGTAGATGCTCCACGACCCTATCAAAGAGCGCGTTCGACGCCATCGTCGGGTGCTCGGTACGCGAGTCGGCCTGCTGCGTCGAGACGTCGGAGAACCGCATCCACGCCTCGATGATGCCCAGCGCGCCGGCGCCGGCGTTGTGCTGGAGATAGTTGCCGCCGCGGCTGAACGTGTAGCCCGTCGGCGCTGAGCGCGTGGTCAGGGCCAGCGTGATGCCGTCAGCGCTGGTCGGGTAGATACGGGTGACGGCCTCCGACGAGTCGCGGCGCTCGGTGAGGGACTCGATGATGCACAGCTCGCCCCCGCCCTCGGTCGCGTCGCCGCCACGTTGCGCCCGCAGGCCGGATGACGGCTGCGTGGTGCCCAGCCACTCGATAGCCCGCCCAGTACCGAGCCGAAAGTGCTCGCGAATCGCCTCGTTACTACTCTGGCCGCCTTGTTCGCACAGGGCAATGAGCGCGGCCAGCACCGTCTCGCCGTCGAACTCCAGATACTTCTCCGTAACCGTCTGCGGATAACCGCTGCGTGTCCACGTCGTGGGCGCATGGTTCATGATGAGGTTGACGCCATTTGTTGTTGGGATATCGGCGTAGACCTCGACCTCATTCAGCCGCACATAGCTCGTCGATGAGGGGTTGGCCGGCGGCACCCGCTGCACCCGCATCCGCACCCAGAACCAATTGCCCGCCCCGTAGGCCGCCGTATACCGCGCCCAGTTCGCCGGCCGGTTGAAGGTGATCTCGCCCGATTGTGCCCAGGTACGCGTGCCCACGCGGGTGCCGTCGGTGTGGTTGAGCGTTGACCATCCCGAGCCGCTGTAATACTGGCATTGGAGGATGCAGTCGTCGTTGGTGTTGTACTGCGAGAACGTCAGGCGGATGCGGTCGAAGCGCGCGTCGTGGCCGACATAGAGCCAGGTGCCGTGAGTGGGAAACCCGTCCAGCTCGCTTTGCAGGTAGATCGACTCGTAGGTGCCCGCGTTGCCATCGTGCGACAAAGGGATGGCGATATCCTCGTTGGGCACGATGTTGTCGCCCGAGAGCGAGTTGCGAAACCAGCCCAGCATCGACCTCGCGGGGTCATTCAGGGAACGCCACCCCTGCTCACAGATCGCCAGCCGTCCCACGGTGCGCGTGGCGAGTTCCTGCATGATATCGGGGCCGCTGACGTCGAGCATCGTCGGGTCGCCCACGTTCACCGATATCTCGTCGATGACGCCCGCGCC
>JASGTU010000022.1 GCA_030058085.1 Chloroflexota bacterium
AACACGCTTATTTTCTAGATCGCCAGCAGTTCAGCGCACTAGATGAACGCCCGCTGCTAGCCGAGATCGAGGATGGCGATCGTCCGCTGGTTCGGCTTGGCCGCTGGCCGCGAGGCGCACGCAGCGCGCTGGTCGTCACCGGCGACATCGACGCCCTTACGCTCTGGGACTACGGGCTGCGCGCGCTGGGCAGTTAGGCACGATCTTATTGCTGGCCTTTGACCGCCTAGCCGTAGCCATCTACCGCATTCAGCGCCGGCCTATGGCGTCCACGACAAGCCTTGCGCCAACCAGTCCGGCAGGGGCGAATCCAGCCGGACGACCAACTCGGCCTCACCGCCGCGCAGCGGCATCGCCCAGACGCCCCACGAGCCGCCGCGGCTGCTTAGGAAGGCCACATATTGCCCATCTGGGCTAATGGCGGGCAACCCATCGCTAGCCGGGTCGTTCGTCAGCCGTCGCGCTTCGCCGCCGCCCGCATCAACTGCGTACAGCTCCCAGTTGCCGTGCCGCTCCGCGCTCATAAACACTACCGTTTGACCGTCGGGCGACCAGCGTGGCCTTGAGTCAGACGGATTATCGGTCAACGGTTGGCGCGCCGTGCCGCCGGTCGCCATCGTCCACAGGCCGCAGCGCGCCCCGAAATCGTCGCAGCCTTTGAATACGATCAGGTCGCGGGTCGGATGCCAGTCCGGATCAGCCCCGCGCCCCAACTGATAGAAAGCGCCCCCGCTCTCCGGCCAAGTGACGTAGAGACGCCAGTCACGATCCCCCTCGCGGTTGCTGGTAAAGATGATGCGGTCGCCGCCGGGATTCCAACTCGGTACAGAGTCTTCCGGGTTGCTGCTGAAAAGCGTGCGATTTTGCCCGGCGCCGTCGATCCCGCCGATGCCAAGCGCAGAGTCGGCTACGCTTTTGAAAGCCAGCCTATCACCGTTTGGTTGGTGCGCAGGCTGTCTGCCCCCGCTGACAACCAACTCCGGCTCGACATACCCGTCCGCCGCCACCCAATAGATGTTGTCCGCCCCCGACGAATCGGTGGCTGAGTAGTAGATGGTCCCGCTGCGTCCGGCAAGCGCAGTGTTCACTGCTGGAGTGGCCGCGGCGACTGCAGCCGGCGTAACCTCAGGCGCTCCTTCCGCTCCGGACGCATCGACCAATTGCGGGTTGCCCGACACCCACACCAGTTCATCGCCGTCTTCCGGGTTCGCGATCTGGTACCAGCTATCCGCGCCTGAGCCGCTGCGCCCCACTGCCTCGACCACCGTGCCGATGCGCAGCGTGCCGACGATCGGGTAGCTAGCGCCGGGGCCGGCGCGTACGTTTACCGTCGCCAACAGCGTCAACGTCTCCGCCTCAGCTTCCTCGACAGCGGTCTCCGTCGGGGCGCCCGTAGCGATGGGCGTCTGTGGCGAGTTCTCCGTTGACGCCGTAATGGACGTCACAGCCGTGCTCGCCCCATCAGACTCCCCCGCGTCCTCCGTCACAAGGACCTGCGCCGCTTCGGGAGAGCTTGTAGCCGACCCGCTTGCAGCCGCCGCAGTCGAAGTGGAGTCAGACGATTCACCCGCCGAGCTATCTGTTGCCGCGGCGGCAGCCAGCACTTCCACCTGGTCAGTCACGTCACCGGCGGCGCTTGGCGCCGTCTCCATTGCCGCGCTTTGCCCCGTCTCGCCTGAGCCAAGAAACGTCGAGATCCACCAGAGCCCCGCCACAATCAATAGCAACGCCGCAGCCGCAACCATCGGCCCGGCTAGATGCCGCCCCGTCTTCACCGTAGCGGGCGAGGTTGGCTTAACGGTTACTGCCGGTTTCTGCGAATCGCGGCCAGCCGGCGCGACACGCGTGGGGACGACTGCCGGCTGACGGCGCGCCTCCTGTCCCGCAGCGACAGAACGAGCTGCGGCAGGAGCAGGCATAGTGGACGAAGCCTGTTGCAGCGGGCGACCGACCAGGCTCTCCGCCGCAGCCGCGCAGACCAACGCCATCCGCCGCGCATTGCTGTCTAGCTCATCGTATTTCAGAGCGCCAATCAGCGCCACGACCAGCCCGTAGTAATACTCGTTCCAGTCCAGGTCGTCGATGAGATACTGCCGCGCCAGCCGCCGGATGGTGACCAACAGCGCATACGGCTCCCGCAATTGCGGCTGAGGAGGCGCAGGCAGCGGCGGGTCGGCGTGCAGCCGCGTCATCATCTCCACCACCGCACTGAGGGGCGTTTCGCCGCCCGCCGGCAGCAATTTGGTGATCGCCTGAACCTCCAGCCGCTGCAAGTCGAGTAGCGTCGGCCCCACGCGCGTCTCCGCAAAGTCGATCAGCCAGGCAAACCCGGTCGGCCCATCCACCAGCACGTTCTGCAAGTTCAAGTCGCCGTGGATGATCGACATCTTGGTTTCGACCACACGATACAGCAGTTCCGGCAGCTTCAACAGGGGATTGGGAAGAACGATATCTCCCCCTTCCGCCCCGGAAGACAGTGTGAACTGGCGGCCTTGCGGATCGAAGCCGCGCAAGGCCGCTTGCGCAGCCGAACCCAGCAACGTCTGTCGCGTAGCGCTAACCCGCGCCGTGATCGAAGGCGCCACGTCGCCCGGCTTGTAGTCGGTTGGCTGCTCCATCTCGACACGTACCCGGATAGGCGCTGAAGCCTCGCTGGGCGGAGACTGCCCCATGAGCGTGAGCCTGTGGCCCCCGTCACGCGCCTTGATTACCTGGAACTCGAGCAGTTGTACCGTCTGGCCTATAGCGATCTTCTCGACGGCCAGTATGCTGCTCTCGCCCGATTTGACGACGTGATCCGGCTCGGCGCTCTCGTCGATGCGGGAGGCCTGGAGGTGCACGGGCAGCAGCCGGTCATAATGCTCGTCAAGGACATAGGTCTGCGCCCGGTTATTCGCCCACCAATGCCGCCCGTACACGCGGAAGATGCGGTTGAGCACCGCCGAGGTCGCTTCCGCGCCGGACGCCTCGAAGTACTCCTGCAAGCTCGTCGTCGGCAAGTGCGATTCGCCGCCGGCGAAGGTGTATTGCAGCAGCCCCAATTGCCCGTCGGGGGCATTCATCGGCTCGCCCTGCAAGTGCGCGATGTTCTGCGGCGACACCTGGCGCACATACTCCTCGTATGCCTCGTATTCGCGCTGTAAGTCGTGCGGGTGCGCCATCTTGACGACTAGCGGGGCACGCCCCACGCCGACAGAGACCAGCACCACAACCGCGCCGCTATACCCGGAGCGAAACTCCTGCTTGACCAAAATGGTCTCTTCTTTGGGGAAGGCCTGGCCCAGCAGCGCCGCCTGATCGGGCGTCAGATGAATGCCGGGCGCGGACTTTACCTGCACCTTTGCCCCCGTCGCGGACGAATTCCTCTTGGAACCGCCTTGTGCCTTGTCCATAGCCGCCCCTCTCAATCGTCCGTCAAACGCCACGACTAACCAGACTTACGTAGTGGAATGTACGCGCCGTCATCAAGGCGCGCAATCAGCGGGAAGGCGGCAGCTAGCGTCTTACCCCACACAGGGAACGCGCTCGGGTTAGGTAGTTGCGGCCCGCGCTTGGCGCATTTCACGCGCCTTTCCTTCCAGCCCGCGGAAGAAATCGGAATCGACAATCTTCCGCACTTGGCTTTGAAAACGCTCCTCGTCGATGCTGATGTGCACGTCGACCAGTCGCGCCACGTCCATCAGACGATAGCCGGCGCCGTCGACCTGCTGCACCAGCACCCCTTTTGCCGGGTCCAGTTCGATCTTGCTGCGAAGGTCAGCCACGACCTGCGCTAAAGCGGCCATCGCTTCGTTGCCCTCAGGAGGCCCATCCGGCCATGTCTGCGCCAGCAGGACTTGCGCGTCGCAAGTCTCACCTTTATGTTCTACCAGGTATGCCAACAGACGGTGCTCGGCGGGCGTCAGCTTAGTGCGCAGCACGCGGTCATTCACCTTCAGCGCGCCCGTGCGCGGGTCGAGCGTTACGCCGTCGGCAATATGCAATTGCTGCCGCAACACAAACAACTCGAACACCGGTGAGAAGATCCGCAATATCGGACTGCCTGTTTCCTGCGGCTTGCGCACAGCCAGATTTGAGGCGATAAGGTAGTCCACCGCCACGGCGTCCAGGCTCTCCTCCGGTGCGCCCGCGGCGATGGCGCTCAACGCGCTCTGCTCGTCGGGCGTCAGATCGTCCCACATCTCCTGGCAGTTGCGCAGCGCCGATTGTTGCTCCAAAATGGTGTCCAGCCAAACCTGGGCGGGTTCGCCCGGCACGAGCATGCCCGTCGCCAACGCGCTGCACGCAGCCTTGAGGAAGGCGGGCAGACCTCCGCTCAATTCAAGCAGCAGGTCGACGGCATCGTCGCTGAATGTCAGGTTGTGCCGTTCAGCCATCTGGGCCG
Source organism: Chloroflexota bacterium (assembly GCA_030058085.1). Classification (GTDB taxonomy): domain Bacteria; phylum Chloroflexota; class Anaerolineae; order Caldilineales; family Caldilineaceae; genus JASGTU01. The sequence goes on from JASGTU010000022.1 coordinate 4,385, forward strand.
TCATCCAGCGCCCGTCGCGTTCCGTCATTGGCCCCACCCAACACGTGTTCGGCGCCATAATTTCGTGAAACTCGTCGTACGCGCGCGGGTCGCGCAGACGCGCCAAGGGATGCCGCGTAAACACGACGTAAGAGAGTCGCCCCTTTAGTTGCGGACCATCGCGCAGATTTCGCAGGCTGTTCAGAGTGGTCGCCTCAAGCTTGACGCACGCCTCGTCAAACCGGTCGATCAGCCAAACGACATGCTTGCCGCCGCCGTTGACCAGGATCTCATGCGCCTGTTGCAGCACGAAGTGCAGCCCCAACGTATCCTCAAGGCTTATCAACATGCCCGTCGCCTGCTGGATCTCCTGCGCCAACGACGGGTCAATCTGCCGGGCTGCATTCTGTAGACCCAATAACATGCTGCGATAGAAGTAAGGCGTGTTTACCGTCGGCAGGCTGTTTACATCCATATGGATAAAGGCGTAGTCGTCCGGCTCACCCGGCAGATGCTGGCACAGGATGTCTGTGCGGGTGGTGATAAAGCCAACCAAGTTGGACTTGCCGGCCCCGCTTCCGCCGATCACAACGCCGCTCTCGCCCACCGCTATCCACTTAGCGATCGCCTCTACGTGCTCAGCGCGATAGGTATCCGGGAACTCAGCCCAATAACTGGTTCCGCGAGCGCCTCCCCGAGTCGTCATTATCTTTACCGTCTCCTTTAGTGCTTACCAGTCCTTTGCGGCGCGTAACGCGCCGTCGTTCATCAACCCGGCAGGGCGATGCGGAAGCCGAGGTGGGGGATCTGGACATCCGGGCTAGCCCCGGTGCGGGCGCTGCAGCGCAGCAATTGCGCCGCGTAGTAGAACGACCCGCCGCGCATGATGCGCTTGCCCTCGGCGTCCGCCTCCTCGCGGCCGTCCGCCCCATCGTACGGGTATGGGGCATCCACGCTGCTCGTCCACTCCCACACGTTCCCAGCCATGTCCAGGATGTCGAAGGGACTTGCCCCTTCCGGATAGCTGCCTACCGGCGTCGTGTCGCCCACCGTGTCCAGGTAGTTGCTCAACTCCGCCGACGGCGCAGCATCGCCCCACGGGTACATGTTCGCCTCAGCCCCGCGGCACGCCGCTTCCCACTCAACCTCTGTCGGCAGCCGCCCGCCTACCCATTCCGCATACGCACGCGCCTGCTCCCAGTCCACGTCGCTCACCGGGTGCTGCGCATACTCCGCTTCCGCCCAGCGCTCGTTGCCGGGCTCCGTGCACGCCCCAGCCACTACGCAGCGCCCGTACTGCTCGTTCGTCGTCTCCCTCTCCGCCAGCCAGAAGCCGCCCACCTCCACCGTGTGCTCTGGCCCCTCCCGGCTCGTCACCCCTGCCCCCGCTTCCGCCCCGATCGTGTATTCGCCGCCAGGCGCCCACACGTATACGCTCCCGTCCACCGGACTCTCCCACCGCTCTCCCGATTCGGCGCCGGGTGGAGGCGGCACAACGAGTCGCGCCACAGTAAGCGCAGCGGGCTGCGCCGCGGGCGTAACGGCTGGCCCCGAGACCATGTCCTCACCGGCGATCTCGGCAATAGCCCGCTGCAACTGAGCAGGGCTTGCATAGATCTGGATGGCGGCGAGGGTAAGGGCGGCGTCATAGGCGCCGTCGTGCGTCTCAGTCAGTTGCGCCAGCAGGCTGCCCAGGTCGGAGCCCAGCGCACTCGCCTCCTGCGCCGTGTCCGCCGAGAACAGCTTCATCGCCTGCTCCCGCGCCGCACTCACCAGCCCTTCGCCATCCTCCGCCAGCGCCAGCGCCTGCAGCAAGCTCGTCCGCTCCTCCGCACTCAACTCCGCCCCGTCCAACTCTGCCAGCAGATGCGCCTTCGTCTCCGCCAGGTACTCTCGCACCCCAACGCCATCCCCAGGGTTCTGCTCCTGCCCGTCCCGGTTCAGGTCCCCGTAGAACATCCCCCCACTCCCGTCCAGGATGTTCACCACGTGCTCCGCATGTCGCCGCGCCTCTGCCAGGTCGCCCGATTCCGCCGACTCGCGCAGAAACTCCCCGTGCTGCACCGCGATCCCCGCCTGCTCGCTCGCCCCGTACAGCGACCCCTTCCCGTTCAGCCCGTCATCGCGCAGCAGCAGCCCCAGCAGCGCCTGCCGCTCCGCCGTCCACGCCCCGCGCGCCGCCGCCGGACCGGGCGACTCCGCCTCCACGTCGTCCTCCGCCACGCTCACCACCACCGCATCGTACTGCTCCAACAGCCCCCCAACCACGCTCCCCTCCAGCCGCAACTCGCCGGCTTCCGTCTCCAGCACGCCCAGCAGCGCTGCTTCTTCCTCCCCTGCCATCGCCCACAACTCGTAGCGCAACCCCTCCGGCGCTTCCGGCAACCCCTCCAGCGCCACGACATACTCGCTCGCCCGCCCCTCAGAACCGCGCATCACCCCCATCTCACCCACAACCTCATC
>JASGTU010000023.1 GCA_030058085.1 Chloroflexota bacterium
GACGCTGGTTAGCGTGACGAGCAGTATGTCCTCTAGGCTGGCATCGGCGACGCGGGCTACGATGCGTTCCAGGCGGCGTCGCAGCGTGGCGGCAAGACTATTCGTTCTCATCTAGAAACCGTTGCCAAATCTGTGCATAACGTTGTTCAGTCTCAGCGCTGACTGCCGAATAGTATTCGGCCTGCGCGAGAGCCTCGAACGGTGGAAAAACGGTGAGGTTGTCGCGGATTTCGGGCTTGATGAAAGGAAGCGCAGCGTCGTTGGGCACGGCGACCCACAGCTCATTGACCATGAGCGCGCTGATCTCGGGGCGAAACAGGAAGTTGATGAACTGCTCGGCTGCGGTCTTATGTTTGCTTTCCGCCGAAATGGCAATGTTGTCCGACCAGAGGATGGTTCCTTCTTGGGGAAGGACGTAGGTTGCCGCAGCAAGTTGCGCCTGGGCGTCGCGAGCATCGTAGCCCCAGCCGTAGATCATGACGTTTTCTTCGTCGATCAGGTGGGACGCGCCCGTCGGCAGGTTCGGATCGATCAGAAAGATATTCGGGCGGAGGGCGATCAGCTTCTCTTCCGCTTCGGCCAGTTCGTCCGGGTCTTCAGAATTGAGCGAGTAGTTGAGGGACTTGAGAGCGATGCCGATCATTTCTCGATCATACGGCCAAATGCCAATCTTGCCGGCGTAACGAGGGTCCCAAAGGTCGTTCCAACTGGTCACCGGCTCCTCGACGCGATCCGTACGCACGATCAGCCCTGTCGTTCCCCATTGGATCGTGATCGAGTAGGTGTTGCCTGGGTCGAAGGCAAGATCGCGGAAACTCGGCGAGACATTGCGAAAGTTGGGGATATTGGCGTAATTCAGTTTTGCCAATAAACCCTCGGAGGCCGCGATGGGGACGTATGTGTTATCCAGGACGACAAGATCGACCTGCTTGCCGGTCCGCAACTGCTCCATAGCCTCTTCTTGATCGGCGTAGACCTCATATTTGACGTGGATCCCGGTCTCTGCGGTGAATGCGTCTAGGATGCTTTGCGGCATGTAGCCGGCCCAATTGTAGAGGACGAGCGTTGGCCGCGAGTAGGGCGGCTGCGCTTGGATGACGCAGGATGTCAGGGATAGAAACAACGCAACGGCGCTGAAGACATTGAGGAGGCGCATCGCAATTCCGCCGCTAGAGGGATCGACCAAACTAGTGCCAGGGCAAGCACGAATATCTGTCGCCATGCACAATTATACATGGGGCCAGATTTCACGGCACAGGACGTTTGTCCTATCTCCGGCGCGCATATGTCGGGAATGGTCTGGTTATGGCGTGGCGGCTAGAGATGCGTAGGACGCCGGTTCTTGAAGGCCGGCGTCCTGTGTCCGTATCTAGGAAATGTGGGGCGCCCTAGAGCGCTATGAGAAGCGTGCGGCGACTTCCGGCTTGAGCAGATGCCAGATGATCAGCCCGCCGGCGATGGTCCCAACCGGAAAGAGCAGGAGAGTGAGCATGGAGAGAGCGAGGGCAGTTACACGCGCCCATTGGCGCAGCGTCCACAAGCCATAGCCGGCGACGAGGTAGAGCACGGTGAAGGCCATCGTCACGCAGGCGATCAGACCGATCACAGCCATGCCGATGAACGCGGGCGGCGCTTCCGTGGCGGCGACAATAGCTAGAATCATGCCGGGTATGGCGAGCGCGACGGTTCCCGCCAGAAAGAGCAAACTCACCAGGAAATGGTAGAGCGCTATGAGAGTGACGCCATCGTCACGACGTTCGGGACCTAAATGATCTTGTGTCTGATATTGCATGGTGCGCGCCTCCGTCCGGCAATTGCGAGTAGGTCATTCGGCTCTGTAAAGCATTACGTGAGGATAGGCCAAAGGTTGCACGGCTAGAGGAATCCTAGGCCGCAGAGAAGGGGCGGAATTCGCTAAATCGGCCCATCCGTGATACAACAAAGCTTGAGCAATTTGCGCTACACGCGAGAAATCTGAGCGAAAATCTACAAATCGGATTCGTCTTTCCGGAGGATGATACAATGACAGACATCGTCAATATTATTGGTCGAGAGGTGCTCGACAGTCGCGGCAACCCGACGGTAGAGGTGGAAGTTGAACTGGCAAGCGGCGCGGTCGGCCGCGCTATTGTGCCGAGCGGCGCCAGCACCGGCGTGCACGAGGCCGTGGAACTGCGCGACGGCGACAAGAAGCGCTATGGCGGCAAGGGCGTGCTGGACGCAGTCGAGAACGTCAACAACCGGCTTGCCGATGAACTGCTGGGCTTTGATGCTTTGGACCAGGTCGCCATCGACGAGTACATGGTTTCGCTGGATGCAACGCCGAACAAGGGCAATCTGGGCGCCAATGCCATCCTCGGCGTGAGCCTGGCCATCGCCAGGGCTGCAGCCGAAGCGCTCGGCATCCCGCTGTATCGCTATCTGGGCGGGGTAGGGGCGCGCACGCTGCCCGTGCCGATGATGAACATCCTCAACGGCGGCAAGCACGCAGCCAACAGCACCGACTTCCAGGAGTTCATGGTGATGCCGGTGGGCGCACCGACCTTTGCCGAGGGGCTGCGTTGGGGTTCCGAAGTCTATCAGAGCCTGAAGAAGGTGCTGCACGACGGCGGCTATAGCACGAACGTCGGCGATGAGGGCGGCTTCGCGCCGAGCCTGGGCGGCAACGTCAAGGCCGTCGAGGTCATCCTGGCTGCCATCGAGAAGGCCGGCTACAAGCCCGGCGAGGACATCTACATCGCGCTGGACCCGGCTACGAGCGAACTGTACGACGCCGAAAGCGGCCTGTATAAGCTGCCTATCGAGGGCGTCGATCTGAACAGCGATCAGTTGGCCGATCTGTGGGCGGACTGGAGCAGTCGCTTCCCGATCATCAGCATCGAGGACGGCATGGCTGAGGATGACTGGGACGGCTGGAAGAAGCTGTACGCCAAGATCGGCGACCGGGTGCAGCTGGTCGGCGACGACCTTCTAGTGACGAATGTCGAGCGCATCGAGCGAGCCATCGCCGAGAAGGCGTGCAACTCGCTGCTGTGCAAGGTGAACCAGATCGGCACGCTCACCGAAAGCATCGCCGCCATCGAGATGAGCCACCGCGCCGGCTGGTCGGCTGTGGTGAGCCACCGCTCGGGCGAGACCGAGGATGCCACCATCGCCGACTTGGTCGTGGCGTTCAACACCGGGCAGATCAAGACAGGCGCGCCGGCGCGCAGCGATCGTGTGGCGAAGTACAACCAACTGCTGCGCATCGAGGAGCAGTTGGGCGATACCGCGATCTACGCCGGCCTGAAGGCTTTCCCGCACATGCACTAGGGGCGGGCGGTATTGCCGGCATAAGGCAGCATAAGGCAATAGGGGCGTAAAACAAAGGGCGGGACTGGTTTCCAGTTCCCGCCCTTTTTGTGTGCCCCTGCCCCGACTCGAACGGGGATGCCCTAATGGGCACAGGCCCTCAACCTGCTGTGTATACCAATTCCACCACAGGGGCGTGGCGCAAATTCTGGTGACAGTATAATGGGAATGGGCCGCGCTGTCAAAATGGGGCCGTGGCCGCGGGGTCCGTTTCAAACTTGGGGACGAATTGTCATGCTGAACGAAGTGAAGCATCCCCAGGTCGAAATGGAGACCCTTCGCCGCTGCACGGCTCAGGGTGACAACTTGTGCACCCTAAAGATGAAACGCACCCCGTGGCCGCGGGCACGCCTATCTTGTAAAGGGCGCAGGTTTGACAGCTAGGGCTCGCTTGCCTAACATTGATTGCCGGAAGACGTTCCCGGCGCCCGTGGCGGTGCGCTGGGCTTAACGCGTCACATCGAGCTAATCAACCGACACGGCAGACATCATGCGAACCATGTGAAGCGGAGGGATGCACCTATGCCCGAACCAAGCGGCGGCGCGGAGACTCTGGAATACCGCACCGAAGTTAAACAACTCCTGGACATCCTGGCCCATTCGCTCTACACGGACCGGGAGATCTTTCTGCGCGAGCTGATCTCCAACGCATCGGACGCGCTCAATCGCGTGCAGTTCGAGATGCTGACGACGCAGGATGTGGTGGACCCGGAACGGGAGCTGGCGATTCATCTGTCTGTCGACGCCGAGGCGCAGACGATCACGATTGCGGACAGCGGCATCGGCATGAACCGCGAGGAACTGGCCGAGAACCTGGGCACGATCGCGCATTCCGGCGCGCGCACTTTCCTGCAAAATGTGGGTGCGGGTGAAAACGCACTGGAGGAGATCATCGGCCAATTCGGCGTGGGCTTCTACTCAGCGTTTATGGCGGCCTCTGAAGTGACGGTGACGTCGCGCTCATACCGGCCCGGCGACCAAGCGTGGACCTGGCGCTCGCAGGGGGACAGCCGCTATACGCTGGAGCCTGCGGACAAGGCCGACCGCGGCACGACGGTGACGATCAAGCTCAAGGAGGATGCTGCCGAGTTTGCCAATGCCTGGCGGCTGGAGCAGATCGTCAAGAAGCACTCGGACTACGTGTCCTTCCCCATCTACCTGGCGGGCGAGGACGGCGAGGAGAAGGTGATCAACCGGCGAACGGCGTTGTGGCGGCAGTCGCCGGGCAGCGTGTCGGACGAGGAGTACGCCGAGTTTTACCGCCAGTTGACCTATGACACGGCCGACCCGCTGGCGCACATGCACATGGTGACGGATGCGCCGGTCAACTTGCGCGCCGTGCTGTTCATCCCCGCCAAGCGCGAGCGGGGCGCGCTGCACCTGCGCCCGGAACACGGTCTTCGCCTCTACTCGCGCAAGATACTGATCCAGGAGGCCAATAAGGACCTGCTGCCCGACTACTACCGCTTTGTCGACGGGGTGGTCGATTCGGAGGACTTGCCGCTGAACGTCTCGCGCGAGACGGTGCAGAGCAGCCCGCTGCTGCGCCAAATGCGCCGGGCGCTGGCGGGAAGGGTGAACCGCGAGCTAAAGACGCTAGCCGATGAGAAGCCGGAGCTTTACGTGCAGTTCTGGAGCGAGTTCGGCGTGTTCCTCAAGGAGGGCGTGGCCGTCGACCCCGGCAGCCGCGAGGCGCTGGTCCCCTTGCTGCGCTTCCGCTCGACGCACAGCGGCGACGAACTGACTTCGCTGGCGGACTACGTCAGCCGGATGCGGCCCGATCAGGACGTGATCTACTACGTGTTGGGTGAGGACTATGCCTCGGTGGCGCGCAGCCCGCACCTGGACTACTTCCGCGCGCACGACATCGAGGTGCTCTACCTGGCGGACCCCGTCGACGGTTACATGACGGCGATGCTGCATGAGGCGGAGGGCAAGCGGCTGCAGAACGTGGATGACGCCGGTCTGAAGCTGCCCGAAACGCCGCCGGCTGAGGAGGAAAGCGCTGCCCAGGTGGAAAGCGAGGCGTTCGACGCGCTGGCAGAGCGCTTCAAGGCGACGCTTGGCGATCGCGTGTTGGGCGTGCAGGCTTCCAAGCAGTTGGTGACCAGCCCCTGCCGGCTGGTTTCTCCGGAGGACGATTTCGACCGCGATCTGGAGCGGCTGCGGCGGCTGATGGAGGAGGGCTACGAGGCGCCCAAGAAGCTGCTCGAACTGAACCCGCGCCACCCCATGCTCGTCGACCTGGCGCAGATGGTCGAAGCCAGCCCGGACGACCCGCTGATCGACGCGGCCATCGAGCAGCTTTTCGACAATGCGCTGCTGCTAGAGGGGCTGCACGCCAACCCGGTGGACATGGTGGAGCGCATCCAGATGCTCATGGCCGCGGCGGTCGCGGCCAAGGGCGGGGCGCACGACGCAGGCAGCCAGGAGGAAGAGGGCGCTGTGTAGCGCAACGAGCGTTCGAACGGTGAATACGGGGCGAGGCGCGGGTATGCGCTTCGCCCTTCTGTTTATGCGCGGCTCATGGTCGCGCCCGTCCGTTCTACAGGCCGATCTACAGACCGAGGTCGATGAGGCCGAAGAGGGCGAGCAGCGCCAAGAGGATGGGCTGGTGAACCAGGTAGATAATCAGCGAGCGGCGTCCCAGAAGCTCTAGGAGGCGCACGGGCAGCCAGGTGGAGAGGTCAGGCAGGAAGAAGGCGCGCCCGTTCTGGGAATAGAGCGTGTTGCCGAGGAAGACGCCGAGCAGGACGACGCCGAACCACGGGATGATGGGGAAGAAGTCCACCGGCAGGTAGGGTATTGGCGTCCAGCCCAGCCAGACCAGCCAGCGCGTGTCGACGTGTTGCTGCTGCACGAAGTGACCGGCGGCGAAGAAGACGGCCCATAGTACCAGATTGGGCCAGCGATAGCGCAGGAAGGGGTAGGCGGCGGCGATGGAGAAGCCGATCAGATGCAGCACGCCGAAGTCGACGAAGCCCATCCCGAACAAGCGCGTGGCGACGGTGACGACCATGCCCAGGCCGAAAATGCGCAGGCCGCGGATGAGGAACTTGAGGTATAGCCCGTCCGTGCCTTGTTTAGCCGCGGCGCGGCGGTAGCTGAGGGTGAGCGAGACGCCCACGAGCATGATGAACAGGGTGGCGGTAGTGCGCTGGAAGTATTTCCAGAAGCCCGCCCACAACACCACGTCAGGCAGCACGTGGAAGGCCCACAGGTCCCACATCAGGTGAAAGATGACCATCATGACGATGGCGACGCCGCGCAGGGCGTCCACTTCCCAGAAGCGCTGGATGGCCTGTCGCGGGGTGATGCGTCCTGCGGCGCTTTGCACTGCGGGCATGTGCCGGCTCCTGTACGGGTGAATGGCGGGGGCAGGGGCTTTGACGCTGCGTTGCCGTCCGGCATCACGCTTGGCGGACCGCTTGCGGATGGCGACGGTTGCCGCCGATGGTGAGCCGGCCTACGTTCCTGCAATCCCCGGTTGGGTATAGTGGGCGAATCTCATTTACGCAACCAGTATAGAAGACCGGAGGTCGGCATGGCAAAAAGCGGAGAAGCGGCGCAGGTTTTGCAAGGCGGGCGCAGTAGAAAGGCGGCGCTGCGCGAACAAGCGGCGCGACGCAAACGCAAGCAGAACCTGATGCTGATCGGCGGGGGCGCGGCGTTGGTCTTGCTGATAGCGGCTTTCGTCGTGGCGGGCGTATTGCGCCAACGACCCGTCGCCGGCGAGGAGCGCTACGCCGCGCAGGGCAATCTGCACATCACTTTCGGCAGCACGTCGCCTGTCGCTTATAACAGCACGCCGCCGACCTCCGGCCCGCACTACGAAACGTTGGCCGCGTGGGGCGTACACACGGAGCCGGTGCGCTACGAGCACCTTGTCCACAACCTGGAGGATGGCGGCGTGGTCATCTATTACCAGTGCGCGGACGGCTGTCCCGAACTTGTGGAGCAACTGAGCGCCATTGTGGATCCGTATTTCCGTACGGGGCGGAATGTGGTGATGGCCCCGAACGACCCTGCCTGGACCATCGGCGGCAGTGAGCCGTTGCACAGGGACATGGGCGCGAGCATCGCCCTAGCCGCGTGGCAGCGGCTGTTGACGATGGACGAGGTGGACGAAGCCGCCATCCGCGCCTTCATCGAGCGCTACGAAGGCATCGACCACCACCCGCGCGGATAGCGGGGCGGCGGCTGTCGCTGCGCGCCAGTTCAGCATGTACGATTGACAAGCCCGGCCTCAGCAGGTCGGGCTTTGGTTTTCTGGCTGTTGCGGGGGAGCGCCGGAACAAAGCTGCGGTCTGGGGCGTACCCAATATGGGCGGCGTAACTATTTCCCGGTCGTCACGTCATAGCAAGTGATACCTTTTCGCCACGGAGAAGCAGGTGATCTTTTGCCAGCCGCGCGGCATAGCCTGCATGGGACGTCGCCCCGAACAAACTTGAAAGGGCTTGCAGATCGTGACGATTGCGAAACGCGCTGAGAGTGTGCTGATCATCATCCCCGCCTATAACGAGCAAGACGCCATCCGCCAGGTTGTGAGCGGCGTGCGCCAGGCTCTACCCGAAGCGGACGTGTTGGTGATCAATGACGGCTCGACCGACGGCACGACCGCGGAGGCCGAGGCCGCCGGCGCGATTGTCGTCCAGCACCCCTTCAACTTGGGCATCGGCGGCGCCGTGCAGACCGGGCTGAAGTTCGCGCTTGCCAATGGCTACGACTACGTGATCCGGCTGGACGGCGACGGCCAACATGATGCTGCGGAGATTCAACTGCTGTTATCGGCGCTGCGCAGCCGCCGCTCTGATATGTCGGTCGGCTCGCGATTTCTGGAAAAGGGCGTGGACTGGCACATCCCTCTGTCGCGGCGCATCGGCATCAGCTTTTTCAGCTGGGCCGTGTCGCTCCTCATCGGCGAGCGCGCCACCGACACGACGTCAGGCTTCTGCGGCATGAACCGGCGGGCGACCCACGTATTGGCGACGTATCTGCCGCAGGACTATCCCGACGTGGAAAGCCGGGTGCTGGTCCACAAGGCGGGATTGCGCCAGATCGAACTGCCGGTGAACATGCGGGCGCGCATGACCGGCGTCAGCTCGATAAACGCCTGGCGCTCGATCTACTATGCATTCAAGGTGACGGTCGCTATGGTCACATCGGCCATGAAGGACATTGCGCCTCACCCTAGCGCGCTGCTGTCGCCAGAGGAGCCGCCGCCCCTGAGCGGGCACGCCGATATTCCCTCGGCGCGGGGCGCGGACTAGGCCGCAGCGCGCCGTCTCGGAGGAGACCTTTGTCGCGAATACCTGTCGAACAACAGATACTGGCGGTCGCGTTCAGCTTCATCTTGCTGCTGGTCACGATCCAGCTTGTACGCAAGCATAAGCTGCGCGAAGAATACGCGTTGGTGTGGCTGGGGGCGAGCGGAGCGATCTTTGTGCTAACCGTTTTCGACCAGCTCGTGCGCGCATTGGCCGGGCTATTTGCCGTCTCGTATGCGCCGACGCTGATCTTGGTGTTCGGGCTGCTTTTTGCCATCGTGGTGCTGCTGTCGCAGAGCGTGACGATCTCCACCCAAGCCGACCGCATCCGCGACCTAGCGCAGAGTCACGCGCTGCTGGGTCAGCGCGTCCACCAGCTTGAGACGCTGCTGCTGAACGTGCCGGATCACGCAGCGGAAGACGCTCCGGAAAAGGCGCCGGGCAAGAACGAGCCGCCGCCTGAACAGGCCGCGCTTGCGCCCGCGACATCCGGGGCCGCAGGCAGACTTGCCGTCGAACCGGCGCAACCTGTAGCGCGAGACGACAAGCGCAGCCGCGTGCTGGTCATCGGGCTGGACGGGGCGACCTTCGACCTGATCAAGCCGTGGGCCGAGGCGGGCTACCTGCCGACGCTGAAGCGGCTGATGGCGGAGGGCGCGCATGGCTCGCTGCGCAGCACAGTGCCGCCCATGACCGGGCCGGCCTGGACTTCTTTTGCTACGGGCGTCAACCCCGGCAAGCACCGGCTCTACGACTGGATCGCACGCGAGCCGGACAGCTACCGTTTTTTGCCCGTTACCGCGCTGGACTGCCGCGCGCCCACGATCTACGCTCTCTTGAGCCAGGCCGGGCGGCGCGTCTGTGCGCTCAACATCCCCATGACCTACCCGCCGCTGCCGGTGAACGGCGTGGTCGTGTCCGGGCTGCCCGCGCCCAGCACGAAGGTCAAGATCACTTATCCCGACACGCTGCTCGACGAGCTCAACGCAGCGACGGGCGAGTACCTGCTCTACCCGGACCCGGGGCAGGCGTATTCGGACTCCGGCGTGGATGCGTTCTTGGAGCGGCTGTACAAGACGACGGACGGGCGACTGCGCACGCTCGACTATCTGCGCGGGCGCGAGGATTGGGACTTTACGATGGTCGTGTTCAACGGCACCGACACGATCAGCCATGCCATGTGGAAGTTCATGGACAAGGACCATCCGCTGCACGACCCGCGCAAGGCCGAGAAGTACGGCAATGCCATCCGCGACTACTATCAGTACCTGGACGGCAAGCTGGCGGGCGTCGTCGACGCGCTGGACGAGGACACGACGCTGATCGTCATGTCGGACCACGGTTTCGGTCCGTTCCACAAGTTCATCCATGTCAACAACTGGCTGATGCGGCAGGGCTTTATGCAGGTGCACAGCGGCGCGGCCAGCCGCATCAAGCGGGGGATGTTTAGGGCCGGCTTCTCGCCCATGAACGTCTACGACACGATGATGCGCTTCGGGCTGGGCGCGCTCAAGCGCGAGGTGGTGCGCGGGCAGGGGCAAGGGCTGCTCAAGGCGCTCTTCCTCTCGTTCGAGGACATTGACTGGCGGCGTACGCAGGCGTATTCGCTGGGCAATGTCGGCCAAATCTATCTGAATGTGGCGGGGCGCGAGCCGTATGGCTGCGTGCAGCCCGGCGACGAGTACAACCGCGTGCGCGAGGAGATCATCGCACGGCTGCAGACGTTGCGCGACCCGGAGACAAACGAACTGGTGGTGGAGACGATCTACCGTCGCGAGGACCTGTATCACGGCGACTATTTCGAGCATGCGCCGGATATCGTCTTCCTGCCGCGCCGGCTGGAGTACTTCGGCTTCGGGGAGTACGAGTTTGGCAGCCACAAGATCATCGAGTCGATGCGCCGCGGCATTTCGGGCACGCACCGCATGAACGGCGTCTTCATGGCCTACGGCGCGGCGATCCGCCCCGGCGTAGAAGTGGAGGACGCCTCGCTGGTCGATCTGGCGCCGACGATCCTGCATCTGATGGGCGAGTCCGTGCCGGCGCACATGGACGGACGCGTGCTTGCGGAAGCGATCGCACAGGGGGACCGCGCCGAGGTGCGCCGAGAATGGCGCAGCCGCAGCGCGGCGGATGTCGATCCGGCGGACGCCGGACTGAGCGACGAGGACCGCAAGGTATTGGCCGAACGGCTGCGCAGCTTGGGGTATGTGGGATGACGAAGATGACGCCCTATACGCCGCGCAACGCCTTTACGGTGGATCTGGAGGACTGGTTTCAAGGCTTGACCAGCACCAATCCACATCCGGAACGGTGGCCTTCGCTGGAGAGCCGGGTTGTCCCCGCCACCCAAAAATTGCTCGACCTCCTGCACGTCCATGATGTGCAGGCGACTTTTTTTGTGTTGGGCTACGTTGCCGACCGCTATCCGGAGCTGATTCGTGCGATTGGCGAGGCGGGGCACGAGATCGGCGTACACGGCTACTATCATCGCTTTATCTACAAGCTGTCGCCCGACGAATTCCGTGGCGAACTGGGCCAGGCAATCGAGGCGGTGGAGCGGGCGGCGGGCGTCATGCCGGCGGGACACCGGGCGCCCTATTTCTCGGTGAACGCGTCGACGCCGTGGGCGTTTGATGCGCTGGCGGAGGCCGGGATCGAGTATGATTCGAGTGTCTTTCCGACGCGCAGCATGTTGTACGGCTATCCGGGCGCGCCGCGCTTTCCCTACCGCATGGCGCAGAGCGGCTTGGTCGAGTATCCGGTTTCGACACTGCAGGTCGGGCGGTATACGCTGCCGATCCTGGGCGGGTTCTACTCGCGTGCGCTGCCCTATGCGGTGACGCGCTGGGCGATTCGTCGTCTGAACGCGCAAGGGCAGCCGGCGATCCTGTACATCCACCCGTGGGAGCTGGACCTGGGCCAGAATTACCGCAAGGTCACGCCGCGCGAGCGCATCACGCATTACCACGGGCGGCGCGGTCTGGAGGCCAAGCTGCGCCGGCTCTTTACAGACTTTCGCTTTACGCGGCTGGGCGAACTGGGCGTAGCCGCGAACGGTAGCAAACTAGAGCGCAGTAACGCATGATGGTGATACGCGAACTGGCGGATTCGGAACGACATCTTTGGGATGCGTATGTGCGGGGGGCTGAAGGCGGGCTGCCGCAACACCTGTCGGGCTGGCGCGAGGTCTTGGCGGCGGCGTACGGCTTTGATGCCCACTACCTGATGGCGCTCACGGACGAAGCGGAGACGCCGGTTGTGCGGGGCGTGCTGCCGCTCTACCTCAACCCGAGCGTGCTGCTGGGGCGGTCGCTGACGACGGTGCCCGGCGGGCTGTGCGCCGAGGACGATGAGGCCGCGGAAGCGCTGATCGCACACGGGGTGGAGTTGGCCCGCCGCCTGCACGCCGAGCGTTTCGTGCTGCATGATACGCGGCAAGCGTGGCCCGTCTCGCTGCGTACAGAGTGTGCACACGAAGCGTGGATTGTGGACGTACAGGCGGGTGAAGAAGCGGTGTGGCAGGCGCTTGACCGCAACATCCGCCGGCAGGTGCGTATGGCGCGGCGCAACGGGCTGGTCGTGGAGATCGACCGCAGCGGCTCACGTCTGGGCGACCTGTACGCGGTTCTGAGCCGGTTCGCCCATGCGGCGGGCACGCCCGTATTCGGCCGTAATTTCTTGGAGCATGTTGTGGAGCAGTTCCCGCGCGAGCATAATATGGCGCTGGTCTATTCGGACGGGAACCCCATCGCCGGGTATTTCCAGCTTGAGATGGGCGACGCCTGCTATGGCGTGTGGGGCGCGGCGCTGCATGAATACCTGGAGCTTCGACCCGTCTACCTGGCCTATTGGGAGCTTCTGGCGGACACGACGGCGCGTGGATTCAAGCGGTTGGACATGGGGAGGGCGCCTCGCGACTCCAACGCCTCGAAGTACAAGGGGCAATGGAACGGCCAACCGGTTCCGGTCTATCAGCAGATGGCTCTTTTGCGCGGCGGACAAGAGACGGGAAGCGTGGCGGCCCGCGCCCAGTCCGATAGCAAGTTCCAGTTGGTGCGCCGTATTTGGCCGCAGTTGCCTTACCCGGTTGCTCAGTTTTTGGGACCAAAGCTGAGGCGTCATGTACCCTTCGCGTGAGTGCGCGAGAAGGAAAGGTCCATTTTGCAAGTGAATCGTTCGATCCAATCGATTAGGCCGTCCATAGATTCTGCGAAGCTGCACGGGATCGCCTTGACGGCGCCCGGCTGGCATCGCTATGTCGTCGGCCTGGGGCTGGCATTGGCATGGTCTGCCGTGCTGCTGGGACTGCCCAGCGTGCTGCCGCTTCAGGCGGCAAGCTGGTTGACGTTTGTCGCCGTAGCGATCACGCCCGGCTATCTGCTGGGCGATCTGATCGTGCGGACGATGCGCCTAGACTGGATTGAACGGCTGGCGATCGCCTTCCCGCTGGGCATGGCGGTCTTGAGCGTGCCGGGTCTGTATGCACTTCTGCGCCATGACACCGCGACAAGCCTGGCGCTGGGCTGGATCGCCGTATCGGGCGCCGTGATCGTGGCATGGGTCGCCGGCCTGCTGTGGGAAATGCGCCGTCCGGGACGTTCGGCCCCGGCGGACAGGTGGGAACTGCCGGAGTTGCTGCTGCTGGCGTTCGTGGCGATCCTCTTCTTGCTCGGCTTGCCTTCGTTGAACCTCTACAAGATCGACGGCGACGCCTACGCGGTCGGCAGTTTTGCCGCCGACGCGCTGGCGGGCTTGCCGCTCAACAGCGCCGAGCCGCTGTTCGGCACCGATCTGGGGCCTGGCGTGCGTATGGCCTTTAACCAGTCGCTGCCCTTCTCGTACTTGTGGGCATACCTGTCCGGCATCGACCCGCTGACGCTGACGGCGCAGGCCTCGCGCGCGGCGGTGGCGCTGTGGTCGCTGTTTGCGCTGTATGCGCTGGGCAAAGCTGCCGGATCGACCGTGCTGGACGAGGCGCGGGCGCGCCGGCTGGGGCTGGCAGTTGTCGCCATCCAAATGCTGATCTACCTCGCCAACCCCTTCTTGCGCGGTGACAGCGTAAGCTGGTTCTTCTTCGAGCGCACGACGGCTGACAAGTTCATGACGCCGATCGTCATGCTGCCGGTGACGTTTGCGTTCGCCATCCGATTCCTGGCCGCCAACAGCTTCCGTGCCTGGCTGGTCGCTGCGATCGCGGCGCTGGCTGTTTCGGCCATTCACCCGCTGATCGCGGCGATGATGGCGTTGGCGCTGGCTGCGTTCGCAGGCTTCCATGTGCTGCTGAACTGGCGAGACAGGACGGTGTGGCTGCGCAGCGGCATGGTCGGCGCGCTGGTCGTGCTCGCCATGATCCTGCCTATGGTGCAGTTGGCCCTCTCGCGCGGGGAAGAGCCGCTGGCTGCGTCCTTCCCGCAGAGCGTTGAGGGGTGGCTGGTCGGCGAGAAGCTTGTGCCGGCGCTGCCCTTTGTCCATGCGCCTACGCTCAATGTGTACGGCCCGCCGCCCGACCTGTCACAGGTAGATGCGAACGAGGTTTATACCGACGCCGACCCGTTCTTGATCTGGCGTTTCTCGGTCAATATGAACCGTCGCCGGCTCATACTGCCCTCGTTGGACCGTTATTTCTCCGATCCGAACATCATCTTGGAACCGGCCTACATCCTGGCGCTGTTGTTATTGCCGCTGCTGTTCAAGGGTATCCGCAGGAACATCGGCGCGCAGTTTGCGGTGAGCACGACGCTCGCCATCCTGTTTGTGATGTTTAACCCGCTGGTCACACCGCTGATCGGCGCGCTGGTGATGCCCTGGATCCTGTGGCGTTTCGTGTGGATGTTGCCCTACGCGCTGATCATCGGCCTGGCCGCAGACCGCGTGATGCCGGTTGCGGCGCGCGCGCTGGCCGCGCTATGGTCAAGGCTGCCGGCAGAGCAGTCGCGGTGGGAACGGCGCATTGCGCCCTATGGGCTGTTGGCGTCCCTGCTGGCTGCGGTGTTGATCCTGGCGCCGGGGACCGCGCACAACCTCGCCGCCCTGAAGGAGCGGGCGGGCTTCCCCTATTACTACCCGACGCCCGAGCGGCTGCTGACCAAACTGGACGAGTTGACGACGGCTAACGGCCCCGCAACCGTGCTGGCGGACCAAGACCTGAGCGTGTCGATACCGGCCTATGCCGCCCACGCCAACATCGTGGCGCATCGCATCCCCACCACCAGCGAGATCTTCCCGGCGGATCGGCAGCATGAAGCGCTGCAACGCTTGATCGACCAGGACCTCTTCTTCCGCTCACGTTATCTGACCGAAGAAGCGATTGCTGTCTTGCAGCGTTACGACACGGGCTACATCATCACGTCCAGCGCCAGCAATCTAGATATCCAATTGCGGCTGGCGCCGGATTGGTTCGAGTGGCTGATCGACGACCAGTCCTATTCGCTCTATGCCGTGCGGCAGCTTCCGCAGGTGACGCCGAGCGTACAGGGCAACACGGCGCTGGCCGAACGGCGTTGGGATGCGGCGGCGGACTATTATCGGCAAGCGCTGGCAGAGAATCCCGGCAATTTCCTGGCGATGGCCGGTTTGGCCGAGATCGCCCACGCGCGCGGCCAGTTCTCAGAGGCGATCGACTACTACGAAGATGTGTTCGCACGCGCCAATCTGCCTGTGGTGCATTACCGGCTCGGCCAGATCTACCACGAATTGGGCCAGGTGGAGCGCAGTATCGATGAGTTCAGCCGTGCACAGGAGATCGCGCCGCAGATCGCTCGCTTCCACATGGCGTTGGGCGATGTCTGCCTGAGCGCGGGCCGCGAGGGATGCGCCGCGGAGCAATATACGGCCGCGGTCGCCAACCAGAACCTGCCCGACGAGGCGGCGCAGGCGGTGGCGCAGGCCGATCTGTGGCGCCAGCGCGGCCGCACGGATGTGGCGATCCGCTTCTATGAACAGGCCGTAGACATGCAGGCGAGCGAGGCCAACCAATTGATGCTGGCGAGCGCCTATCAAGAGCAGGGCCGCTTTGAGGAAGCCGAGGCGCTCCTGCGCGTCATGCGCATGCAACGGCCGCTCTCGGTGGAAGTTCTCACCATGTCGGCGGGTATGCAGGCGGCGCGTGGCCGTTACGATGGGGCCGTCGCCTTCTACAGACGGGCGATCGCCATCCAGGACGTCACCGGGCAGGAGTCGGCGGGGACGCGGCTGCTCTTGGCGCAGACGATGGCAGCCAATGATCGGCTGGAGGACGCCGAAGCGCTGATCGGGCGGGTGCTGGAGTTGCAGCCCGACAACGCAGCGGCTTACGGTCAATTAGGCGACGTATACAGCAAACTCGGCCGCGCCACAGAGGCGATGGAGGCCTATCAGCAGGCGTTTCGTCTGGACCCGACCCAGGTCCAACTCTACTTGGCCCTGAGCAACCAGTTCCGCCAGCAGGGCGGGCGGCAGGATGACATCCTCGAGTTGTTGCAGACGGCGATTCGCGCCAACCCGGATGAGGCGACGTTGGCGCTGGCGCTGGGCGATCAACTGCAACGCCGCGGCGATACCGAAGCCGCCGTCGACGCCTATCAGACGGCGCTGGATAAGTTTGAATTGTATACCGCCTCTAGCAGCCTAAACCCCGGCGCGGCGAATACGAGCCGGGCGTTTGCCTATATCCGCTTGGCGAGCGTGGCCGAGGATATGGGGCTGCTCGAGCCGGCGATGAACTACTACAGCGCAGCCGTTGCGGCCGCGCCCGATGTGGCGTGGACGCACGTCACCTATGGCGATGCGCTGCGCCGCCGCAACGACGTGGAGAATGCCGCCGTCGCCTATGAGCGCGGCATCGACGCCGACCCGCAGTTCGCCAATGCCTATGTGCGCTTGGCGGAACTGCGCGACGCGCAGGGCAACGCGGCCAGCGCCGCCTCTCTGCGCCAGCAGGCATTAGGTATTGCCCTGGCTAGCGCTGAATTGTCTACGCAAGGCGGATCCCGCCTCGGCTTGGGCAAGTTGACGGGCGGGACCGATAGCGTAGCCGAGTCATTCGATTCGGATGACCCGGCGGCGCGTGACCGGACGGCGCGCACGGGCATTCTTGACCAGCAGATCGTCGCCCAACTGGTCAGCGCAAGTGAGCCGGCCTTCCCAATTAGCGAGGGGCCAGCACATCTGAACTTGCTCGCGCGCCTCAGCGAAGGCGACGGGTTGGACGATATCGTGCTGCTCTATCAGAAGGCCATCGAAACGGGCGCGCAGGAGGGCTGGTATCCAGTCGACATGGCGCGTTACTACAAGGGCGTTGGCGACCTCTATCTGCTGCAGAAGCAGCCAATCCTTGCTGCCGAAGCCTATCGTTATGCTATTGTGCTGGATGACTGGTGGCCGCAGGCGCGGCTAGGACTGGCGCACGCCTTGGAGGAGATCGGCTCTACGGATGAGGCGCTGGCGCAACTAGAGCAGGCGGTACGTATTGCCCCAGGTTTCGTCGAGGCGCAAACCGCTCTAGCCGACGCGTACGGCGAGTTGGGCCGGCACGAGGACGCGCTTGCCATCTACCGGGCGACGGCTGAAAACCATCCCGGCAATGCACATGCGATGTTGGCGCTGGCGCGAGCGCAACAGACCAATAACGAGTGGGCGGCGGCGGAAGAGACATATCGCCAGGCGCTGACGCTCAATGCCGGCAACTCCGAGACATACGTCGAACTGGCTACGTTGCTAATTCGCCAGGCGCGCAACGATGAGGCTGCGGCCCTCTTGGATACGGCTCTCGTCGCGGACCGGCGCAATGTCAACGCCTATATACAATGGGGCGTGCTGGAGCAGCGCCTGGGCAATACGGCGATGGCCCAGGACTGGTTCCGCCGGGCGCGCGCCCTGCAACCGGACAACGATTCGGTGATGCTGGCGCTGACGGATCTGTTGCAGCGCTTCGGGCAGTACGACGCGGCCTTTACCTACGCCCAAGAAGCGTTGAAAGCGGAACCGCAGAATGTCGAATTCCTGGTGCGGCTGGCGCGGCTGCAACGCGAACGCGGCCTGTATTCGGAGGCATTGAACACGCTCCTGGGCGCGGCCCGTATGAACCTGACCGACGCACGGCTGTCGGCTGAACTGGGCGAGCTGTATATGGCGCAGGGCAGGCCGCAGGCGGCGCTGTCGGCCTTCCGCCAGGCTGTGGCGCTGAATCCGTCTGAGAGCCGGTATTACCTGGTTCTGGCCGAGCTGTGGTCAAATCAGGGAGATCTGCAAGCGATGGAAGATCTGCTGCACTCCGGCTTGACAAAGGCCAACCAACGGGCGCCGCTCTATGTAGCGTTGGTGGACAGCTATTTGCAGCAGGCTCGGCCTGGGGACGCCAAAGACGCTTTGGAGACCGGCATCGCCGAACTGGGCGCCGACACCGCGCTTGTGGCGGCGATGGGGCTGTATCTGGAATCACAGGCGCAGTCGGCGGGCGGCGCTCAGGAAGATGCCGAGAAGTGGTATAATGACCACCTGGCGCTGCGGCCTACCGATGCAGCTATCCACCGTGCGCTGGCAGACCACTACCTGCGCGTCGAGCGGGTAGATGAAGCGCTGGCGCATTACGAGCGGGCGGTAGAGCTTGAGCCGACCAGCGCTAATTACCGCCTCGCCGCCGGTGCGGGATATGCGGCTGCAGATAAGGACGAAGAGGCTGAGCAGGCCTATCAGCAGGCGGTATTGTTGGAGCCTGCAATGGTTGACGGCTATCTGGCGTTGGCCGGCTTGTATGACGAGCAGCAGCTTTGGGAGGAGGCCGAGGCGCAGTTTGAACTCGTGCGCGAAGTTGCGCCCGCGTCTGGGCGGGTCCTGACCGCCTACGCTGAGTTCTGGGTGAAGCGCGGCGACAGGGAGCGCGCGTTGGCGCTGCTGGAGGAGGCCGGGCAGGTTTCGCCCAGCGCCGAAACGCTGGTCGCCCGCGCCGAGGTGTACCGGCTGCTGCGCAACCAGGAAGCGGCCTTGGCTGATCTGACGACGGCGTTGAAGAAGGAGCCAGGCTTGTTGGACGCGATGCTGGCGCTCGGCGATCTGCATCGCGAATTGGGCAATACGCGCAGCGCGCAGCAGACATTCTCTGCGGCGACGGAACTGCGTCCGGGGGTGCCCGCAGGCCGCGTCCGCGTGACACGGACGGGGCGATAGGCGAATGGATAGGGTGAGAATGGCGAAGTTTGTGGCGTTGTTAGCGGCGGCGTTGTTGCTGACGGCCGGCTGTATGCCGGTCTCGTTGGCGCAATCGGCGGAAGAGAATCCGGTCGCGGCGGCGCAGGCGACGGTTCCGGCTAAGCTTTGGATTGACATGAGCATGGGGCCGCAATTGCTCGACTGGTACAACGGGGTGGCGCAGCCCGCCGACATCGCCCGCGCCGACCATGTGAGTCTGGTGGATCTGCTTGACCGCGTGGAGGTCGGGCGGCGATTGGTCGTGTTCAAGACTGTAGCCGATGCCGAAGCGTTGACGCCGCGACTGGTGGACAAGATGGACATCATCGGCTATAACCTGGAGCACGGTCCCACCAACCGGCCTGACGAACAGGCGGACCCGGTGGGCAGCGTCCGTCGTATGCGCCAACTGGCCGACGATTATGGGCTGGAGTTAGCCCTGGGACCGGATCGGGCGTTCGCTCTCAGCCACGGCGTCGAGATGGCGCCCTATGTCGACTACTTTATCCTACAAATCCAGCGCGCACAGACCGAACCGGATGTGGTGCGCGACTTCGTGATGCCGCTTGTGCAGGAACTGCGGCGGGCAAACCCTGACGTGCAGATCAGCGTCCAGGTGCGCACCGAGGGCGATGTGACCGCCATCGCCGACCTGATTGAGTCGTTGGAATCGAGCCTTGACGGCGTGTCGATCCTGACCAGTGAAGAGACGGTCGAGATCGCCGAGGCGTTGGTGGCGGAACTGCGTCCGCCCGCCCCTGTATTGCCGATGCCCGAGGCAACCCAGAACGCCCCGGAACTCCATGCCGTCGTTTTGCCCACTGCCAACCCGAACCCATCGCCGCGCAAGAGCGCGCCGACGCCGATCCCGGCGCAGTCGGCGCCGCTGCCCGCGGACGACGGCGAAGAGCGCTCTGCCCCGGCGTGGTTCTACGCGGGCGCGTTGGCGTTGATGGGCATTGTGGTGGTGGCGCTGCTTGCATCCGTTTGGGTCTACGCCCTGCAGAACGACCGCCGGCGCTAGGCAATCGTGATCGACGGAGCCGGCGAACAGGCGTCTGGAACGAAGGCGCCCCCCTTGTCCGACTTGGGCGCAGAGCGATGGGCCTGGCTGTTTAGCTGGGCGCCGGCTCTGCACTCGCGCAATTTTCGCCTCTTTTGGCTGGGCCAGCTTGTGTCGGTGATCGGGACTTCCGTCCAGGTCGTGGCGGAAGGTTGGCTGATCTACTCGCTCACGGAATCGACGTTATGGCTGGGCATGGTCGGGTTTCTGGCGCTGTTGCCGGTGATCCCGATATCCTTCGCCGGCGGAGTCCTGATCGACCGCGTGCCGCGGCGCAAGCTGCTGTTGGCAACGCAGACCTTGTTGCTGCTGCAAGCGCTGACGTTCGGCCTGCTGGCTGTGACCGGCGCTATCCGGTTGTGGCAGATTGTGGCGCTCTACTTCGTGTTCGGCGCGATCTTGGCAATCGACCACCCGGCGCGGCGCGCCTTCCTGGTCGATCTGGTGGAGGAAGGCGAACTGGCGAATGCGGTGGCGCTAAATGCGACCGTGTTCAATCTGTCCAACCTGATTGGTTTTGCGTTGGCAGGCGTGATGATCGCCGCGGTGGGCGTGGGGGCGACAATGATGTTCAACGCGGCCACGTACTTTGCGCCTCTCGTCGCCTTGTTGTTGATTCGTATGGCCGATGTGAGCGCTGAACAGAGTGCGGGCGGGCAAAGCGCCCGCTTCCGCGTCGCTGTGTGGGAAGGGCTGGCAGCGCTGTGGAAGCGTCCGGACATTCTCGGCGTGATCAGCTTGATGGCTGTCGTGGGCGGGCTTGCCTATCCCGTGTTCGGCATGATGCCGGCCTTTGCCGAAGACGTGGTCGGGACGGGTTCGGTCGGCCTGGGTATTCTGCTGTCTGCCGGCGCCTTTGGTTCTGTGCTGGGGACGGCGGTGGTGGCGAGGGCGGGCGTACAGCATCGCGGCCGCACACTGACGCTGGTCAGCCTGGCGCTGCCGCTGCTGGTCGGCGTGTTTGCCTTCACCAAGTCGCTTTGGGCGGCCTGTGCCTTGCTGGCGCTGATCGGCCTGACGCTGCTGGTTTTGCAGAGCTTGACGATCACGTTGGTTCAGGTGCATATTGATAACCGGGTGCGCGGGCGAGTGATGAGCCTGTACAGCCAACTGCATGCCGGTTCCGACACCATAGGCAATGTGATGATCGGCGGGGTCGCCGGTTATATCGGGCTGCCGATAGCCCTCGCGCTTGGCGCGGCGGCGGCGCTGATCTATGCCGTTGGACTGCGCGCGGTTTTGCCCGCGGTCTCTCGATTCGAGTAGGCGCTCTAGCCGGCGCATAAGCATTAGCCACGCCACAGACCACAGGAGCGCAGTAGATTGCGGCTACACCCTCCGACTGCAACGCCAATCGACTGGAAGGTGATGCGCGCGGCGTTGCGCGCCGACGCCGGCGATGTCAGCCGGTTCCGTGCGGCGCTGGCCGCGTATCTGGGCGCCGATGCCTGCTTCCCTGCCGCTTCCGGTCGCGCCGCGCTCTATTTGCTCTTGACGACGTTGCGCAACGAGATGGGCGGGGCGGGTCGCAGTGAGGTCGTTCTGCCTGCCTACACCTGCCCTTCGCTGGGGAAGGTGACGTTGACGGCGGGGCTGACGCCACGTTTTGTGGACGTCTCGCCGTACACGCTGTCCTTCAACTCGGCGGAGCTGGCGACCGCGGTCGGCGCGCGTACGTTGGCCGTGATCTGCGTGCATCCCTTTGGCATTCCGCATCCGATAGCCGCGGCGCAGCAGATTGCACAGGATGCCGGCGCGGTGCTGATCGAAGACGCTGCACAGGCGATGGGGGCAAAGCTCGGCGGGCGTTATGTGGGCACGACCGCTCGCTTTGGTCTGTTTAGCCTGGGCCCCGGCAAGCCGATGTCGACGGGCGGCGGGGGCTTTGTGTGTGCGGCGGACGCGGCCGCCTCCGATCTGTTGCGGCGTGCGTGGGACGGATTGCCGCCGGCGACCGGCGCGGCGGGCAAGCTGGCCGCGGTGCGAATGGCTGTGCTGGCTGCGGCGTTCCATCCGCTTGGCTGGCGGCTGGCGACGTTGGCAGGCGCGCAGCGCGTTGGCGAGAGCGAGGCGAGTTGGGGCTTTAGCCTGCGCGGGCTGACGCCGGCGCAGGCAGGCGCCGGAATGGCGTTGCTGCCGCGGCTGCCGGCGATCAACGCGGCGCGACGGGCGCGCGGCGAGGCGTTGATGGCGGCGCTGGCGGGTATAGACGGCGTCCACCTGCCCGCTCAGGCGGCAGCCACGCGCGATGTACAGGAGCGCAGCGAGCCAGCCGAGCCGATCTACCTGAGGCTGCCGGTAATTTTGGACAGTGAGGCGCAGTGTGAGGCGGCGCACAGGGCGCTGTTGGCCCGCGGCTACGGGGCGGGGCGCATGTATCGCCGGACGATGGCTGAGTTCTTCCCGGCCTATGCAGACGGCGCTTACCCCGGCGCAGAACAGGTGGCGCGGCGGCTGCTGACATTGCCCACACGCCATTACCTCTCCGATCGTGATGCGCCGCGCATGGCCGGATTGATCGAGACCGCGCTAAGCCCTACGCAGGGCGAGGCGCAGCGCGTGCAGCGCACTGCTTAACCACGCGAGGTTAACCATGCGAGGCATGCGGCGCTGCGCGCTCCATCAGCGAACACGACAAGCGAAGGTGAGAAGGGAGTAACCACGCATGGCACAAAGTAATCCCAGCCACGCCGAAGTTGCCCAGCAGGCGCGCGCCTATCTGGAGCAGAAGTACCATT
>JASGTU010000024.1 GCA_030058085.1 Chloroflexota bacterium
GTGCATGGAGTCAACGGCGCCGTGCTGCATGTGCGCGGCGCGCAGGTCCTGGTCCACGAGGGCCAGATAGCGCGTCAGAATCGAGATGTCGCTGTGGCCCATCAGCCGGGCCAGGGCGTAGATGTTCATGCCGTTGCGCAGCGACCACAGCGCAAACGTGCGGCGGAAAGAATGCGGGTTGCACTTGGCCACGCCGGCGCGCCGGCCCAACCGGCCGAGCAGTTGGTTCAGACCCGACTGGGTGAGCCGGGCGCCCGTGGACGCGTTGACCCACAGGGCCTCCGCAGGGTCGAGGGCGCCGCGGCGCGTCAGGCACTTGTGCAGCTCCTTGCGGCTCTGCAGGCCCATGTAGGTGACGCGGTCCTTGCGGCCCTTGCCCTGGCGAATGCGCACCTCGCCGGAAGCCAGGTCGACGTCGCCGGCATTGAGGTTGACGAACTCCGCCGAGCGGACCCCCGTGTCCAGCAAGAACAGCACGATGGCGCGGTCGCGCGGCTTCCGGCAGGCGGCCAGCAGCCTGTCCACCTCCGCGACGCTCAGCGCCGGCAGGATGCGGCGGTCGATGCGCGGCATGGCGACCTTGCGCATGGGCGAGCGCACAATAAACTCCTCGCGCACGCAGAAGTTGAGGAAGGCCCGGATGGCGCGTGCGGCCGAGTTGATGGAGGTGTCCTTCAGCCCGCGATCCTGCAGGCTGACCAGGTAGGAACGGATCAGGGTGGGCGTGACGCCCTCCACGCGAGCGGCGTCGCGCTGGGCGCACCAGGCGAAAAAGGGCTGCAGTTGGCAGCGGTAGAACTCCAAAGTTTTGGGCGTAAAGCGCCGCGCCCGGTTGTCCAACATGAAGATTTCGTAGGCGCCGTCGAGCGAAATAGGCAGTTGCTCATTCATGGTCTCTGCTCCTGCTTGTTTGGGCGGAGACCACAATATACGTGGTGCTTAGGAGGAGAGAGCGCTACATATTGTGGTGTAGGCGCAAAAGCCGTCAGGGAGAGATGACCCGCTGCTTAGAAGGCAGCTGCTCTGTTCCACTGAGCTAAGGGGGCGTGACGCGCGTCGCTTGCGCGCCGCCTTCTGACCTCGCTATTCTACCCTCTGCACGTCTTTGCGTCAAAGCAAGCCTTTTTTTCACCCATCTCAGCGCCCAATCTCCATAACGCCGATTTCGAGGCGCGGCTCGTCTTGCCCCTGCGCAACAAGCGGCCTTTCCGCCTGGCCTGGCCGATAAACGCCTACCATCAGCCGATAGGCGCCAGGCGATAGCTCTGCCGGCAGACTTATACGGTGCTCATGCCGTACGATCATGCCCGGCGTCCAACGACTCGCCGGCAGATGCGAACCCGCCAGCGGCGCGTCGTTTTGCGTAACCACCCTGCCTTCGGCGTCGGTTACATGCACGAAAGCCGTAAAAGCCTCCGGTTCGCCCGACACGCTCCAAGTTAGCCGCACCCCAGCCGTACCGCCTGGCGATGCAGTTGATACGGACGCGCCGACCAACTGCACGGGCCCATAATCGGCAGCGACATCAATCCTTCGCGCTCCTTGCTCGGCCCAGCCTCCGGAGGCCACCACACATAGCGCGCCAACCCCAATCCAGAATGGCAGCGCCAGCCGCCACGGACCGCGCCGCCATCGCCGAAACAACCACGCTAAGGCCAGCCATACCGCTGCCCAAGCGATGCGCCCCAGCCAGATCGACGCCGTCGCCTCCCAAATCACAGACAGCCTGTGTTCGCCGGCAGGAACCGTCACCCCAAGCAGCCCGAGCGAAGTATGGGGGAAAGCCTCCACCGTATGGTCATCAATTCGCACCTGCCACGCCGGGAAGTAGAAATTAGGCAGCGTCGCGGTCATGGGCGACGCTGCCGCAATCGCATACGCGCTGCGTAAATAGCCCTCCTGCTCCACGCGTAGGGCAAAATCGACAGGCGCGCCCGGCGTTTCTGGCTCTTGCACATCGGGATCGCGGCCGATTGCCCACACCGGCGCCTCAACCCAGCGCGGCAGGAACTCGCTCGTCCACGTTGCGCCAACCTGCCCGTGTTCTGCGTCGAACGCCCACATCTGTTCCGCCGTCAATTCATCAGCCGAGTACGGCACGCGGCTGTCTGGCAGGGCTAGGACGGCATACACAATCACATAGAGAGTTGCCGCCGCAATCGCAGCCCAAGCCCAGCGCCGAAGCGCCGGACGACCAGGCACGCGGCGCATCACCATTTCCGCAAGGAGAGCCCCAAGAACAGCCAGTGTGAAAGTGGAGATCGTCTGCCAGCGCCAGGGGAACTGCAACTTGCCCATCACCGGCATTGCGGCGCGCCACACGATCTCACTGCCGCCTGTCATCAGCCAAAGCGCGGCAAGCGTGACAACCGCGGCAACCAAGATGTGCCTTCGCAGCCGGCCTCCCCACGGAAGCGAAACTATCGACGCAACCAAGATGAACAGCACATATCCAGGCAGCGGCACAATCGTATCGGATGCCGCCGGATACGGATAGATGACGCTCCATTCCCACAGCGACTGCCAGGTGGCGAAATGGTTGGCGTAGCCTGCACCCGATTCGCCCGCGCCGATGTTAACCCACCATGCGTCGAGCAGAGCGGGAGCTGCGTAAGGTGCGCTCAGCAGAATCCCGGTCGCTACGCCGAGCCCGCCCGCTGCCCCGGACGTTGCCAGGCGTATGCGCTTCCCGGCCTCGTCGCCTGTTGTCGCCAGCGCTGCGACTAACGATACGGCCCACGCCGTCCCTCCTGCCACAATCGCCATCAGCGCTGTCAGATTATGGGTCACGACTAGGCCGGTGACGGACAGCGCCAGCGCCACGAATGGCGCAGTACGTCGCGGTGAAGACCCAGTTCTCAAATCGCCCAAGCGCCAGTCGGCCGGTGCAACGGCGCAGCCGGCGTATACTAATAGCGGGAGCCACAGGAAAGCGGCGAATTCCGGTAGCGCTCCGCGCACGAAGAAATCGTACAGGCGGTATGGGCTGGCGAGGTATAATCCGACGCCAAACAGCGAAGGCGCCCAGCCGGTCCAACATCGCAGCAGTAGCAGCATGGCGCCGCCGGACAGAGCGAACAGAGCCGCCGATGCTATCCGTGTGGCAAGAATTAGGTCTAATCCGAGCAGATGCAGAATAGCCGGCGGGTAGTAGAAGGCGGGCGCGTAATAATGGAAAACCGGATAGCCATGCCCGAATGCAAAGTCCGGAAACCAACGAGGATACAGTACGCCTGACCGCAGCGCCTCCGCAAGAGCGCGAACGCGCTGTAGATGAAACAAGCCGTCCGGCGTGTCCGGCCAAACGCGCGTTGACCACATAAAGGCGCCGAAGGCGGCGACCATCAAGACCCCATAGAGCAATCCAGCGCGGTGAATGCGCGAGAAGATATGAGCCATGATCGCTCGATCTAGTTTGTAGAAATGCGATAGTTCGCGAATCCGGCCACAAGCTCATTCTGCACGAAGACGAGCTTACGTGCCAACCGACCTGATTGACTCGAGATGCGCGTCGCATGCAACCATTGGATATTGCATCAAGCGGAACCATTTCGAGCGCAACGCAGTTTTGCACTTGTAACAGAATCCTAGTATGCTTTTATGTATACGACTGACGACTCATCGACGCCCTTATCCCCTTCCTGAAGACAGACTACATGACGACTTTCTCCCATACCGATGCGAGAATTCTGGCGGTCATTCAGGATCGCAGGGTTCGACACCGTGAAGTGCTCCACCCCAACGCAATTGGCGCCCGCGTGGACGTGATAGACATCGACCCGCCGGCAATAGCCGCAGCTCACAGCCGCGCGTACGACCTGCTGTTGCTCGACGCAAACCATGAGCTTTCTGCAGCGGTTCAATGGTGTCAGAATCTGAAAAAACGCTTCTCGGCCCCTCTTCTTGTCTTGACCTCCTGGGATAACGAGCAAGAGATCATCGAACTCTACGCGGCAGGCGCAGATGAATGCATTGTCCGGCCTGTCGCCTCGGACATACTCTGGGCCAAAATGCGCGCGTGGCTGCGCTGGTCGCCGCCCTTCGCTGACCGTCATCTAGTAGCCGCTAAATCGGCTAGCCCCGAGACAGCCCTAAAAGACGTGACAGTACAGGTACTAGATGTAGAGCCCACGAAATAGTCCATCCATCTACTCGGCTAAAACAGCTTCGCCTTTTCGTCCAATCGAGTTTGTTCCTTCCGACGAAATTCACATTCCGGATTGCCCGCCGGCCGTGTGATTGACGCCGGTCTGCCGTCGCGTGAGCGCCAAGCAAGCAAGAAACGCTCGTGCCAGAATGAACTCGGCGCGCATTTCTGCGTCCTGGCGTCCCCGCACTCGAATACGCAACCATACGTCATGCGGCGCGCGGGGCCGAACCAAACTGAGGACCAACCCATGTCTCGAGTTATGAACTTTCTCCTCATTACGTGCGCTGTACTTACGACTACATTAAGCCCTTCCTATGGCTCCGTGTCGGGCAGCCCCCTTGAGTGCGAATACTGGGTAGCCCCGGCTCCGGTAGGCAGCGACCAGAATCCGGGTTCGTTCGCCCGTCCCTGGGCGACGATGGAGCACGCGTCGGAAGCGGCGCGGGACGACTCCTGCACCATCTGGTTCAAAGACGGCATCTACAGGGGTTTCAACGAGTTGGAACGTCGTTTCGAAACGCCGACGACATTTCGCGCCGTCAACGACTTCCGTGCCGTTTTGGAAGCTGACGGGCCGGCAATCGAGATGGACGGCATTAAGAACATGCACTTCTCAGGCTTCGAGATTCGCCATTCCGGACCAGGCGCGGACAAGACATTGTTGATCATGGACAGGCGCGACGACATCTACTGGTCCGAATACATCTCTTTTACCAATAACATCATCCACGATTCCTACAACAACGACCTCTTCAAGATCCACAACGGCGTGCGCCATCTGACAATCCGCGGCAACATTTTCTACAATCAAGGCGATTCGGAAGAGCACATCGACGCCAATGGCATCACCGACATCATCATCGAGGATAATATTTTCTTCAACGATTTCGCGGGCAGCGGACGCGTCAATAGCGGCACGACCAAGTTCTACATCACGATCAAAGATTCCAACGGCGCCGAAGACGACCAGGTAGGCAGCGAACGCATCATGGTCCGCCGCAACATATTCCTCAATTGGGAAGGCGGAACAGAAGCTTTCGTCAACGCCGGCAACGACGGCAAGCCCTACTATGAAGCCAAAGACGTCACCTTCGAGAACAACCTGTTCATAGGCAATTCGCAGCAGTTGATCGACACGGCCTTCTCGGTGCGCGGTTCCATGAACATCACCTTTACCCATAACACCGTGGTGGGCGACCTGCCCGCCCGCGCCTATGCCCTGCGCTCCAGCCTGACCGACGAGAATCTCAAGAACCGCAATCTCCTCCTTGCCAACAACATATGGTCGGACCCGACCGGCACGATGGGGGCGGGTAGAGAGCGCGATCCCGATGACAACCGCTTCGCTACCGGCG
Source organism: Chloroflexota bacterium (assembly GCA_030058085.1). GTDB lineage: Bacteria > Chloroflexota > Anaerolineae > Caldilineales > Caldilineaceae > JASGTU01. The sequence goes on from JASGTU010000024.1 coordinate 5,506, forward strand.
ACCCTGAAGATACGATCAACCTTGTGCTGCATCGCAATCTCTACTGGAACGGCCCGCGCCCTATCCCGGAACGAGGTCTGGTCGCTCCGCTCGTAGCCGACGCTAACCCCGTCGTGGCTAATCCACAGTTGCCCGCCGGCCCGCAGTCTCTCGTCCTCCCGCGCTGGAATGGATCCGCCTTTGCCAGCGGCAACACCACGGTCCGTCAGGAGTTCGAGCGCCTGGTCGATGCTTTCGGACGTATTCCGCCGCTAAGCCCCGCCGCCGGCCAGGCCGATCCGAACTACTCGCCATCGGTAGACATCTTGGGACGACCGCGCGGCGCATCACCCGACCTTGGCGCATTCCAAACGGACGCAGCCGCTGTTGACTTGACGCCACGAATTTACCTGCCGATGCTCCTGCAATAAGTTGAGGACACGTGAACTTACCCCGGTTGCAGGTCTGCTCTATCAGTATCCTCTGAGCGTACGCTAGGCCTACGCCAATCAATCATCGCTCTTCCCCTAGGATCATCCCCATATAGCCAGCCCTGCCCTCTAGCCTTCGCCTGCAACGAACTGCTTCGTTTCATCCTCCCGCCCAATTGACTGTCAGTCCTGCCGGACTATTGACAGACAAATGACAGCAAAAATCTATTGCGCTGGGCTACAATGAGGAATAGAATGCTCCGCACTGGCTTCCCGTAAGGGATTCGTTAGCAACGCTCGGACATCATCTATACAGCGCCGGAGATAGACAGCGTTCACGACGAGAACCCGCATGGACCAGCGCCGGGAACCCCGGCTCGATTTGTGAGTGGATAAGGTAGCAGGAGCAATTCGCGTGTATCAGGCCGAAGTGTTGATAATCGCAGACGATATCTCATCCGCCCGTGTCTGGGCTGATGGCCTTCGCCATCACTCTGTTCAGAGCCGCATCATCCAGGCAGACCAAGCCCTGAAGAGCTTCACTGCCTCAAACCATTACCATCTCGTGGTGATTGACAGCCACAACAACGATCAAGAAGCGCTGTCGTTCTGCCGTGAGATACGCCCCAAAAGCACCAAACCAATCTTGCTCCTCACGTATGAGTCGGACGACCGCTATCAGATGCAGGCTTACGACGCCGGCGTCGACGAATGCATCGCCAAGCCGATCAGCGTGCTGCTCTTTTTAGCCAAGGCAGCGGCATGGCTGCGCTACGGCATGTCTGAGCGGACGAATGACGACGCTGACGATCCGCTCACACACGTTAACGGCGCTGTTTTAGCGCCTGTCATTGCTGGCCGCCACGCCCATCGTGGCGTCGTCGAACGCGAAGGATTATTTGTCGATCAACGTAGCCGCATGCTCTCCACACCGGATGGGTATTCGATTAAGCTCTCCGTTCTTGAATACAAACTGCTCACGATTTTGGTCGCCAATCGCGGCCGCATCCTAAGTACTGACTATCTCCTTAGCCGAATATGGGGCCAGTATGCCGATGCTGACCGCCGCCTTCTGACGAACCTGGTCTACCGGTTGCGTCAGAAGCTGGAGGCTGAACCAATTCGCATCAAGAACATCCGCACGGTCGAAGGCGTAGGATACGTATACGATTAAGGCTGCCCCTGCTCGCTCTTGACCTCATCCCGCCCCTGTCCTTCCCACTTAACATATTCCTCTCCGAAGCACCCCTAATTTCCATACAGCTGTTTAGTTATACGACCCCCAATATCGCCCCACATTAACGTCTCGCATCACAATTACCAGTCAGAAATCGGTTTCTGCGACTGCTTGCGATGCGAATTGCGGTCATAATTGCGATATCTGCGTTGTAAAATTGTGACAGATTAACAGTACGCGAACCTTCCATACTTCGTTGCTGTTCATTACGCTCTCACTCCTGCCTACATCGCAACACCTTAATCAAGCACAGAGCACTCATCGTCGAGTCTCAAGTTCAACGAGTGACTCCCTGGGTCATTGGATCCGTCTGTCCGCAATGGCGTCGTACAGGCGGTTACCGGCGTCCGGGGCGTCTACGATCTCAGGTCAGGCGGAAAGATCCGCCGGATCAGTAGCCTTGCCCCGGCTGAGTATGCCGCCGGCATCTAGGGTGCGGAATCGTGAAGCTTATGAATACGAATGGAAAAACGCAATACAGCTGTCATAAAACGGCGCAGCAGACAGAACGCCAACCCTATCCGACTGACCTGACCGCCAATGAGTGGGAAGAGATCTCCCAGCTCCTAATCAGGACAGAAGGGGCCGGCCGCAAAAGAGCGGTCGAAGAGCGGGAAGTGATCAATGCCATTCTCTACCTATGGCATGGCGGATCAACGTGGCGGATGCTGCCGCACGACTTCCCGCCATGGTCAACGGTCTACTACTACTACAGGCGCTGGCGTCAAGACGGAACGCTAGCCGAAGTCCGCGAGTGCCTCCGCCAGATGAGAAGGCAAGTCGCATGGTGAGGGGAGTGCCGTCTACTCGATTTCATCAGCAGGTCCTGTCTAACCGGATGCACGAGCAAGGCGATAGTCGGTCCGACCTAACAAGTCGTCTGGTTCATAGGCGCAATGCCCGTTACAGGCCCACCATTTCACAACCGGTAAGCAACCGGGGGGAGGATTCCGATGAATCCAAATAAGTTGAGCAAGTCGCTCATCTCCGCCGTTCTGGCAATCGTTCTAGCCGTCGTAGGCATTGCGCCGGCTCCGGCTTCAGCGCAGAATACCGCAGCCGTCGAGGTTGTACTAGGTAACCTGGATTACCGCGACTACGAGCTAGCTAGGATGGGGCTTGAGGCTCCGGAAGGCGTGGTCTATGCGCCTGACGCCAACGTCTTCGTCATCGTTGAGTCGGATGAGGCAGGCCGCACAGTCCTTTCCACTGTAACGCCCTACGAAGACCTGATCGACTCCGTCCTGTTGGAAAAGCCGGTTGCATCACCGATCAACGTGGCTTACGACAGCGCGTCCGGGCGCGTTTGGCTCTTGGATTCTATGTCCAGCGAGTTGATTGCGCTTCAGTTGGAGGCCAATCGCTCTGTCGAGGACGCAGAAGGCGCGCGCTTCCAAGTTTCCGGTCTGTCCCTCGTCAACCCTCAGGGCATGGCCGTAGATGCTGCATCTAGACGTCTTTTCATTCTGGATGCAACCGCCAAGCAGCTAGTTGCTGTCCGAGCCAACGCAGCCGGCAACTTCGAGGCGACTGCCTCGAACCCAGGAAACGTTGAACGTATCGACCTTAACGTCCCCGCGGACGCAGTGCTGCGCGGCCTAACCTTCGACGCCCAGGCCAATCGCTTCTATATCGTGAACGCGAAGACCCAGTCTATCTACGAACTGACTGCGTCCGGTCAGGTAGTAAAAAGCATCAACTTGTCGTCGGTCGGACTTACGAACCCGCGAGGCATCGCCGTCGCGCCCACCGCCGACCCGACCGATGACCCGTCACTGGTTGACCTGTTTATCGCAGAAAGCGGTGCACCGCTTATTGACGATATTGGTCAAATCGAGCCAAGCCTCTTCCTGCCGTTCATCGGCGGCGTGGTCAGCCAGGGCGCTTTCAGTCGGTCAGAGAGCCGCCCTGTGGGCCGCTTCATAGAGCTGTACCTCAACCAGCCCGAAGAACAGATCGACGCCGCCGCAACGACGGCCATCGCTCGCCTCGTCCGCACAATTAATGCCCACGAATGGACGCCGCCCAGCCCGGACTCGTCCGGCCTCGCCTATTTAAATGATAAGAACAGGCTCATCGTAGCCGACAGCGAGGTCGAGGAGTATGCTCCCCCTTTCTTCACGGGCAAAAATCTCTGGGAGATCACCCTCGACGGCACGGTGCAGGCCACCTATACCACTGTCGGCTATTCCAATGAACCAACCGGCATTGCTTACGCGGCCTCGCGCGGACCGAACGGGCATTCGTACTACTATGTCTCCGATGACAACGGAGCGAGACAGGTCTACGAGATCGATTTCGGCCCCGACGGTCTGTATGGCACCGCAGACGATGTAGTCCATGCCATTCGCCCGTGGGACGGATCCGCCGATCCCGAAGGCGTTGCCTATGACCCGTTTAATGACCGCCTGTTCGTGATCGACGGCATCGGCCGCGAGGTCTACATTATCTCGCCGGGACCCAATGGCGTATTCGACGCCCTACCCCCCAACGGCGACGACATCATGACCAACTTCGATGTCGCCGTTCACGGCGTCAATGACCCGGAAGGAATCGAATTCAACATCAACACCGGCACCATCTACGTCTTAGGCCGCAACAAGATTGTCGAACTCCAGACCGACGGCACGCTGATCCGTACCATCGACACCTCTGTCATTGGCAGTAGTACAGTCGCGGGGCTTGCCCATGCGCCGGCATCTACGCCGGACCCGCTGCACCCCCACGACGTGACCCTGTATGTTTCCGATCGCGGCCAAGATGAAGGCGGGACCAATCCTGCCGTCGAAAACGACGGCAAGATCTACGAGATCGCCTTCAGCCCGGCGACGGAAGGCAATACCGGGCCAGTCGTCAGCGCTGGACCGGACCAGGCTATTGCAGGAACCCTCACCGCCAACCTCGACGGCACTGTGACCGACGACGGTCTGCCCGCTAACCCGGGCGTCACCAGCGTGACCTGGAGCAAGGTTTCTGGTCCGGGCGATGTCGTCTTCGGTAACCCCAATGCCGTCAATACAACCGCAACCTTCTCTGCTGTCGGCGTCTATGTGCTGCGCCTCTTCGCCACAGACGGCGAATTGGGCGCATCGGACGATGTCACCATCGCCGTCGATGCCGGTCACAATCCGCCGAGCGTCAATGTCGGGCCGGACCTGACTGTCACGCTGCCGAACGTGGCTAACCTCACGGCTACCGTGACTGACGACGGCCTACCCAATCCGCCGGGGAGCTTGACCACGACCTGGAGCAAGATTTCCGGCCCCGGCGATGTCACTTTCGGCAACGTCAGCGCCGCCAATACGACAGCCGCCTTCTCCGAATCCGGCGTCTACGTGCTGCGCCTGACCGCATACGATGGCATGTTGACAGGCGTCGACGAGTTGACGGTGACGGTGAATCCGCCGCCCGGCACGGTCGTTCTCGAACGCCGCGTCAGCCACACGTGGGATGACGCTGAGGAACGATCCGACCCGGGTAACGAAGGCGTCGTCACCAACAATCAAGACCTTGAAATGGTGTGGGACAACGGCGGCAACCAGACTGTGGGCATCCGCTTCCTAGACATCTCCATCCCCAAGGGCGCCTACATCAGCCGGGCGTATATCCAGTTCACGATGGATGAGGCCGAGTCCGGTGAAACTTACCTCAACATCCACGGCGAGCTGTCACCCAATGCAGCGCGCTATACCGGATCTACGCCTTTCGGCATCTCCACACGGACTCGTACGGCTGCTTCGGTGGCGTGGACGCCGCCGCCCTGGGTGATTCAGGATGCCGCCGGCCCGAATGAGCGCACTCCCAATATCGCGCCCGTCATTCAGGAAATCGTGGACCAGGCCAATTGGGTAAGCGGCAACGCCCTAGCCGTGATCATCACCGGCACAGGCGAACGTGTCGCCCATGCCTACAACTCGGACCCGAACAAGGCGCCGTTGCTGTACATCGAATACAACACGGGCACGCCGGTCAACCAGGCGCCGGTTGTAAACGCCGGCCTGGATCAGACCGTTGAAGTCCCGTCCGCAGCAGCCCTGCCTGCTGTCGCCAACCTGAGCGGCACGGTCACAGATGACGGCCTGCCCACTCCGTTGAACCTGACTTCGACCTGGAGCAAGCAGTCCGGGCCGGGCGACGTCACCTTCGGCGACCCGAGCGCGGCGGTAACCACTGTATCGTTCTCTGCCGGTGGCGTCTACGTCTTGCGGCTCACCGCCGACGACGGCGCACTCACCGCCACCGACGACGTCACCGTCACGGTTAGCGTTAACCAGCCGCCGCTCGTCGACGCTGGCGTGGACCAAACCGTGATCGTCTCGTCCGCCGCAGCCCTTCCGGGCATTGCCAACCTCAGCGGAACCATCACGGATGACAGCTTGCCCACCGCAGTCGTTACCCCGACCTGGTCGCTCGTCAACGGTCCAGGCACGGTTACCTTCGGCGATGCCAATGCTGCTGTGACCACCGCGTCCTTCACTGCCGGCGGCGTCTACGTCTTGCGGCTTACCGCTGACGACGGCGTACTCACCGCCTTCGACGAACTCACTGTCACCGTCAACGTCAATCAAGCGCCGGTCGTCGATGCTGGAGGAGACCAGACCATCACGCTGCCTGCCTTCGCAAGCCTCGACGGCGCTGTCACCGACGATGGGCTGCCCACTCCGCCGAGCGTGACGACGGCCTGGAGCAAGCAATCCGGTCCTGGCGACGTCACCTTCGGCGACGCTAATGCAGTCGACACAACCGCGACCTTCTCGATCGATGGCGTCTACGTCCTGCGGCTCACGGCTGACGACGGCGCAGTCACCGCCTTCGACGACGTGACCATCACCGTCAACGCCGCGCCACCCGTCAACCAGGCGCCCGCGGTCAACGCCGGCCCTGACCAGACCGTCACCCTGCCCGCAGCTGCCAACCTCAACGGCACGGTCGTGGACGACGGCCTGCCCGCTCCGCCGAATCTGACGACGACCTGGAGCAAGCAGTTGGGTCCGGGCGACGTCACCTTCGGCAATGCCAACGAAGTCGACACGACGGCGACCTTCTCAACGGACGGTGAATACGTCTTGCGGCTCACAGCCGACGACGGTGAACTCACTTTCTTCGACGAAGTGACGATCACCGTCAACGCCGCGTCGCCCGTCAACCAGGCGCCTACGGTCAACGCAGGGCCCGACCAGACCATCACGCTGCCCGCCTTCGCGAGCTTGGACGGCGCTGTCACCGACGATGGTCTGCCCGATCCGCCGAGCGTGACGACGACCTGGAGCAAGCAGTCCGGGCCGGGCGACGTCACCTTCGACGACGCCAGCGCAGTCGATACGACGGCGACCTTCTCGGTCAACGGCGTCTACGTCCTGCGGCTCACGGCTGACGACGGCGAGCTCTCCTCCTTCGACGAAGTGACGATCACCGTTAACGCCGCGCCGCCCGTCAACCAGGCGCCTACGGTCAACGCTGGCCCTGATCAGACCGTAACCCTGCCCAGCAGCGCTTCGCTAAACGGCACGGTTATGGACGACGGTCTGCCCGCTCCGCCGAACCTTGTCACAACCTGGAGCAAGCAGTCTGGCCCTGGCGCCGTCACCTTCGGCAACGCCAACGCGCTTAGCACGTCTGCGTCCTTCTCGCAGGCTGGGACGTATGTGCTGCGGCTGACTGCCGACGACGGCGCACTCGACGCCTTCGACGAAGTGACGATCACGGCTAACGCTGCGCCATCCGTCAACCAGCCGCCTGTCGTTAACGCCGGCCCTGACCAGACCATCAAACTGCCCGCAAAGGCGACGCTGAGCGGCACAGTCACCGACGACGGCCTACCGCGTAACCGTCTCACCATACGCTGGAGCAGGGTCTCCGGTCCAGGCGGTGTGAATTTCGCCGATGCGCGTAGCGCCAGCACGACGGCTACGTTCAGGAGAGCCGGAACGTATGTCCTGCGCCTCACAGCCAATGATGGTGCGCTGTCGACCTCTGACGACATCACGGTCAAGGTTAATCGGGCGACGCTCTCCATATCGCAGATCATCCCCAGTCAATGGAGTGTATTGGCCGCGGCGAGCAATCTGGACATACAGATAATCGGAACCGGATTCGACGACGGGGCTGTCGTCTCGTTCGAGGGCGGCAGTGAACCGGCGCCGGCTGTCGGCAATCTCACCGTGGTTGATGACATGCTCATGACGGCGACGCTGACTTTCGGCGACATATCCACAATAACCGAGTTAACGTGGGCCGTACGTGTAACAATGCCGGACGGAGAGTCTACAGTGCTGCCGGAAGCTTTCACTATCATCACCGTTCCGACAGGTGGCGATCTGATGCTCTTCCTGCCGCAGATAAGCAGGTAGGTCGCTTATTGCCACACAAGCGTTCAACCGGAGGGGCGCAACCTGCCCCTCCGGCCAGACGACCGGCTGCGCAAGCTGCCAACTTGAGTTCACAAATGGCCTAGTAAACTGGGCCTATTCCGGAAAGACGGTACGAGAATGATCCGGATCACAGGCAATTCTCATAGACCTGACAACGGTAGGGTGCGAACAGGCGGACACGCCCGGCGCGCCCTCAACGTTCGCATCCACCCATCCGCTGACGTTTCCGATTTAGCGCGCATCGGCGCCGGCACGCAGATCTGGAACAATTGCCAGGTGCGTGAGCGCGTTGTCATCGGGCAGGACTGCATCCTGGGTAAAGACGTCTACATCGACGCCGGCGTAGAGGTAGGCGACCACGTCAAGATCCAGAACGGCGTATCGGTATACCACGGTACGACCATCGAATCGAACGTTTTTGTTGGGCCGCGTGTGGTCTTCACGAACGACAAAAGACCGCGAGCAACGACCCAAGACGGCAGGCTCAAAGGGGCAAACGATTGGACAGTCGGCGAGATCCGCGTCTGCCATGGCGCATCGATCGGCGCCGGGGCCATTATCCTACCCAACGTGCGCATCGGTTACTACGCCATGATCGGCGCCGGCGCCTTGGTTACACATGACGTAGCCGATTACGCACTCGCAATCGGAAGCCCCGCCAGGCAGATCGGCTACGTCTGCACGTGCGGCTGCCGTCTTGCCCTCGACGACCGCGGCTTCGGTTACTGCCCAGACTGCGGCGCCGAATACCAGTTTACAGGAGAGTCCCTTGATCGCAATCTCCAAACCCTACATCGGTGAGGAAGAAAAGGCGGCAGTTCTGGAAGTCTTGGAGTCAGGACAGCTCAGCCAGGGACCGCGTACGTCGCTCTTCGAGGAGCGTTTTGCCAAGATGTGCGGCGTCGACCATGCCGTAGCTGTCTCATCCGGCACAGCCGCCTTGCATCTTGCTCTATTGGCATATGACATCGGGCCTGGCGATGAAGTCATCACCACGCCCTTCACATTTATGGCGACTGTGAACGCCATCTTGCTCACGGGAGCGAAGCCGGTGCTGGTCGATATCGACGAGGACACGTTCAACATCAACCTCGATCTGGTCGAAGCCGCCATCACGCCGCGGACAAAGGCGATCATGCCTGTGGATCTCTACGGCCTGATGAGCGATATGACGCGCGCCGAAGAAATCGCAGAAAAGTACGGCCTCAAGCTGATCGAGGACGCCTGCCAGTCCTTCCTGGCGACGTGTCGCGGCCGTTATGCCGGCAGTTTCGGCGCGGGAGCGTTCAGCTTCTACGCCACCAAAAACCTCATGACGGGCGAAGGCGGCATGATCACGACCAACGACGCAGCCCTTGCCGAACGGTGTCGTCTGCTGCGTTCGCACGGCATGACACGCCGCTATCATCACGAGATACTGGGTTTGAACTATCGCATGACGGAAATACAGGCCGCGCTGGGCTTGGTTCAACTGGACCGCATCGAAGGTTTTGTCGAACAACGCCGCGCCAACGCCGCGTATCTCAACGCTAAAATCGAATCCGTGCACACACCGACTGTCCCGCCCGGCTACGAACACGTCTGGCACCAGTACACGGTGCGCATCAACGGCGAACGCTCTCGCGACGCAAGTCTTCAAAAACTGGCCGAGGCCGGAATCGGCACAGGCGTCTACTACCCTGTGCCTGTACATTGCCAGCCGTCGCTGCGCGGCGTGATAGGTGACATTCGCTTGCCCGTAGCTGAAAAGCTCGCCGGCGAAGTACTCTCACTTCCCATCCATCCGCAACTCACTCCCGACGAACTGGGGACGATTGCGGCGGAGGTAAACCGATTATGACAACCGTCGCCGTTATAGGCGTTGGCTCAATGGGCCGGAATCATGTGCGCGTCTACCGCGAAATGCCGGAGGTTGAGCTGGTCGGCATTGCCGACGAAAACCCGCATGCGGCCGAGAATGTGTCCCGAACATATTGCGTTCCCGGCTATACCGACTATCGGGAAATGCTCATGCGCGAGCGGCCCGACGCCGTATCTGTTGTCGTGCCCAGCGCCACACATTTCTCTGTCACGCGCGATGTGCTCGCCGCCGGCTGCCACGCGCTCGTAGAGAAACCGCTCGCCACCACGCTGGATGAGGCGCAGCAATTGATCGAGTTCTCGGAGCAGGCTGAGCGCGTCCTAATGGTCGGCCATATCGAGCGCTATAACCCGGCCATCATCGAGCTCCGTCGCCGCCTGGACACCGGGCAACTCGGCAGAATCTTCCAGATCCACGCTCGCCGGCTTGGTCCATTTCCCAGCCGCATCCACGACGTCGGCGTCATCATGGATTTGGCGACGCACGATCTCGACATCATGCGCTTCCTGACCCACAGCGAAGCGGTTCGCGTCATCGCCGAGACAGGCCGCCAGGTACATCCATCCTACGAAGACATGTTCGCCGGCATGGTGCGCTTTGCCAGCGGCGCCCTGGGCGTGCTGGAGATCAACTGGCTCACCCCTCGCAAGATCCGTGAGTTATACGTCACGGGTGAACGGGGCATGTTCTATGTCGACTACATCACCCAGGATCTGCGCTTCAGCGAGAACGCCGAAACCAACGGCGATGACTGGGCTGCCCTGAGCCTGTTGCGCGGGGTAAAAGAAGGCCCCGAAACGAAGTTCGCCGTCGCCAAAAGAGAACCGCTGCATCTTGAGCTAGAGGCATTTATACGTCAGGTCAAAGGCGAGACCTCATCCGCTGCTAATGGCCGTGATGGACATGCGGCGATGGCGCTGGCAATCGCCTTGATTGAATCTTCACAAACCGGTTCGGTGCGACGACTAGTTCCAGCACCGCTTAACGGAGTGGCCGTTTAGCCGCATAGGGGGCGCATATGGATAGTTCACAACACTGCCGCGGATCGTTTAATTTCCGCATAGAGGCGAGAACAATGTCTGAAACCGAGATCTACCAGGTGAAACGCCTAGCCGAGTCCGCCCCAGCTCAGGTCTACCCGTATATCAAACGCCTGATCGATCTTGCCATCTGCGCGTTAGCCCTCATATGGCTGCTGCCGATCATGGGTCTGATCGCGCTGGCAATCGTGCTCGATTCGCCCGGATCGTTCCTCTTCGTACAGACGCGCATCGGCAAGGACGGCCGCCCCTTCCGCATCTACAAGTTCCGCACCATGTCGAGCAACTACGACAGCAGCGAGGATCGAAAGTACATGGCCGCCTTTGTCGCCGGCATAGCCGGCCCGAACAAAGACGGAGAGGGCAAGACGACCTTCAAACCGGCCATGGACTCACACATCACGCGCGTCGGTCGCTTCCTGCGCAAATCCAGCCTGGATGAACTGCCACAGATCTGGAACGTGCTGCGCGGGGATATGAGCCTGATCGGTCCGCGGCCCAACGTGCCTTGGGAAGTGGAGCAGTACACGGAGATTCAGCGCCAACGCCTTGCCGTATTGCCTGGGATCACCGGCCTGGCGCAAGTGCGCGGTCGCAGCAATGTCACTTTCCAGGAAATCGTCGAGCATGACCTCGATTACGTGCGCAGGCAGAGCTTCATGCTCGATATGCAGATCCTGTGGTGGACTGTGGCCCAGGTTCTAGGGCAGCAAGATGCTGGATAGCCCAACGAGGAATGACGGAATGATTGACTCAACCGCCAACGCAGCCGCAATCGAGCGTCGCATCGGCGTTGATTCCTACCGCTGGGCCGACGGTCTGCGTGTGGAACGACGCCTAGACGTCGACGCATGGCGGGATTTCGTGGCGCGTCACCCGCAGGGCAACGTCTTCCACACGCCGGAGATGTTCGAGGCGTTTTCTCGCGTACCGGGCTATCGTCCGTCGCTCTGGGCGGCAGTCGACGACCATTCTGGCGATGTTTTGGCGCTGCTTACGCCGGTGCAGATCGCACTGTCAAACGGACCGATGAGCCGGCTTACTTCTAGAGACATTGCTTACGGCAGCCTGCTCTACAGGCAAGACGGACGCGGGCAGAAAGCTTTGCGCCATCTGCTCGACGCGTACAAGCGCGCCGCGAGCCGTCACAGCCTGTTCACCGAACTGCGCAACCTCTCCAGTCTTTCCGCTATCCAGCCGCTTCTTGGCAATTCCGGCTTCATTTACGAAGATCACCTCGACTTCCTGGTCGACCTCAGCCAGCCGGAGGACGTTCTCTGGCAGAGGATGAGCAAGAGCGCACGAAAACACATCCGGCGAGCACAGAAACATGAGGACCTGGCGGTCGTCGAGGCAGGCACTTCCAAACAACTGAGCGAAATCTACTCGCTTCTGCGCATGACCTACGACCATGCCCGCATTCCGTTGGCGGATTTCTCGCTCTTCCAGGCGCTCTTCGAGGTCTTGCGTCCGCGACAAATGGCGCAGTTCTTCGTGGTCTATTACCGCGACATGCCCATCGCCGGCTCGGTCGAGTTGCTCTTCAACAGAACGATGTACGGCTTCTATGGCGGCGCCGATCGGCAGTTTGCCAACCTGAATCCG
>JASGTU010000025.1 GCA_030058085.1 Chloroflexota bacterium
TGCGCACATGTCCGTCGCGCACCGCGCCCAGGGCAAAGTCCGCCGGGTCCAGACAGACAGCCGCCTGCCAGGGCGTCCCCTCCGGCAGCGTGCGCACGCTTTCCGGCCAGACGTGCTCCTGGCAGAAGGAGCCGTAGTTAAACACCCGGTCGCCCAGGCGCAGGCGCGTCACCGCCGGGCCGGCCTCGATCACCTCGCCCACGCATATATTGCCCGCGGGGAACGGGTAATGCACCCCCTCGCGCTCGCCCCTATAGACGCGATATTCGGCGTCGTAACCGCCGCGCGGCGCCGCATAGCCCTTGAAGAACGCCATCTCCGTGCCGTGCTTGGCTGCGCCGAAAAGGCTGCGCACGCGCACCTCATGCGGCTGTAACGCCCTGCGCTCCACCTCTCGAAAAGCCACTTCTTGCTTGCCGCTGATGACCAGCTCGCGCACCGTGTTCATCATTCATCTCCTGCTTTGGCGTGCGCAATCAGATGGCGCGGCGCTTGGGGGTAAGGTTTACGTTCCAGTCGACCATGACGTCCTCGGCGCGCTCCATCCAGCGCACCATGCGCTCCTTCATCTCCGCCAGAATCGGCCCCGCCTCCGGTTCGTTCGCCAAGTTATGCATTTCCCACGGGTCTTTCTCCTCGTCGTAGAGTTCGTCCTGATCGTAGGGATAGTACACATACTTATATCGCCGGCTGCGCACCGCGCGCACGCTATAGAGTGATATGCCTTCGCCGTTATATTGGAGGTATATGTCGTCCGGCCAGCCGGCGATAGTCTCTCCGTGTAAGAACGGCAGCAAACTGCGCCCATCTACGGGGTGCGGCAAGCTGAGACCGGCGGCTTCGACCAGTGTCGGCATCAGGTCCAGGAAAGTGATCATGGCGTCGCATTGCTCCCCGTTCGGCACGATGCCGGGCCAACGTACGACGAGCGGAATGTGCAGTTGCTCGTCATACATCATGGGGCCTTTGTCGAAGAGTTGGTGTGCGCCGATGAGATCGCCGTGATCAGAGACAAAGAGCACCAACGTGTTTTCGCTCAAGCCTAGTTCGTCCAACAAGGCCAACAGACGCCCGTATTCTTCGTCGATCAGCGAGACGAACGCATAGTAGCGGGCGATGCACGTGCGCCATTCGTCATCGCTCAAGTCGCCGCATTGGGCGATGACGTCGCGATACAGCCTGTGTACAGCCGGCTTATCACGCAGGTCATCGCGGACATTGGGCCACAACGGCATCTGCGCCGGGTCATAACGCGCCGCATAGCTTTCCGGCACGACGTATCCGGGGTGCGGGCCAGGCGTCGACACCACGCAGAAGAAGGGTTGGTCGGAAGACGCGTGGCTGCGCAGCCATTCTTCGGCGCGGCGGCAGAGCCAAATCTCGAAGAAGTCCTCGCCTTCAGCCGAGGTGACGCCGGCAAAGGGGTAATCCTTGATGATGTAATCGCGCGTGATCAGGTCTCGCAGCTCGAACTTTTTGCCTTCGGACTGGAGGCGGGTCTGAAAATCCGTGCGCGTCACAACATGATCAAAGCCGCGCTCGGACATTTCAGAGTCGGGACCGACATGCCACTTGCCGAAATGGGCCGTCTGGTAGCCGCTCTTCTTGAGAATCTCACTCAATATGGGTACAGACCGGTCCAGCCGTTGCTTGGTCACGGGTTTCCGCCAGTGTGTGTTGATCAAGACGCCGTGGTGGGACGGCCACAGGCCGGACCAGAAAGACGCCCGCGTCGGTGTACAGAGCGGAACCGACGCAAAGGCATTGGTGAAGCCCATGCCTTCCCTGGCGAGGCGATCCAAGTTCGGCGTCTGGCAGACTGTGCTGCCGAAGCAGCCGCAGGCGTCATAGCGCAGTTGATCGACCATTAAAATGAGGATGTTGGGTTGAGACGACATGGGGGAGAGCCTCCTGATTCCGTTATGCGCGTGGTCTAGCCTTTGACTCCGGTAAAGACTATGCCTTGAATGAAGTAGCGCTGTGCAAAGTAGAAGACCAACAAAACAGGCAGCATGATGACCGTGGATGCCGCCATCAGACCGCTCCAGTCCACCCAATATTGCTCCTGGAACAGACGCAGGCCGAGGGCTAATGTGTAGCGAGAACGGCTGTGTATGTAAATCAACGGCAGCAGAAACTCATTCCAGTGGTTCTGAAAGGCGAAGATGGCAACCGCTGCGAGCACGGGCCTGGACATAGGGATGATGATGCGCGCGTAGATGCCGAGGTAACTACAGCCGTCTATCCGCGCGGCGTCGTCCAGTTCCTCCGGTATCGTGATAAAAAACTGCCGGAGCAGAAAAATGTTGAACGCGCCGCCGCCAAAGAACCAAGGCACGATCAGCGGCAATAGGGTGTCGATCCAGTTTAGTTCTCGGAAGATGATGAACTGCGGGATCAGAGTCACCTGGTGCGGCAGCATCAGAGTGGTCAGTACGATGAAGAAACAGATGTCGCGGCCCGGCCAACGCAGACGGGCGAAAGAATAGGCGACCAGACTGGCCGACAACAACGTGCCGATGATGGCAAAGAAGGTGACGATAAAGGTGTTCTTGAAGAAGAGCAGGAAGGGGACCTTGCTCAGCGCTCTGGGATAATTGCTCCAGACAATGGGATCCGGGATCCACTTCGGCGGGAACAAGAATATGTCGTCCATTTGCTTGAGCGATGTCGAGAGCATCCACAAAAAAGGCAACGTGACCAAAGCGCCGAAGAAGAGCAAAAGCGCGTAGGTCAGGACAAGGCTCAAGCGTCCTTGCCAACGCTTGCTGGTCCAGAGAGACGGCGCCGCCATGCGGCGAGACGCCTCTAGTCCGGTATTCTTTGCTATGCCGTCAAACTTCATATTCGCTCTACTTCCCGCGTACGGAGCCGGTATAGAACACCCAATGCGACGATGAACGGAAGACCAAGAGGGTCAATGCTAAGATATAAAAGAAGATCAGCCAGGCCAGCGCCGATGCATAGCCCATCTTGAAGTATTCAAAGGCGTTAAAATAGAGATAGAGCATCATGAACATGCTGGCGTTTTGCGGCCCGCCTTGGGTCATGATATAGGCCTGGTTGAAGATCTGCAGCGCGGCGATAATGCTCATAACCAAGTTGAAAAATATCACCGGGGAGATCATGGGGAGGGTGATATACCAGAAGCGCGTCAAGCTGTTCGCCCCGTCTACCTCCGCCGCCTCGTAGAGGTCTGTGGGGACGCCCTGGAGGCCGGCAAGGTAGATTACCATCGACCCGCCTACACCCCACAGGCTCATGATGACAAACGCCGCCAACACGTAACGCGTGTCGGAAAGCCAGGCCGGCCCGGGAATGCCGAATAGATTCAGAATAAGGTTCAGCAGCCCAAAGTCGCTGTTGAATATCCACAACCAGAGCATGGCAACGGCCACGCCGGAGACGACCGACGGCAGGTAGAAGACTGTACGGATGAACGATTTCAGCTTGATATTCTGGTTGAGCAGCACCGCTAACAACAGCCCTCCGACGACGCGCAAAGGCACGGCGCTGAAGGCGTAGATTGTGGTCACCTTGAGCGCCTGCTTGATCAGCGGGTCTTCGAAGATCATTTTGCGGTAATTTTTAAGCCCTACGAACTTGGCAGGGGTCAGCAGGTCCCAGTCTGTGAAGGACAGATAGACTGAAACCAGCATTGGGCCAAGCAGAAAGATCAAAAATCCCACGAACCACGGCATGACCAACAGCACGCCGACAAGCGCCTCGCGTCGCGCCAGCCTGCCAGCAGGCAGGTTCAAGCGAGAGGCGATGCTAGCACGAACTGCCACGGCGTCTCCTTCCATAGGGCTGCGCTTTGCATGGCCCGATTCTTCGGGTGTTGTCTTCCGGAAAGCTGGTTGAACAACTTTCCGGAAGACATACCCCAATCACCACTTATAGCATAGCTTAGTAGAGCTAGATGTTCTCCAACATCTCGCGGCCTTCGTCGAGCAGCGCTTGCACCTCTGCGGAGACCTTTGTTAGCGCCTCCTCGGCCGTCTGTTCGCCGACCCATACAGGGTCAAGCGCCGCGTTGAGCGTCCTGAACCATTCGGGGAAGGTCGGCGACATGGGCGGTTGCACGCCGTAGGCGAACACATCCGCCGCCGCCTCGATGTGTTCGGGCGGCGTGACGTCAAGGAATGTTGGCGATTCTGCAATTTCCTTAATGGGAGGCACGCCCGCGCGTGCGGCGGCGACGATCTTCGACCCTTCAGGGCCGGAGCCGAAGAGAGACAGCTTGACGGCCTCTTCTGGCGTCTTGGTTCCGGAGTTGACGGTGTAGCACGCGCCGCCTACCCAAGTTGCCTGATTCACGCCGCGCGCCGGTTCGGCGATGTCCCACTCGAAGTCTTGGATTTCCAGAAATTGCACGCTGCTCCAGAATTCGCCGTAGCGCATGGCGATCTTGCCGCTGGCAAAGAGGTCGTTGACCTGACCCAAGTCAGTCCGTTCGCGCGGCGACGGCATGACGCCGTGCACGTTAGCCAAGTCCGCCATGAACTGCACGCCCTCGATGGCGGCGGGTTCGGCCATCACGAACTCGGCGGGATCATCTTCGTTGTCGACCATGCGCCCGCCCGCCTGATACACGAAGCAGTCGTAGGCTTTGGCCCCGCTTAGGTGTGCAAACCCATAGCCGAACTGCTCCGCCCTGCCGGCCGCGTCTCGTTTGGTTAGCAGTTTGGCATTTTCGACCAAATCATCCCAGGTCCACTCGGCGGTCGGGTATGCTACGCCGGCTTCGTCGAAGAGGTTCTTGTTGTAGAAGACCACCCAGTCGTCGATTTCGCGCGGCAGGCCGTATAGATTCCCGCGGAATGTGTAGGGGCGCAGCGCTACGTCATAGTACTTTTCCGGTTCGAAATCCATGGCGTCGAGATAGGGTTGCAGATTGATGGCGACGCCCTTCGCCACAAAGCTAAAGTAGGTGAAGCGCAGCGTCATTTGTACGTCCGGCGGCGTGCCGCCGGCAATCATCGTCAACAACTTCTCATCGTAGTTGTCGGGGAAGTGGATCACTTCCACCTTGATGCCGGGCTCGGTTTCCATGAACCGGGCGGCTGTTTCCAACATGTAGCTGGCTTCGGCTTCGCCGCCCCAATGGGTCAACACGATCTCGGTTGCCTCAGCACTTCCGGATTCTGCGGCCGCGGAATCAGCAGGTGACGCGGCCGGCGCACAGGCTGCCAGGTAGGCGACTGTAGCACCCATCCCGGCCCATTGAAGGAACGAACGCCGCGAGATCTCTTTTCGTACGCGCATGAAATGCCCCTTTCTACTCAGCATGTATTGGCACGATTCGCACAACGGCTGCTACAACTGCAGCCGGCATATGCAGGATCGCCGGCCGCTTAACGGTAAGATTCATAGGGTGTAATAAACATGGGCATGAGAGAGTCATGGCGTTCGACCAGGCATGGGCTCTTTGGGTCGGTCGAGTCGCCAATTCCAGTATCGCAAGGGGATAGGCGTATGTCAACGCATTTTGTGACATTGCATTGCCAGGATTTGTCATCAGTGCGCCGCGTTGCCGCCGGCTGACAATTGCGGTTGCGGGCAAGGGATGGTATACCCGATATAGTACGCGCCGTCCTTCGAGGCGACTGCCAGACAATCTCCGCCCGACGCCCCTGAGTATTTCTGGATCAACCATGACACACGAAGAATTCGTCAATCTGGTTCGTGACGCTTATACCCATCTGTACGATCCGGCTCATCTGCAAAAACACCCTCTTGCAGAAGCCCTGGTCGAAACGGATGATCTGAATCTCGTGAACCGCTCACAGAAGTTGAGACATATTCTGCTGGATGCTCTGGAGCAACTGCGTCCTCCGGAAAGCGCGAGCGCTTCGCCCGACACCACCGACTGTTATCACGCCGTGCATTACCGCTATCTTGACGGATTAAGTCTGGAACAGATTGCCGAGATGTTGGCGTTGAGTCCCCGCCAGACCTACCGCAAAATCCGCGAGGGAATGGAGGCCATTGCCAGCTTGCTGGTTGACCGTTTTTGCCTAGATTCGTCCCTGGATGCCCCTTTCGAAGCAGAGATGGGCGAGACGACAGACCGCCGCGTCTTAGCCAAGGCGGCAGTAGACCATTTAGGCGCCTACGCCCAAGCCGAGGTTATTGACCTAGGCGCCGTCTTGGCGACGATTGTCAAGGACTTGCAGCTATTCTGCCGCCGGATCGGCGCAGAGATCAGGCTGGCGGCTCCCCACTCGCCGCTGTTCGTCTACGCCGACCGGACGTTGCTGCGCCAGGCGCTGATCAATCTGCTGAGCAACATGCTCGACAATACGGCTGGGCAGACGTTGACGCTTGAGGCCACCGAGGCACACGCCGAAGCCCTCCTGAACCTCTATGCGCGGCCAGCAGCCGCGCGGCCCGCAGCCCGTCGCGACGAGACTGACCGCCAAGGAATCGGCCTAGACGTGGCGATGCGGTTGTTTGATATGCAGGGCATTCGGATCGAACGAAGTGCGACGGACGAAGGCTGGCGCATCACCATCAGGATTCCGCAGGCAGGCCCGCAACACATCCTGGTGATCGACGACATGCCCGATGTTCCCCGCCTGTTTCAGCGCTACGCTAAGTCCTATGCGATTGAGATCGTCAGCGCCGGCAATGCCGATCAAGCCTTCGACGTCCTGGAACACGTCACCCCTCGCCTAATCTTGCTGGACGTTATGCTGCCGCATCGGGACGGGTGGGAAATTCTTCAGACGCTCAAATCCGATCCTTCAACCGCGCCGATCCCGGTCGTAGTTTGCTCAATTCTCAATGAGCCGGAACTTGCGCTCTCGCTCGGCGCCGACGATTACCTGGGCAAGCCGGTCAGCCAAGAGGCATATTTGAAAATGCTGGCGCGCTGGATTCGTCTTGATCCGAGACCGGACGCAGTGCAGCCGTAACGCCTTGCAACATCTTCATCCATTCGCTGTTTGTCAATGGCCGGCGGACGGTGACCGTCAGTTGCCCGCTGGATTGCACCGCCTGTTCCGCTAGTTCAGTCGCTGTGATGATGATCACGGACATGCCGGCTAACTGAGGTTCCGCGCGCAGTTGCTCTAATACGCCCAACCCGTCCAGCCCTGGCATCTTTAAATCGAGCAAGAGCAGGTCCGGCTGCTGGCGGCGCGCGATCTGGAGCGCGGATTGGCCGTTGCGCGCTTGCAGGATGCGCGCCTCCGCATACTCGTTCTGCACCATGCGCGCCAAGAGACGCACCATCGCCGGGTCGTCGTCAGCAATTAGC
Source organism: Chloroflexota bacterium (assembly GCA_030058085.1). Lineage (GTDB taxonomy): Bacteria > Chloroflexota > Anaerolineae > Caldilineales > Caldilineaceae > JASGTU01. Next base: position 7,265 of record JASGTU010000025.1, read on the forward strand.
ACCTTCGAGAGGACGGGCAGCCGGGACAGCGCTTGCTGTAGTGCGTTGCGCGTCACCGGCTTCAGCAGGTAGTCGGCTGTCTGTAACTGTTTCGCCATCTTGGGCGGTGAGGGAAGCGGGCAACTGATCAGAGGAATATCGCCGCATAGACCTGCTGTCATGGCGGCTTCCGCCTCCTCTCTTCGCTTTGCGTCCGTCAGGATCGCGGTGGGACGCAGCCGAGCTGCAGCCTGGACCATCTCGTCGGCGGACCGGACCGCCTTCACGGCGTACGTGTCAAGCCGGCGCTGGAGCATGACGGCTGTGGCGGCATCGTCGTGCAGCACAATCAGCACGCGTTCCCGGGCGCCTTCAAGATCGACGATGCGCCTGACCGAGGCTGGTTCTTGCATCGGTTGCCGCGGCAGCGGGTCGATCGGCAGCCAGAAGCCGAAAGTGCTGCCGCGACCGACCGCGCTATTCGCCCATATCCGCCCCCCGTGCAGCTCCACGAACCGCTTGCTGATCGCCAATCCTAATCCGGTTCCGCCATGCTCGCGCCGGATTGAGTCGTTAACCTGGTAGAACTCCTCGAATAACCGCTCTAGCTCTTCCGGATTGATCCCGGCGCCGGTGTCCGTCACCGTCACTTCCGCTCTATCCTCTCCGACCGTAAGGCGTACGGTAATGTCGCCTGTCTCCGTATATCGCGCTGCGTTGTTCAGCAAATTGAGCAGCGCTTGTCGGATTCGAGTAATGTCTACAAAGAGAGGAACCGGCTGCGGAGGCAGTTCCAAATTCAGCGCCAGTTGTTTGGCCTCGACCATGCCCCGGATCATATTGGCGGATTCTGCGACGATCTGGCGCAGATCGCCTTTTTCCCGGTTGAGAGGCATGCGGTAGGC
>JASGTU010000026.1 GCA_030058085.1 Chloroflexota bacterium
AGCCAGCCGCCGATGTTGACCAGGCTGTCCTTCTTGGCGCTCATCCATGCGCCGTCGGTATAGCTGCAGAACTCCTTGAGGATGGCGGCGATGGGCTTGTTCGCATAGCCCTCCTCCCGCTCCTGGATGAAGAAGCTATTCTCGGCCATGCGCGTCGCATCCAGATAGATGCGGATGCCATAGCGGTCGCACAGTTGGCGCAGGGCGCGCACGTTCGCCATGCTCACCGGCTGCCCGCCCGCCATGTTGACCGTGCCCGCCAGGCTGACGTAGGCGATCTGCTCCGCGCCCACGCGGTCGATCAGCGCTTGCAGCTTGTCCAGGTCGACGTCACCCTTGAAGGGGTGCGTGCCGGCCGGGTCATGGGCCTCGTCGACGATCACGTCCACGAACGTGGCGCCTGCCAGCTCTTGGTGCAGGCGCGTCGTGGTGAAATACATATTGCCGGGCACGTACTGGCCGGGCTGAATGGCGGCCTTGCTGATCAGGTGTTCGGCCCCGCGCCCCTGGTGCGTGGGCACGACGTAGCGGTAGCCGTAGTATTGCCGGATGGCGGCTTCCAGGCGGTAGAAGTTGCGGCTGCCCGCATAGGCCTCGTCGCCCGACATCATGCCCGCCCACTGCCGGTCACTCATGGCGTTGGTGCCGCTGTCGGTCAGCAGGTCGATGTAGACATCCTCCGAGCGCAGAAGGAACGTGTTGTAGCCCGCCTCGGTCAGCGCGGCGGCGCGCGCCTCGCGGTCGATCATATGGATCGGCTCGACCATCTTGATCTTCCAGGGTTCGGCCCAGGAACGCCGGCCAAACTGCTGGCCCATCGTCTTGGGGAATACGTCAGACATGCGCGGTCTCCTTGCTGTGGGCGCGGAGACCGGCGCAGACGCTCAATCTCCGTGCGGCGAATTTGCGGGCAGGGGCAATGCGGTTGTGGACTTGGTTTCGGACAGCGCCAGGCTGGTGTTGATGCGCGCCACGCCGGGGATGGGCGTCAGCCGGTTGACCACGAAGCGCTCCAGGTCCTGCCGGTTGCGCACCACCGCCTTGAGCAGAAAATCGAACTCGCCGGTGACGTGATGGCATTCCAACACCTCGGGAAACTGGCGCACGCTGGCGCGAAAGGCTTCCAGCCCCTCTACCTGGTGCATCTGCAGGCTGACGCTGATGAAACAGGTCATGTCATAGCCAAGCTTAGCCTTGTCGAGCAGCGCCACGTAGCCGCGGATATAGCCGCGCTCGGTCAGGCGGCGGACGCGTGCATGGGTGGCGGGCGGCGACAGGTTGATGCGCTGCGCCAGGTCGGCGTTGCTGATGCGCCCGTCATCCTGCAGCGTACGCAAGATGGCAAGGTCCAATTCGTCCAACTCGCTGCCTTGCGAATATCCTATCATGGATTCCTCCTGTTTCTCAACACTATCGCACAACTCCCAGGAAATGGCGAATAATCTGCAGCAATAGCCCGAAATTGGGTGCATATTCTTCTGCACAGATTTAGGGATCGCAAGGCGCGCCGAAGAAACAGCGGGCGCGGCGGGATCGCTCCGACAGAAGTCCATCGACAGCGCGCCCGGCCTCGTGTATACTGGAGACAACGCGCCTGTACTCGCACACAATCGATCCGGCCTAACCCAGCGCCATGTCGCCGGCGTTGCACCTGTGGCATTCAGCCGGTGCGCAACATCAGGAGGCAGAAATGTGGTCAATTAGCAGTCCGCTCAGCCCCCAGCGCCGGCGGCGATCTGTCGCCGGCCGTCTAGTCGGAGCTTTGGTTGCCGGCATCCTCTTAACTTTGCTTCTCACCAGTCATGTCCTCGCCGCCGGGCCGCCCTCACAGACCTATTACGTGCCCGTGCCCGAAGACCAGGCCCTCGCCGCCTTGCAGACGCTCTACCCCGGCTACGATGTTTGCGGCGACACCCCGACCGGCAACCAAAGCCCCGCCGCGCCGGTCTATACCTACCTCTCGATCTCGGTGATCGCAGACGGGACCGTCATAACCTATGACCACTGGGAGGACGGCTTTGAGCCTGACCCGTCCAACCCCGCCCAGGCGACTACGCAGGTCTGGGGCGACGGCGATGCGAGCAACGGCGCGCCGCCCGGCATCCCCGGCGACGTGCTGCACAGCGGCACGGTCATCGTCCTGCAATCCCCGGTAGACCCGGCCTCCCGGCAGAGCGTCGTCGACTTCGACGGCGGCGACAAGATCACCGCCACGCGCGCCATCGCCGTTACCCGCTCGGCTTGGGCTACCGGCCCGGATACGCGGCTAGCCGGCGCTCTAGAGGTCTATCCGGTTGACAAGTGGGGCGTGCACTACACAGCGCCGGTGGGCGAAGACCCCGCGCTCAATAGCTCAGTCAACAACCTCTTCACCTACGCAGCCCTGGCGATCATGGCCGGCAGCGACAACACCGCCGTGACCGTCGACCCTGATGCCGACGGCGCGCCCGATCCGCCTGTGGTTCTCGACGAGGGCGAAGCGCTCCTGGTAGAGGGCGTCTTGACCGGCGCCACCGTCGACGCCAGCGCGCCGGTGCAGGTTGCGCTCATCACCGGCGAGCGCTGCGAGAACTATGAATCGCGCTGGCTGACGCTCTTCCCCAGCGAACTGTGGAGCGACAGCTACTACAACCCGGTCGGCAAGATGCCCGACGCCTCCGCTGTCATGACGGAGACCACCGTCTTTCTCCACAATCCCAGCCTGACAGAGCCGCTCACCGTCCAGCACGAAAATGTCGCCGGCGCGCAGCCCGCCGTCAACATCCCCGCAGGCGCGGTCATCAGCGTGACCATGCCGGTCGACTCCGGCGCGCATTTCTTCACCGGCGACGGCAGCCCCTTCCAGGCCATCGTCGCCGTCGACACGGGCAATGACCGCAACATGGATTCGGACTGGGGCTTCTCCCTCATCCCCGAACGGCTGCTCTCCCGCCAGACGCTGATCGGCTGGGGCGCAGGCCGCGACCCGACCAGCGACCTCAACCCCGGCGAGAACGGCAGCCCCATCTGGGTGATGCCCGTGCATGACGCCGGCGCCACAGGGCCGGTCAATATCTGCGTAGACTTCAACGGCGACAACACCCCGGGCCTGGACGACGGCAACGGCTTCTACTACGACGTGCTGCTCACGCTCGACGAATTCGAAAGCGCACGCGTCTTCGACCCGGACGGAGACCAGACCGGCGCGCTGCTCTACGTGTGCGATCCCGCCGGGGGCCAGCCGCCCAGCGCCAAGCTAGCCGCGGCTTGGGGCCAGGCGCCCGGAGTCGCCACGCCCGGCGAACCCGGGTTGGATCTGGGCACAGCCGCCCCGCCCGCCGCCGCTTTCACTGCACAGAAGACCGCCGCCCTTGCCACAGACGCCGGCGGCGACGGCCTTGCCGGGCCGGGCGACACGCTGCTCTACGCCGTCACCATCCACAACACCAGCCGCGTCACCGTGGAGCAGGTGATCCTGAGCGACACGCTCCCGCTCGGCGTGACCTACGTCATCAGCACGACCGAATTCGACGACGGCAGCGGCCCCGCGCCCCTCCCCGACGACGCAGGCGGCACGCCCTTCCCGCTCGACGAGGGCGGCGCGCTTCTGGGCGACCTGCCCGTCAACGGCGTCTTCACCGTCACCTTCCAGGCCAGGATCGACGACCCCTATCTGGGCGAGACGGGCCGTATGAAGAACACGGGCTTTGTGACCGCGCTCGGCGAGACCGTCACCGTCGAGGCGGAAACGCCCCTCAACGTGCTGGCGTTAGAAAAAGCCACCAATGGCTTCGACGCCGACGACCCGCCCGGCCCGATCCTTATCCCCGGCGACCCGGTGACCTGGACCTACGCCGTCTCCGTGACCGGGCAGGTGACCGTCGCCAACGTCGTCGTGACCGACAGCGTGTCCGGCGTAACGCCGGTATACGTTAGCGGCGACAGCAACGGCAATTCCCTGCTGGAGCCGGGCGAACAGTGGCTATTCCAGGCTGTAGGCGCCGCCGTCGAAGGGCAGTACGCCAACCTGGGCATGGCGACCGGCGTCACTACGCTAGGCGACCCCGTGCAAGCCGGCGACCCCAGCCACTATTTCGGACAGGGCGAATTCTTCCTCTACTTCCCGATCATCTTCTCCTACACGCCGCCCGAACCCTGCCCTCCGCCGGACGGTTGCCCGCTCGAAGGCCGCATCAAGGGCATGGACGTGCACGAGGAGACCGGCGCGCTCTATGTCGCCGCACGTGATGTGAACGGAAGCGCCGGCCAACTGCTGAAGGTCGACACCTTCACCTTCGAGATCGTCGCCCGCGCCGATACCGGCGCGCAGCCGTGGGGCGTGGTCGTCAACGAGACGACCAACCGCGTCTACGTCAGCAACTACGACAGCGGCGACGTGCGCATCTACGACGCCGGCACCCTCGCCCCGCTCGGCGATCCCATCCCCGTCGGCGCCAACCCCGGCCGCATGGCGATCCTCGAAGCGCTCGATACCGTCTTCGTCGTGGTGCGCGGGGACAGCAAGATCGCAGTGATCCGGGGCTTAGGGCCGGCGACGCTGATCGACGCCGGCGGATCCGGGCCGTGGGGCATCGCCGCGGACCCGGTGCGCAACTACGTCTACGTCAGCCACGCCGACTCGGTCAGCTTCTCGCTGCTGCGCAACCTCAACGGAGCCTGGATTTCGCAACCGGGCACAGGTAAGCTGGAGGACCGCACCCGGCTCTTCGGCCTGGCCTACAACGCTTCTTCCGGCAAGCTCTATGCTCCCTACGGCGACAAGGACGGCAACTGGTTCGTAGACATCTGGGAGCCGCACGCCTTCAGCCCGTGGGGGCGGGTGACGCACACCCCCGTACCCAGCGGCGGCGCGCTGAACGACCCAGACGTGGGCGGCGACGGCGTCGTCGTCAACCCCGTTACGGGCAACGTCTTCAACGCCAACACCGGGGCCGGCAGCGTCAGCGTGATCGACGGCGGCAGTAACGCTGCGCTGGCGACGATCCCCGTGCTGGACGACCCGTTCCCCGCCGCGGTGGACGGCAAGCGCAACACGGTCTACATCGGCCTGCGTGCGCCCGGCCGCGTCGTCCGCATCGAGGACGCCTACTAAAGTGGTTTGATCGCCAAGTGCTTGTCATTCTGAACGGAGTGAAGAATCTCGTTGTGCCAGAGGTAGAGATGTTTCGCTCCGCTCAACATGACATCGTGCGCATTTAGCGATCAAACCACTAAGCGCGCTCACTTGCGACAGAGGCGATCTTTTGCCGCGAATTGTACGAAGCAAATTGCTCCACATTCGGTTCATTCGTGCAATTCGCGGCAGATTGCCGTGCGTCAGTCTGTTGCACTTGCCTCGTGAATGAGCGGCGCTGCGTCATAGCGGCGGGCATCCCTGCCGCCGGCCGCGGCGCACAAGCGGGCGCGACAAGTATGCCCGAATTCTGGGGCGCCCCATCTCTGTAATGAAGTTGCGCCTGCCCCATCGCCTGCGTTATACTCACCCTACCGATCCGACCCAGATCGGTCGCCAAGTTTGGCGATAGCAGACTATCTAGCATTAACCTTCAACGCAGCACACTCGACGATATTCTTGCGGATTGCCCCGAGAACCGTTCGTCTTGTCGATTGCATCGCTATCCAAGTTCTAGCCGCCGCCACACAGAGTTCAAGGGGGAGAATCGGTATTCTCAGGGTCGCTCTGTGCTTCGCGGCGACCGCTGATCTCGTGTCGCCGCAGCATATTTTCTGGGCGTTCGGCCCGCGTCGTTCCTCACTTTCCGTTCACCTAGCAATTTAGGAGGCAAGCATGTACCGACGTTTGACGACAACTCTTTCGCTGCTGTTTGTACTCGTCCTGCTTGTTTCGGCGTGCGCGCCGGCGGCAGCGCCTTCCGCCCCGGCTGCACCCGCCGCCGGCGAGGAAGCCGCCGCGCCCGAGGGCGAAGAGCAGATCGAACTGCGCATCGCCTGGTGGGGTTCGCAGGACCGACATGACCGCACCATCAAGGTCATCGAGATGTTCGAGGAATTGCACCCCAACATCGACATCGTCTACGAGTTCGGCGGGTTCAACGATCACCTGACCAAGATGTCGACCCAGGCGGCTGGCGGCAACCTGCCCGACATCATGCAGCTGGTCTTCGCCTGGATCGGCGTATGGTCGGCCCGCGGGCTGCTCATGCCCCTGGATGACTTTATCGCCGACGGCACGCTGGACTTCAGCAACGTGTCCGACAGCGAGCTGGCGGGCGGACGCATTGACGGCAAGCTCTACGCCGTCAACCTGGGCACCAACTCCCAGGCCATCACGATTGACCTGGATGCGTTTGAACAGGCCGGCATCGAGGCGCCCCGCCCAGACTGGACGTGGGAAGAGTTCGAGCAGA
>JASGTU010000027.1 GCA_030058085.1 Chloroflexota bacterium
GCGCTGATCCTGGCGCTGATCCTCCTGCTGCCCGCGGCCCTCCCGGCGCAGGCTCAGACGCCCGCCGCCGAGCCCCTGACCGGGCGCTGGGAAGGCGAACTCTCCTTTCAGAATGTCGTCCTGACGCTCGTCGTCACCTTCGACGAGCAAGACGGCGCACTCAGCGCCGCCGCGGACATCCCGCAACAGGCCGCCACGGGTCTGCCCGCCTCGGCCCTGCGCTTCGAGGGCGGCGCCCTCCATTTCGAGCTGTTCGAAGGCCCGCGCCTGGCAACCTTCGACGGCGCGCTGCAGGAGGACGGCGCCATCGAGGGCGACTTCACGCAAGCGGGCGTCGACGGGACGTTCCGCCTGGCGCGCGCCGCCGAGGTTCCCCAGATCGAACTGCTGGACGCGACGCCGCAGGAAGCCGCCGCGCTCAAGGCCCTCGACGCGACGCTGGAGCAGGAGATGGAGGAGCTGCGCGCCCCCGGCGCGGCCATCGTCGTCGTCATGGACGGCCGCGTGCTCTATCGTAAGGCGTTCGGCGTGGCCAGCGTCGAGACCGGGCAGCCCCTCACGCCCGATATGCTCTTCCGCATCGGCTCCACCACCAAGTCGCTTACCGCCCTGGCCTTGTCGATCGCGGCCGGCGAGGGCATCGTCGACCTGCACGCGCCCATCGGCGACGCCGTCGACGGGCTCGACCCGGCGCTTGCCGAGCTCACCGGCGCGCAACTGCTCAGCCATACGGCAGGGTTCAAGGACGAAGGGCCCAGCTATGGCCCGCACGACCCCTCTGCCCTGGGCGAGACGGCCCGCAGTTGGACGGCCGATTCGCACCTGTTCACGCAGCCGGGCGAAGTCTTCTCCTATGCCAACCCCGGCATTGCCCTGGCCGGCCTGCTGCTGCAGGAGGCCGCCGGCGCGCCCTATGACGAGCTGATCGAGCAACTGGTCCTCCAGCCGCTGGGAATGGCGCATTCGACCTTCCAGCCCACGCAGGCCATGACCTTCCCCCTCAGCCAGGGGCATAGCGCCGTAGCCGGCGGCGCCATCCAGGTGGTGAGGCCCTATTCCGACAACGCCGGCTATTGGCCCGCCGGCTTCCTGATCACGAACGTGGACGACTTGGCCCGCTTCGCCATCGCCCTGAGCAGCGGCGGGACGCTGGGCGGCCATCAGGCGATCCCGGCGGAGGCCGTCGAACTGATGTCGTCGCCGCACAGCAGGATGGGGGAGGGCGCCGCCTACGGCTACGGCCTGATGCTGCGCGAGCTGCGCGGCGTCCGCATCGTCGAGCACGGAGGAGCCATCGAAGGCTTCAGCTCGCTCTTCCGGCTGGCGCCGGACCACGGTTTCGGCGTGATCATCCTTGCCAACAAAGACGGCGCCGCCTTCGAGAAGACGGCGGACCGCGCCATGGAGCTGCTGCTGCCGCTGGAGCCGAGCGCAGAGCCGGAGGAGGACGACGAGCCCATCGCGCTCAGCCAGGCGGAACTGAAGCGCTACGCCGGCGCCTATGCGCAGGTGGCGGAGGAAGAGCTGGAGGTTCGTATCAACGACGGGCAACTGGTCCTTGTGCTGCCGGGCGCCGAGTTGTCCCTCACGCCGTTGGGCGACGACCGCTTTACGCTGTTCGGCCCGGGGATGTCTGCGCCGGCCGACGTGGAATTTATTGCCGGACCGGACGGGGCCATCGAGTACCTGACGCTCGGCTACCGCGCCTACAAACGGCAGTAGGGGCGGCGCCCCGCGATCGCCGGCAAAGATGCCGGCGGAGGATGCTTCGCCTGCGCTTCTAATGGCACGAGCTAGAAACGGAGTTTCTCTGGAGAAACTCCGTTTCTTTGCTTCATAGGCGCATCATGAGCCAGGCGTCAATAGATCAAAATTGGGGCTTGACACGCCCCGACAACGGCGCTATACTGTATACGATTTCTGTATACAGAAACTCCATACAGATTCACTTGCCCACCGCCCCTATAGGCAATCTCACATGGCTATTGCTGCGCCGATCCTGCGCAATTCCGATACTCTGACAGATATCGTCACTTCTCGCCTGCGGCTTGCTATCGTTACGGGAACGCTTAGCCCTGGAGAACGGATTTCAGAGCCGCTGCTTGCCGGCCAGTTTCAGGTCAGCCGCAGCCCGGTGCGCGAAGCGCTGCACCGGCTGGAAGAAGAACGCTTGGTGGTGCGTCTCGCCAACCGGCGCACGACGGTTTGGCTGCCGACCGAGGCCGATGTGGATGAAATATTCAGTCTGCGCGTCATGCTTGAGTCATTGGCCGCCGAACGCACCATTCAGCAGCTGGACGATGACGATTTCGCCGCCCTCGAAGAGCTTATACGCCAGCAAGAGGCGCTGATCGTCAAGCAGGAGTACGTTGAGTTAATCTGCTCTGACAAACAATTCCACGAGTATTTCATCAAGCGTGCCGCTCACACCCGCCTGCGCGAGTGGTGGGAACAGATCATGGGCCAGTGGGAAGTGTTGATCTACCGGCGCTTGCACCATGCCCCCGCTAAAGTGGTGCCATCGATTGTGCCTGATCATCGCACCCTGCTCGATGCCTATTACGCCCGCGATCTGGAGAAAGTAGTGTGGCTGCATCGCGCCATCAACGATCGGGTGCAGCGTCAGACCAAAGCCGCTCTCCACTCCCGCCTGCAACTCGGCGACATACGCATAAACTCAGAGGGCTCGTGAGCTCGGGGGACTAGGTTCCTTACGATAACAAATATCTGAACCGGGTTCTGCGAGCGCATTTGAAGAACAGTTGATCGTTGCCGTCATCACTTTTTTGGCCCGCGGCGCGGGCCGAGTTGGTCCGTTATACCCTAGTTCCGTTCAGTTCAACGACACGATGCGCCACAGTTGTCAAGCAGTTGTCAACCGTCACCACAATTCCCGGAGGAAAATGGAATGTCCAAATCTTTCTCACGCCGTGGATTTCTGCGCTTGTCCGGCATGGCCGTAGCGGGTGCAACCCTAGCCGCGTGCGCTCCAGCCGGCGCGCCTGCGGCCTCTACGTCCGGTGAGGGCGCTGCGCCCGATGCCGCCGGCAAACAGATCCAATATTGGACCATGACGTATGCGGATCCCGAACCCTACCTCGAGTTCGCCCGCGGCAAGGCAGACCAGTTCCGCGAGGAGTCAGGCATCGAGGTGCAGACCGAGATGATCAACTGGGCCAACGCCGCTCAGACATGGCTGCTCGTGAGCCAGGGCGGCGCACACCCCGACTGCGCCGACATGTATTGGCTCTACTCCTTCTCCAAGCTGGGCGGCGGCAAGGCCGGCCCCATGCCCATCACCGATTATAAGGACCTCTACTGGCCTGACCTGGAGGATCGCTTCTACGAAGCCGGCCTGCAGGATGTCTACTGGCAGGGCGAGTTCTATGGCATCCCCTGGCGCGGCGACATTCGCCCCCTGCTCTACCG
>JASGTU010000028.1 GCA_030058085.1 Chloroflexota bacterium
CAGCATGAAAAGATAGCGCCCCTGCACCGGTTGATCATAGAACCAGGTTGCGGATCTGACCGACACGTCTTCCAACTGCGCGGCATCGCCTGTTGCGCCCAATCGCCGTTGGAGAAGCGCTCTGTGGCCCTCGAAGGCGGCAGCCGTAGCCGCCAGGCAGACTTCGGATTGCTCGCTCAGGTCTAGCGCGGCCACGCGGTTATCCGTCAGCACGGCGTGCACGTATTGCTGCCCCAGCGCCGGGGCCAGCGGGGGGATGAGCCATGTGGGCAGCAGATGGCGAGCGGCGGTCAGGTTCAGCGCCGCAAAAATGATGAGGGCGATAGAGAAGATGCGCAGCCGTCTGCGCCAAAAGCGAAAGACAAGGACCGTCAAAACTGTGATGATGACGAGGAAAATGAGCGCGTCACGGTCGACGCCTATGCTCCAGCGGCGGAGCCTGTCGATGCGGGTCGTATCGGCGAGCGTGGACGCGGCGTAGAGGGTTTGCAGGCGGATGGTCTCGCGCAACGACAGGGTAAGCAGCGCGGTGGCTGCGATCAGAGCTACGGCCGTAACAATCGTGCCTACCAGAGAGCCGATTCTTCTGAGCATCTGGACCCTCCCATTTCGGACCTTAGGCCCGCGCGCCTGCCTCTTGCGACCCGTCCGCGCCGCCATAGTAGAGCGCGCGGGCGGGGTTGTCAAGGGCGGATCGCTCCCCGGCTCGGGCTGCGAGATCGGGCCGGTCAGGTGTACAATGCCCCGTAGATGCAGCGTTCAAGAATGATTTCGGATCAGCCCAACAAAGCGGAGGACAACTCATGGCCTATGAATGCAGTGTTGAGGATCGACCGGCGCAGTATACCGTATCGACGTTGGCGCGGACGCCGGTCGACAAGCTGCCGGAGATACTGGACGCAGCCTTCGGCGCGGTCTACGGCTACCTGATGGAGCTGGGGGAAAAGCCTGCCGGGCCGCCGTTTGTGGCGTATTACAACATGGATATGCAGGACCTCAACCTGGAGATCGGATTTCCGGTTGCTAAGTCACTGCCGGCCCAGGGAGAACTTCGCTCCGGCCAGATCGCGGGCGGGCGCGCGGCCACGGTTTTGCACGTAGGCCAGTACGACAAGCTTCACCTGGCCTATGACGCGCTGATGAAGTGGGTGGCGGAGCAGGGAGTTGAGCCCGCCGGCCCCGCCTACGAATTTTACCTCAACGATCCGGATAGCGTTGCGCCGGAGGAGTTGCAGACGCAGATCGTCTTCCCGCTGGCGTAACTGCCGGCAAGAGGCGACGCGTTACATTCATGTCAGACAAGCAAGCCGGAATAAGCAAGAAGGAGCGGCGAATTATGGTCGATACGCGTGTGGTGTATCTGGAGCCGGGCAAGCTGACAATCGAACGCATGACGCTGCCGCCGTTGAAGCCGAACCAGGTGCTGATCCAGACGCACCAGGCCTCGGTGTGCGGATCGGAACGCTATTTCTACCGCGGCATCACCGTGCGACCCCAAGATGAGGCGCGCGGCGGGCCCGAGACCAAGCTCGGCGACGCCAAATCGCACGCCTATCCGATGGGGCCGTTGGGCCACGAAGGCGGCGGCGTCATCCTCGAGATGGGCGCCGGCGTCGACCAGTACGTGGGCGGCGGCAAGGTGCGCACGGGCGACCGCGTGGGCAGCTTGATCTACCCCACGTTTTCCGACTACTGGGTGACGGACATCTCCAATGTGCAGCCGATCCCGGAAGGAGTTTCCTTCGAGGTCGGCTGTCTGTACGAGCCGTTGGGCTGCGCGGCGTGGGCCGCGATCCATGCGGGCGTAAAGCTGGGCGATGTCGTGGCGGTCAACGGGGCCGGCTTCGCCGGCAACATCCTGCTGCAGGGCGCGCTGAAGTCGGGTGCGTCCAAGGTGATTGCCGTGGACGTCGTGCCAGCCAAGCTGGAGATCGCCCGGCAACTCGGCGCGGAGCATGTGATCAACGCCAATGAGGTCGATCCGGTCGAAGCTGTGCTGGAACTGACGCACGGCGAGGGCGTGGACGTGGCGATCGAGGCCATCGGCGGCACGGGCATCGGCATCGTGCAGGGGCTGGGCATGTTGCGCCACAACGGCCTGCTGGCGCTGTACGGCGACAACTACGCGCCGGTAAAGGAATTCTGCTTCCACCGCTTCCACGAAGACGGCATCGAGGTGCGCAACCTCAACGCGGTGCACTACACGCGGCTGCGCTCGGTGGAGAACATGCGCGAGGCCTACCGGGCTGTGGAGCGCGGCGTCTTCAACTTGGACATCATCTTCGAGAACTCGGTGAAGTACCGGCTGGACGAGATCGCAGAGGTGTTCGCCGCCGAAACGAAGGACGTCGAGCGGCAGGCTTCGCTCAAGACGCTGATCATCCCGTGAGCAATCCGTCACTCTACAGAAGCAACCCCATCCAGGATGCTGCGGGCGTCCTGGATGTTGTTTTTCCGGTTTTGGAAGGCGAATTGTTGGGCGGAGGCAGGCAATGGCGGTATAATGCCCGCTACAGTTGAGTTGACGGCCCGGCTGGCTTTCTCGGCGGCGTGTTTTATTCAGGCGTCGCCAGCGGGAAAGGATCCTCGATAGGAGGGAGCCGGGCGTTTTGTGTCTAGGATTAGCGGAGGGGTATGGAACAGGCAGTCGCGGCGAAAACAAAAGCAAGCGAGGTGCGCGCCGACATCCGCAATGTGGCGATCATCGCCCATGTGGATCACGGCAAGACGACGCTGGTCGACGGGATGTTGCGCCAGACCAACGTCTTTCGCAGCAATCAGCAGGTGATGGAGCGCGTGCTCGACTCGAACGACCTGGAGCGGGAACGGGGCATCACCATTTTGGCGAAGAACACCGGCATCCTCTATGAGGGCGTCACGATCAACATCGTCGATACGCCGGGGCACGCCGACTTCGGCGGCGAAGTCGAGCGCATCATGAACATGGTGGACGGCGTTCTCCTCCTGGTGGACGCGGTGGAAGGCCCCATGCCGCAGACGCGCTTCGTGTTGCGCCAGGCGTTGGAAAAGGGGCTGAAGGCCATCGTCGTGATCAACAAGGTGGACAGGCCGGCGGCGCGGCTCGACTACGCGGTCAACGCCACCTTTGACTTGTTCGTAGACCTGGGCGCCAACGAGGAGCAGGCCGACTTCCCCGTGATCTACGCCAAGGCGCTGGAGATGCGGGCCGGCTATGCGCCCGATGACCTGGCGGACGATCTGCGCCCGCTCTTCGACACGATCCTCGAGCACTTGCCCGGGCCGACCGTCGAGCGAGAGGGGCCGGTGCAGATGCTGGTGACGACGCTGGAGCACAGCAGCTACGTGGGCAAGATCGCGATCGGCCGGCTGCGTCGCGGCGTGCTGCACGCCGGTCAGGCCGTGGCGCAGATCCTGCCGGACGGTGAGATCGTCCCCGGCAAGGTGAGCCAAGTCTTCATCTTTCGCGACCTCAAGCGCGTCGACGTGCCCCATGCCGAGGCGGGCAACATCGTAGCCGTGGCGGGCATCCCCGACGTGGGCATCGGCGACACGCTGGCTGACCCCGATTTTCCGGAGGCGCTGCCGCCGATTTCGGTGGAAGAACCGACGGTGCGCATGACGTTCAGCGTCAACGACAGCCCCTTCGCCGGGCGCGAGGGGCAGTTCGTGACCAGCCGCCATCTGCGCGCCCGGCTCATGCAGGAGTTGGAGCGCAACGTCGCCATGCGCGTCCACGAGACGGGCGCGGCCAATGACTTCGTCGTGTCGGGCCGCGGCGAACTGCATCTCGCCATCCTGATCGAGACCATGCGCCGCGAGGGCTACGAGTTCGCGGTCAGTCAGGCGGAGGTGATCTTCCGCGAGGGGCCGGGCGGGCTGTTGGAGCCGGTGGAGCGGCTTTACTTGGAACTGCACGAGGAGTATCTGGGCGCAGTGACGGAGATGCTAGGCCAGCGCCGGGCGCGTATGGAGCAGATCCGCTACGGCGACGGCGGCACGGTCTACTGCGAATACCTGGCGCCGACGCGCGGGCTGCTCGGCTTTCGCCAGCCGTTCCTGAACGTCACACGCGGCACCGGCTTGATGCACACGCTGTTCAGCGACTACGAGCCGTACCTGGGCGACATCGAGGTCGCGCGGCGCGGTTCGCTGGTGGCGCTGGAGACCGGCTCGGTGACGTCGTATGCGCTGATGGACCTAAAGCAGCGCGGGAACTTCTTCGTCCAGCCGGGCGACGAAGTCTACTCCGGGCAGGTGGTCGGACAGCACATCCGCGACGACGACTTGGTGATCAACGTTTGCCGCACCAAGCAGCTTACGAACTTCCGCGACAAGCCCAAGAGAGACCTAGAAGGCGTCGAGGCCCCGCGCATCCTGTCGCTGGACGACGCCATGGAGTATTTGAGCGGCGAAGACCTGCTCGAGGTGACGCCCGCTTCGCTGCGCATCCGCAAGAAGGAACTGCGTCACGACGTGCGTCTGCGCGAGGCCAAGCGCGCCAGCTTAGCCAAGGCGCAAGCCGCGGGCGCGTAAATCAGGCTTCACAACACTTTGAAGGGAGCAACAGATGAACTGGCAACCGGCAGCAGGGCGATATGAGGAGATGCAATACCGCCGCAGCGGGCGCAGCGGCTTGAAGCTGCCCGCGGTGTCGCTGGGGTTGTGGCACAATTTCGGCGGCGTCGACACCTATGAGAACGCACGCGCCATGACGCTGCGCGCCTTCGACCTGGGCGTCACGCACATTGACCTGGCGAACAACTATGGCCCGCCTCCCGGCTCGGCGGAGGAGGCGTTCGGGCAGATTCTGCGCAAGGACCTGGCCCCCTATCGCGACGAACTGATCATCTCGACCAAGGCCGGCTACTACATGTGGCCCGGCCCCTATGGCGAGTGGGGTTCGCGCAAATACCTCATCGCCAGCCTCGACCAAAGCCTGAAACGCATGGGGCTGGAGTATGTGGACATCTTCTACAGCCACAGGCCCGACCCGGAGACGCCCTTGGAAGAGACGATGGCTGCGCTGGACCACGCCGTGCGCCAGGGCAAGGCCCTCTATGTGGGCATCTCATCCTATTCGCCGGAAGAGACGCGGCAGGCCGCGGCCATCTTGCGCGAATTGGGCACGCCCTGCCTGATCCACCAGCCGTCCTACAGTATGTTCCGCCGCTGGGTAGAAGACGGGCTGCTAGACGTGCTGGAGGAGGAGGGCATCGGCTGCATCGCCTTCTCACCGCTGGCGCAGGGGCTGCTGACCAACAAGTACCTGGGCGGCGTGCCGGAGGATTCGCGCGCGGCCAAGCCACACGGCTTCCTGAAGCGCGACCAGATCACCGAAGAGCGGCTGTCGCAGGTGCGCCGCCTGAACGAGATCGCGCAGAACCGCGGCCAGACCTTGGCGCAGATGGCGATCGCGTGGGTGCTGCGCCATCCCGGCATGACGTCGGCGTTGATCGGCGCAAGCCGCGTGAGCCAGGTGGAGGACAACGTGGCGGCGCTGAACAACCTGGACTTCTCCGCCGATGAGTTGGCGGCGATCGAGGCGATCCTGGCGGAGTAGGCTCGGATGCGGGCGGCGAAGCGAGCGACAAACTGCGTCCGGGCGGCGTATGCGGTTCTTGCCTCGGCGGCAAGTGGGGTATGATATGGCCTGCCCGGCCGATGGTTCGTTCAGTGGATAGGAGAGAGACAAGGTGAAAGTAGCCGTACTCATCAAGCAGACGCCTGATACCGCCGAGCTGCCCAAGGTCTCGGCGCAAGAGGTGCAGAGTGGCGCGGTCAAGGCCACCATGGTCATCAACCCTTGGGATGAATATGCCGCGGAAGAAGCCATCCAGTTGGGCGACCGCTACGGCGCCGATTCGGTGGCGATCACCATGGGCGCTTCGACCGCGACCGACGCCCTGAAACACGCGCTCGCCATGGGCATCGGCGAGGCCAAGCTGATCGACAGCAGCGGCGTCAGCGGCGACATGTGGACGACGGCCTCCATCCTGGCTGCCGCGGTGCGCGCCGAGGGCGACGTGGACTTGGTGATCACCGGCAAGCAGAGCGTGGACGAGAACAGCAGCAGCGTCTTTATCGGCGTGGCCTGCAAGCTGGGCTTCCCCCTGGCTGCCAACGTGGTCCGTATCGTGGAGATCGCGGGCGGGCGCATCACGGTCGAACGCATTGCGGACGGCGTGCAGGAGACGGTGTCGCTGCCGCTGCCCGCGGTGATCAGCGTGGGCAAGGAGATCAACGACCCGCGCTTCCCCAGCTTTATGGGCATCCGCAAGGCCAACCGCGCCTCGATCCCGGTCGTATCGGCAGCCGGCCTGGACGCGGGCGAGCTTGTGAAGCGCACGAACTGGACCAACATCCGCAAGCCGGATGAGAAGACGGAAGCTTGCGTCATCTTCGACGGGGCGACCGCAGCGGAAAAAGCGGCGAAGCTGGTCGACGCCCTCGTGTCCGACAAAGTTCTCTGAGGGGGGAAGCATGTCTGTTCTCGTATGGATTGAGCAAAGCAACAATCAGGCTGTGCCGAGCAGCTGGGAAACGCTGGGCAAGGCGCGGGAACTGGCCGATGCGCTGGGGACCGAGTTGGCCGCAGTGGTGATGGGCGCCGAGACAGCCGCAACCGCCGCCGCAGCCGGGCAGTACGGCGCCGACGTGGTATACGCCATTGCCAGCCCGCTCTTGGCCGAATACCGCCTTAGCGCCTATGTGGCGGGGTTGGAGAAGGCCGTGCAAGGGGCGGGCGCGACCGTGCTGCTGGCAAGCGCAACCACGCGCGGGCGTGAACTGAGCGCGGCAGTAGCGTGCCGTCTGGACGCGGGCATCGCGCCGGACGCCACGGACCTGCGCATCGAGGGCGGCAAGCTGGCGGCTGTACGCCCGGTCTATTCCAACAACCTGCTGGTCGACATCACCTTCGACGGCGACTTGCAGGTTGCCAGCGTGCGGCCGCGCTCCTTCCCCATGCCGGTCGCAGGCGACGCCAAGGCCGCGGTCAAGGAACTTGATCTTGGGCTGGGCGAGGACGATATCGCCGAAAAGATCCTCGATGTGCAGCCGAGCGATGGCGCCGGCGTGGACTTGGCCGACGCGCGCATCGTCGTGGCAGCCGGGCGCGGCGTCGTCGAAGATCCGGAGAAGGGCTTTGCGCTGGTGAGCGATCTGGCCGCGGCGATGGGTGCGGCGGTAGGCGCCAGCCGCGCCGCGGTCGACGCAGGCTTTGTGCCCTATCGCTATCAGGTCGGCCAAACCGGCAAGACCGTGCGGCCCGACGTCTATTTCGCGGTGGGCATCAGCGGGGCTATCCAGCACATGGCCGGCATGAGCGGCAGCAAGGTGATCGTCGCCATCAACCGCGACGCCGACGCGCCGATCTTCGAGAGAGCCGCGTATGGCGTGGTGGGCGATCTGTATGAGATACTGCCCGCGCTGACGGCTGAGTTGAAGAAGCGTCTCGGCTAACGCAGCACGGCCAAGCGAAACAGCAATTGAGCGGGGGAGCAGGCCGGACGGCTTCGCTCCCCCGTTTGCTGCCTGCCCATTGTGCAGTTTAAGATAGAGCATGCAATGACCAACCGATCAAGCGCACGCGAGAACTCAGCCATGCAGACCGATACGCAGACTGACGAACCCCAGCCGTACCGAGCCTATTTCCGCTGTTTTCGGGGCTGTCCCGGCGAGTATTCGCTCTACGATGTGATCTACACATGCCCAACCTGCGGCGGGCTGCTGGAGGTGGCGCACCACATGGACGCGCTCCAGCGCAAGCCGGCGAAGGCGTGGCGCACGCTGATCGACAGCCGCGTGGGTACGACGGTCTGGCCCTATGGCAGCGGCGTGTGGGGCATGCGCGAATGGGTTGCGCCGGACCTGCGCGACGAAAACGTCGTCAGCATGTACGAGGGCAACACCAACCTCTATTGGGCGGAACGCCTGGGCAAGCAGATCGGCCTGTCCGACCTGTGGATCAAGCTGTGCGGCAACAGCCACACGGGCAGCTTCAAAGACCTGGGGATGACCGTGCTGGTGAGCGTGGTGAAGCAGATGATGGTCGACGGCAGCCCGGTGCGCGCCGTAGCCTGCGCCAGTACGGGCGACACCAGCGCGGCGTTGGCCGCCTATGCCGCCTGCGCCGGCATCCCCGCCATCATTTTCCTGCCGCAGGGCAAGATCAGCGCGGCGCAACTGGTGCAGCCCGTAGCCAACGGCGCGCATGTGCTGGCGCTGGACACCGACTTCGACGGCTGCATGCGCATCGTGCGCGCCGTGACGCAGGACAACGCCATCTACCTGGCGAACTCGATGAACAGCATACGCGTCGAAGGCCAGAAGACGGTCGCAATCGAGATCGTGCGCCAGTTCGACTGGGAGGTCCCCGACTGGATCGTGATCCCGGTGGGCAACTTGGGCAACATCAGCGCGCTGTACAAGGGGCTGA
>JASGTU010000029.1 GCA_030058085.1 Chloroflexota bacterium
GCCCAGGAACGACATGCTCGCCAGGTCGAAGTCGAGGCGCAGGTAGTGCCAGTTCTGCTTGGTGGCGATCTCGTTGTAGCACAACAACTGCTCGCCGCCGGGCAGGTCTTCCCAGCCTTCGGCGGAGAGGTGGAAGTGCGAGCGCGTCTTGCCTTCGTCGCCGATGGCGTGGAGAGGCGAACGCTTTTGCTTGAACTGCCAACGGCCTACTGCTTGACCGTCGAGCGCGTTGAGGTAGCGGATGTGGGGCATGACGCGCTGCTTGTCGCCCGGCTGCCGGTCGCCGTGTTGCAGGTCGAAGAGCACGCCCGCCGCGCGCACGTCCGTCTCGGAGAGGCGCAGCTCGCCGGCTTCCGGCTTGAAGGTGAAATAGGCTTCCAGGCGGATCGGCCCGGCGTGCCGGTAGGTGGTGCGCTTGACCGCTACGGCCATGCCGCCGGCGCGCGGGCGCGTGGCGAGCTTGAGCGCGTAGGTTCCGGAGAAGGAGCCGGCTGTGCCTGTGTCCCAGGCGGTGAGGTTGCTGAGCATGGGCGGGCGCAAGTCGCGGTATTCGGGCAGAATCGAGTCGAGCGAGTGTTCGTAGTTGCCGATCAAGGCCGTCCACCCCTGCAGGCCGCGGTCGAAGTCGTCGAAGAAGAGGATGCGGTCGAGCGGGTCGAAGCGGCTAAGGTCGGGGTTGGCGTGATACAGCGCGGCGTGCAGGTCGGCGGGCATAGGGCATTTCCTCTGTTGGCGGCGTTACTCTTTGAGAGAGAGGTAGACGATCACCCGGATGTTTGTCCCCGGCGAGAGTTCTCCGGCTAGCCGCAGCCAGCCGCCGAAATGCGTGACGCGGCAGAAGGAGACGCCCGGCTCACCCGGCAGGCGAATGACCTCGCCCTCATCGCACCAGTTCATGCCGTCCGGCGATATTTGGACGTGGACGCTTTGCGCCGCGCCGGCGCCGCTCGCGGACAGCGTGCGGATGAAAAATACGGCTTCGGACGCCCAGGCGACTTCGCACGGTTCGGTGGCGAAGGCCCCGCGCCACTCTTCGTTTCTTGCGATGACAATCGTCTGGCTCTCGCGCATGGCGCCTCAATTTGAGTGTTGGCGGTAAGTATCTCGCTTCGAACGGCGCCCGCTATAAATGGCGCACGAGCAGGTCGTGACCGGCAGGGGGGATGCCGTAGCCGCGTCGCAGTTCCTGCCAGTAACAGTCAAAGGCGCGGTGGCGCTCCTCGGTCAGTTCGTAGGCAGCGAGTTTCTCCTCGTCGAGTTCGACGCCCAGGCCGGGGCCCTGCGGCACGCGCATGGTTCCCTGCTCATAGACGAACTTGCCGCCGCGCAGCACGTCGTCGACATACTCGTGGTAGATGGCGTCACCGGCGACGGCCAGTTCCGGACGCGCAGCGGCGATGTGTAGCTTGGCCGCCTGCTGAACGCCTAACTCGGTGCCGCTGTGCAGGCCTGCGGCCAAGCCGAGCGCCTCGGCTACGGTGAAGAAGTCGTGCAGCCCGCGTACACCCATCGACCCCTGGATGTCGCCCAGAACAATGTCGGCGGCCTGGTCGCGTGCGATCTGCCAGAGCAGGTCGATGCGATAGCAGCCGTCCGCGGCGATGGGCGTCTGTGCCGTCTGGCGCAGATGGGCTAGGCCGAGGGTGTCCAGGCTGGGGACGCCGGTCTGGGTCGTGTAGGGCACGCGCGCCGGCACGAACTTGATCGGCTCTTCGACATACTCCAGGTCCAGCGGCGCCAGTCGCTGCAACATGCGCTTGGCCGTGGGGAGCGACCAGCAGCCGTTGGGGTCGACGCGCAGCTTGAGCCGCGGCCCGAGCGCGGCGCGCACCTGGGCGATGGCTTCGGCCTCCAACTCCGGTTCAAAGACGCCGATCTTCATTTTGAGCGTGCCGAAGCCGTAGGTCTCGACCAGCCGCCGGGCATGCTCGACGCAGTTGTCCAGGTTGACTGCCGGCTCGCCGCCCTGTCCGGCGGCACGAAAGAAGAAATAGCCGGCGACGGGGACGCGTTCGCAGGGCCCGCGCCCGCCCAGCAGCCGGTAGAGCGGCAGCCCGGCAACCTTGCCGATGATGTCCCAGCAAGCCAGTTCGACGGCGATGGCCTCGGGTATGTAGCGCAGCCGCTGCATCAGGGCCAGGTAGTCGCAGGGGTCTTGGCCCAGGATAAGCGGCTTGACGACCTCTTGGAACAGGCGCAGTTGTTCGCCGTAGGCTACATGGTGTGTGGCGGCGACGCCCGCCTCGCCCACGCCGGTGACGCCTTCGTCCGTGTGCAGCCGGATGAAGGTGCGCAGGCGCGCCGGGTAGCTGACGCCATAGGCGCTGAAGATGGGCGCGCGAAAGGGGATGCCTACGCTAAAGGCCTCCAGGTCGCTGATTCTCACCGGCTACCATCCGCCTCCGTAGCCTTGTCCGTAGCGCATGGGGCCGCGCCAGGCCCAGGGGTTGCGCGCGTGGAGCGCTTGCTCGTCCAGCGTGGGGTCGGCGACGATGAACTCGCCATCCACGACCAGCGGACGCTCGAAACGTTGCAGGTAGGCGAGCAGATGCGCTTTGAGCGCCTGCTTGCGCTCGGCATGGGCGGGGTCGGATGCCAGGTTGTGCAGGTTCTCGCGGTCAGCCTGCACGTCGAACAGGTGCTCGACGCCGCCGCGCGTGTAGTAGATGTACTTGAACCGTCCATCTGTGGCGAATGCGGTGGCGTCGTTGCCTTCGCCGCATTCGCCGCAGATGACGCGCGCCGGCAGTTCGCCGGAACGGATGGCCGGCAGCAGGGAGATGCCGTCGAGTTCGTCCTCCGGGGTCAGCCCTGCAAGCTCCAGCACGGTGGGGTAGAGGTCGGCGGTAAGGATGGGGCCGTCGAAATCCAGCGTCGGCGCGGCCATCGGCAGTTGGGCGGGGGGGCGCACGATGAAAGGCACGTCGCCGGAACCGGTGAGGAAGGTGGTCTTGCCGAAGAGGCCGTGGTCGCCCAGATGCTCGCCGTGGTCGGCGTTAAAGATGATGGCCGTGTTGTCGTCAAGGCCTCTGGCGCGCAGCTCGCCCAGGAAGCGGCCTAACTCGTAGTCGATGTGCGAGACGAGGCCGTAGTAGCGGCGCCGGCTCTCGGCGATGACCTCGTCGCTGAGCCGGCCCCACTTGCCGACCAGACGCTTGGCCCGCAAGTACGCCGGGTCATCCGGCCCGTCCACCCACTCCCCGCGGATCGGCGCGGGAATGGTGAAGTTGTCGTACATGCGGTCAAAGGGCGCGGGCGGGTCGAACGGGCTGTGCGGCGACTCGAAGACCATCCACAGGAAGAAGGGGTTCTCCGGGTCGCGCTCGACCAGGAAGCGGATGGACTGCTCCACGATCCAGGATGTGTGGGTGAAGCGCTGCGGCATGGGCGCGACCGCGGGATAGACCTCGTTGCCGCCGAGGCCGTGGCCGCGATACATGCCGGCGTAAGGCGTTCCCTCTAGCCAATTGACATAATCGTTGGGGTGCAGCGTAATGTGCTCGAAGCCCATGCGCGCGCGGCCCGGTGCGAAGTGCATTTTGCCGATGGCCTTGGTCTGGTAGCCGGCCTCGCGGGTGAGGCGGGCGGGCAGGCTCGTCTGCGGGTCGATGGGCGAGCGGGCGTTGAAATTGTGGGGCATGCCGAAGCGCGACGCGGCGCGGCCGGTGAGCATGGTGACGCGCTGTGGCATGCAGACGGGGCAGTCGGCGTAGGCCTGCGTGAAGCAGACGCCTTCGGCGGCGAGCTGGTCGACGTGCGGCGTCATCACGGGGTGGCGGCTGCCGAGGCTGCCCAGACAGTCCCCGCGCCACTGGTCTGCGGTGATGACGACGATGTTGGGCCGGTTGGGATCGGGATTCATGCGTGATTTATCCTTTTATGCCGGAGAGGGTGACGCCGCGGATGAAATAGCGCTGGCCTATGGCGAACATGATCAGCATGGGGATCACCATGAGGGTGGACAGCGCCATGAGGTAGTTGGTGTCGGGCAGTTGTCCGCCGCCGCCGCGCAAGGTGTAGAGGCCGACGGCGAGCGGGCGCAGGTGGGGCGCTCCCGCCAGGTAGATGAGCGGGGCCAAGAAGTTGTCCCAGGCGTCGCGGAAGGCGAAGATGGCGACGGCGGCGAGCGCCGGCTTGGACAGCGGCATGATGATGCGCCACCAAATGCCGAATTCACCGCAGCCGTCGATGCGCGCCGCGTCCGATAGCTCGAAGGGGATGCCCCTGAAGAACTGGCGCAGCAAGAAGATGAAGAACGGGTTGCGGGCCAACAGCTGCGGCACGGTCACGGGCAAGAACGTATTGAGCCACCCGATCTGGCTGTAGAAGACATAGAGCGGGATGAGGCGCACGATGTAGGGCATCATCAGCGTGCTGAGCAGGAGGATGAACAACGCATCCCGCCCAGGGAAGCGCATGCGGGCAAAGCCATAGGCCACCAGCGAACAGGTGACGACAGAGCCGAGGACGTTGGCCACGACGATGACCAGCGAGTTGCGGATCCACAACGTCACCGGCGCGGCGCCGAACACCTCGATATAGTTCGACCACTTCACGGGGTTGGGGATCCATTCAGGCGGCCAGATAGCGATCTGCTGCGGGGTCTTGAGCGACGTAGAGAGCGTCCACAGCAGGGGGATGACCATGATGAGCGAGCCGGCGAGCAGCACGGTGTGGATGCTGAGACGGCGTACGACGTTTTGTAGGCGGATGCTGTTCAGCATGTCCTCGCCCCCTAACTATAGTAGACCCAGCGGTCGGACGAACGGTAGACGAGGATGGTGATGCCAAAGACGACGATGAAGAGCATGACGGCGAGAGCGGATGCATAGCCCATGCGGAAGTAGCGAAAGGCGTTGTTATACAGGTGGAGCATGTAGAGCAGTGTGGCGTTGCGCGGCCCGCCTGCGGTCATGATGAAGGCGTTGTTGAAGGCTTGGAAAGCGGCGACGAGGCCCATGATTAGGTTGAAGAAGATCGTCGGCGTCATGAGCGGCACGGTGATGCCGAACAGCCTTTGCGGGCCGTTGGCGCCGTCGACCTCGGCGGCTTCGTACAACTCCTGGGGGATGCCCTGCAGTCCAGCCAGGAAGATGATCATGGCGGCGCCGATGGTCCAGAGACTCATGATGATCAGCGCAGGCATGGCCCAGTTTGGGTCGCTCAGCCACTGGATTGTCGGCAGTCCTAGAAGCTCGAGGCCGAAGTTGAGGATGCCGCGGCGCGTCTCGAAGATGAAGATCCAGACGATGACGGCGGCGACGGTGGGAACGACGGACGGCAGGTAGTAGACGGTGCGATAGAAGCCGGTGCCGCGGATGTTGGCGTTGAGCAGGAGCGCCAGCGTGAACGCGGCGAAGATGCCCAACGGAACGCTACCGGCGATGAAGTAGAGGGTTCGGTTGACGGAAACCCAGAAAAGCGGGTCGCGCGTCAGGGCTTCCCGGTAGTTCGCCCAGCCGACGAAGTCGGCAATGCCCAGTGCGTTCCAATTCGTGAAGCTGTGGTAGAAGCCGGATACGATGGGCATGAGGTCGAACAGCAGGAAAGAGACCAGCCAGGGTGCGATAAAGACGAAGCCCAGCAGGTCTCTCGCCCGGATGCGCGGTCGGGGGCGGGCCAAAGCGGCCCGCCCCATGCCAGCGCTTTGCGCTGTCATTCCTGTGCACTCCAGAACTCGTCGAGTATGGCCTGCGCTTGCTCAGCGGCGTCGTTGAGCGCCTCTTCGGGCGTCATGTCGCCGAACATGGCGGCTTCCACCGCTTGGTTGACGATGTCGCGCACGCGCACGTGCTCAGGGAAGATTGGGACGGACACATCGTTGCCCAGCGAGGCAAGCACTTTGTCCCAGGCAGGATTCGCCTCGTAGTAGAACGGGTCTTCGTTCACCGCGCGAATCGGAGATGGGCGGCTTTGCTGGATCATGAACCAGCCGGCGGCATCCTCTTCATAGGTGATCTTCTTGATCCACTCGAACGCAGCTTCGCGCTTCTCCTCCGGTACGCCTGACGGGATCACATAGCCCCAGGCGAACTCCTCACCGGAGATACCCTGGGACTTGGCGTCGGGGTTGTTGGCGTTGTAAGGCCGCTGTCCGAGGTCCCATTGCAGTTCCGGCTTGAAGGTCTGCATGTGGAAGAAGATGGAGACGTTGGGGAACTGCATGGCCTCGATGTCGTTGTACCACGGTTGAGCCTCGTTGGCCTCCTGTCCGGTGACATAGAAGTCCAGCACGTCTTGCACGCCGCCGTTGATCTCGTTGGTATAGTCGACCATCCACTGCAGGGTCTCGACGCCTTCGGGTGAGTTGAAGGCTACGCTGCGCAGGTCGTCGCTGTAGATCTGGCCGTTGTTGGTGTAGAGCCAGCCGAAGAAAGATGTGGCGCTGGTACCCACATTGGCGCCGATCTGGACGATACCCTTATCGTCGACTACGGTGAGGGCTTTGCCCACGTCCCACAGTTCCTGCCAGGTCTGGGGCGGAACCGGTTCCAGCCCGGCGGCTTCGAACATGTCCTTGTTGATCAGGATCATGCCTGTGATGCCGCCGCCGGTGGGCATGGGCATGGAGTAGAGCTCGCCTTCCCAGTAGAAGTTGTTGATCTCGGCGGGATAGAACTTCTCCAGGTCGAGGCCCTGTTCTTCTACCATGTCGGTGATGGGCACGATCAGCCCGTCATTCGCCAACTTGAGGAGTTCGGCGCGGGTCGCCATGACCACTTCGGGCGGGTCGTTGCTGGCGAGGGC
This sequence comes from Chloroflexota bacterium, assembly GCA_030058085.1. Taxonomy (GTDB): domain Bacteria; phylum Chloroflexota; class Anaerolineae; order Caldilineales; family Caldilineaceae; genus JASGTU01. The sequence continues at coordinate 6,748 of JASGTU010000029.1, forward strand.
GGCGAACATGTTCTCCTCGCGGCGGTCCCACGGCTGGCCGAGGTTCTCCACGTCGATATTGGGGAAGTCCTGTTCGAAGTCGGCGATGATCTGGTCGATCAACTCGACGCGCGCCGCAAGCCAGTGATTCCAGAAGCGGACTGTGACCGTCTCGCCTGTGGCTGCGGGCGCGGCGGCTTCCTCGGCGGCTGCGGGCGCAGCAGGTTCTGCGGCAGGCATGGGTGAAGCAGGCGCACAGCCGGCTAGCGCGCCGATGAGCAGCACGAATGCCATAGCAGCTAAGAACGTTGTACGGCCCAGAAAACGTCTGTTGCTCATAACTTGTAGCCTCCTTTATGGCGGGGTTCGGATAGGGGATCGAACACGAGAACGCCTAACGGGAATCGACGACTCACGGCAGCGCCGCATGTAACCGGGCAGCCGCCGGTCGCCAACCAGGAAAAATGCCGCTTCTGAGAACGAGGAAAGGGAGCGATGACCAGGGCTATAGACGATGGTCGCGGGTGATGGCGTATTTCTCCTTTCTTGTGGGTCGCGCGCTTCTGGTCGCCGGCGTCAACGCTCGGCGGTCGCAGCCGTCAGGCGGCCCACAGTGTCGCCGGGCACGAACTCGCAGGGCAGCGTGATCTGCGGTACGTCTGCGGTGTCCGGCCCATCCAGCATTTGTGCCAACAAGCGGACGGCGGCGGCGCCCATTTCCTGGCGCGGGATGTGAAAGGTGGTGATGCCGGGGTAGAGTTCGTCGTCGCCATAGGGGTCGCCGAGCGAAGCGAAAGAGATGTCGTGCGGCGGCTTTTTGCCGAGTGTCTTTATGCAGCGCACAAACTGGGAGGCCAGCGCTCCGCTTTCCACCACCAAAGCGGTCACACCTTGCTGCAGCAGGCCCAGCAGCCAGTCCGGGGTGAGGGAGTCCGGCGTCTTGATGTGGAGGCTCAATTGGGGATCGGGCGAAAGGCCGTGCTGCTCGAAGGCGTCGCGGTAGCCTCTGCGCCTGTCAGTGAGCGATTCCAGAACCTGGGTAGCGCCGACGTAGGCGATGCGCGTGTGGCCTTGGGCGAGCATGTGGCGCACCACCTCTGTCGTGGCGGAACGGTAATCGGCCCCTACATAGGCGACGGGGCCTGCCTTCGCCTCGCGGCGACCGACATGGATGAAGGGATACTCCTCGCGCACCAGGCGTTCTAGCTCGGACCGGTCCTCTGCGACGCCGAGCAGTATGGAGCCGTCGGCCATGCGCAGCCGGTTGACGCCGTGGTTGTAGACGTGGCGGGCGCGATCAGGGCCGCCGGTGCTGGTGAAGAGCAGCAGGTCGTAGCCCTGTTTCTCCGCTTCGCTTTCGATGCCGACGAGGAAGGGGTAGTAGAAGTCGCGATGGCGCAGCGGGAAGATGGGCTGGAAGGTGAAGACGCCGAGGAGCGTGTTGAAGCCGCCGGCTAGGCGCCGCGCGGCCGGGTCGGCGACATAGCCGAGGCGGTCTACGGCTTCCAAGACGCGCCGCCGGGTCTCCGGCGTAATGCGGACGTTGCCGCCGGTGCGGTTGTTGATCACCAATGACACGGTAGCCGGCGAAACGCCGGCCGCCCGTGCGACATCGATCTGGCGAGGTCTCTTATTCATTGTCGCCACTGCACAGCGCTAAAACAAAACCGGGGAGCGGAACTGATAAAGCGCTTTATCAGTATAACAACGGCGGATGCGGTTGTCAATGCCCATTTTTCTCCTGGAAGAGATGAGACTCTTCACTCCGTTCAGAACGACAACTGTCTGGCGATCAAGCCGTCTAGGGCAGGGCTGCATGGCCGCGCCAAACAGGGCAGCGCGGTTGACGCAGCCCTGCGAAAGCCCTACAATGACCGTCAGGCGTATGACCTTGCACAGTCCTCGTTGCGCCTCTACGCGCAACGTACGTCCACGATGAAACCCCGGCGGATCTGCGGCGGAAAGGATAGGGAGAACGAATGGTGCAGCACATCTATCAGGTCGACGCGTTCACCGACAAGCCCTTTGCCGGCAACCCCGCCGGCGTGTGTGTGCTGGATGCGCCAGCCGACGAGGCGTGGATGCAGCGCGTGGCGCAAGAGATGAACCTTTCCGAGACGGCGTTTCTCCATCGCGAGGGGGACGGCTACCGGCTGCGCTGGTTTACGCCCGCTGTGGAGGTGGATTTGTGCGGGCATGCCACACTGGCAAGCGCGCATGTGCTGTGGGAGTCCGGTTATTTGTGGACGTCGGAGCCGGCGCTTTTCCAGACGCGCAGCGGCCTGCTCACCGCGCAGAAGCGGGGCGACTGGATCGAGATGGATTTCCCCGCTACGCCCCCCGCCGATGCTGAAGCGCCCGCCGGGTTGCTCGAGGCTTTGGGCGTGACGCCGCTCTACGTGGGCAAGACCAAGTTCGACTATGTGATCCAGGCCGGCGGCGAGCAAGAGGTGCGCTCGCTGGCGCCTGATTTCGCTGCGCTGGGCAAGGTGGACGCGCGCGGGGTGATCGTCACCAGCCTTGCCGAGCAGCCGGGCATCGATTTTGTGTCGCGCTTCTTCGGACCGGCTGTCGGCGTCAACGAGGACCCGGTAACCGGATCGGCGCATTGTTCGCTGGCGCCGTTCTGGTCGCAGCGTTTGGGCAAGGAGGAGATGACGGCCTATCAGGCTTCGGCGCGCGGCGGGGTGGTGCAGGTTCGTCTGTCCGGCGAGCGCGTATTGTTGAGGGGGCAGGCGGTCACTGTGCTGCGCGGGGAACTGGTGTGAGGGGCTGAATTGCTCCGCACGAAATGACGCCCATGTTTGGTAGGCCACTGCACCTGTGCTAGACTTTGCCATTGTGTCTGTGATATTGCGCGTGTTTCTATCGCCGATCGGGCCGGCGCTTATGCTGCTGGCCGGCGCGGTCACGGAAGTCATCATCGGGCGCTGGGTGCGTCGGCCTGGCTGGTTGACCGGGCTGGCGCTTTTTTTTGTGGCGCTGGCGGCGTGGCTGTTTATGGGCCTCCGCGTCGAGCCGGTTGTGCCTACCTTCAGCCGCCCCTGGCAGCCGCCGCTTCAGACCGGCGCTAACCTGCTGTGGGTTGGCGACGGCTGGAATTGGTACATCTCCGGGCTGCTGCTTCTCATCGGCGGAGTCGGCATCCTGCTGGACCTCAATAGCCCGCGCCCCGAAGGAGCGCCGCGGCTGGCGCACATGTCGCTGGCCGTACACTTGGCCGTGCTGGCAGCAGGGTTGCTGTTTGTGGGCAGCGGCAATGTCCTTACCGCCATCATGACCTGGGTCGTGCTCGACCTGGTCATCCTCCTGCGAGGGACGCTGCAGCCGGAGTTGGGCGAAGACGGCGCGGAGGGGCTGCACTCGCCGCGCTATCAGGCGCGCGGCCTGAGCCTGCTCGGCGCGCTGTTGCTGCTGGTGGGGCTGCTGCCCGCCGGGCCGACGGGGCCCGGCCAACCGTTGCAAGGGGGGACGCTGCCGCCGGAGACGGCCGGCCTGCTGATGCTGGCGGCGCTGATCCGGGCGGGGATTTACCCGTTTCACCTGTGGCTGCTGCCCGCAAATCGCTCCCAGGTCAACGTAGCGGAGCGGCTGCTGGACCACATGGCGCCGGTGTTGTGCGGGCTGTGGCTGCTGGGCTGGAGCGTCGAGTTGGGGCGCGATTACATCTTGTTGCAGCCGGATATCCTGGCGCTTCTCTGTCTATCGCTGTTGGGCAGTGCGCTGGCGGCTTGGACGGCGCGTGACCAGCCGAACCACACAACCTTCGTCCTGATTACGTCGGCGGGCGTGGCGGCTCTTGTCGGCGCGCTGGCCTTCAACCGCGGCCCGGAAGGGTTGATCTGGCCTACGACCGCGTTTGCGTTGGGCGGGGCGCTCTGGTTGGTCGGCGAGCGCGTCTACCAGACCTGGGGTTGGCAGATCCCGGTGAGCGTCGGCGCGTTGGCGTTGGCAGGCGTACCCTTCACACCCGGCTTTCTGACGCAGCCCGCCATCGCGCGCATGTTGTCGGCCGGGCCGCTCTTTGGGGGGCTGTTCGCGGCTTTTGTCGTGGCGCAGTCGATCCAGATCGCCGCGCTGTTGCGCAGTTGGAGCAGCAACGAGCGGCAGCAGGGCGGGGAATGGCAACCGGGCGTGGTTGGCCGGTTGTTGGCGGCGACGCTCGCGTTGGGCGTGCCGCTGAGCCTCATCGGCTTTTTCCCGCGTGCTGTGGCAACTTTGGCGAGCATGCAGGATGCGATCCCGCCGCTGCTCGGCAACCCGCCGAGCGTGGTGGCGGAACTGCCGGTGTGGATCGCCGTGGCGGCGCCGTTGCTATTGGGCATCGGGCTGGTGGCGGCGCGGCCGGGGTTGTGGCAGGCCTTCGGCGGCGTGTTGGAAAGGCTGGGCAAGTTGGCGCGCCTGGAATGGCTCTTCCGCTTCTCCTGGTGGGGCTTCAACCGCGCCAGCGACGCCTGGGGTTCTGCGCTGAACGCGATAGAAGGCGCAGGGTATTTCGGCTGGGTAATGGTCTTCATTCTCTTAGGGTATCTGCTTGTACGGTGACGTTGCAATGGAACGCGGGTGGCAGTGATGTTTGACGCCTTGAGCGGTTTGACCACGCCGGCAGGGTTGACCCTGACGGGCTTCGTGGCAGCTCTGAGCATCGTCCTTTGGGACTGGCGCGCCTCGCTGGCTGCTGCGTTCTTCGTCCAGGTCGCTGTTGCCGCAGTGGCGGTGAACCTTCTGTCGGCGCCGCCCCAGTGGGCTTTGATCCAGATAGCCGTGATGGCGCTGGCCTGTACCATACTGGGCCTGTCCGCCGTGCAGTCTATGCGGCACAGCCTTTCCGCCCAACAGGCGGGTTCGTATCCGCTGCGCCTCATGGCGATTGTGTTTTTCACCGGGGCGTGGGAATTGCTTGGAATACGGCCGGATTTCCTCGGTTTTGGCCCGGATGTGTCAAGCGCTTTCGTGTGGTTGGCCGTCTGTGCGGCGTTGACCCTCGGATTGGGCGTGAACCCGTTCTTCACCGCCATCGGTCTCATGCTCTGGTTCGCGCCGGTGCAGGCGATGACCGCAGCGCTTCTCGGCATCCCGGCGCTGGTGGCGATGATCGGCATCCTGCAACTGCTGGTGGCCTTGGCCTGCAGCTATCTGATGCTAGCGGAACAAGCTCCTCGGGCGCTGGCGCCGGCGACGCTGACCGATATCGCTTTTCCGCAAGGCCGCGATCTGGATATGGGGCGCGAACGCACGCCTGCGACCGAGCGCCGCGCGCGGCTGCCTCGCCTGCCGCGTCGAGCGCCTGTCCGTTCGGAAACTGCCCCGGCGCCTGATGCGATGCCGCCGTCCGGTGCGCCATCGACGCGGACGAAAACGCCATGAACGCCGATGCTGCCGTCTTTAGTTTTCCAGTTCTTTTGGTGGGCGGCCTGATCGCGGCGTCTGCCGTCACCTATTTGCTGCGCGGTTGGGAGCGAACCACAGCGCTGCTGGGCGCTGCATACGCTGCGGGGTGGGCGCTGTGGCTGTGGCGGACGGACTTCGAGTCTCCGGTGCGCGGGCTTGTGCCGGGGTTGGCTGCGGTCGACATGACAGCCTCTTTCGAGCGCATCGGCTTTACGCTGCGGTTGGAGTCGGGCGCGCTGCCGATTCTGACGGTGAGCTTTCTGCTGGCTGCTGCGACGTTTGTACTGGCCGCGTCAGTCAGCCAGGGACGAAGCTTTGTTCCGTTCATGTTTGCTCTGCTGGCGGGGTACGCGGTCGTGGCGCTGCTGACGATCGGCCCGCTGGCTCCGCCGCTGATCGTCCCCATGTTGTTGGCCGGTCTGAGCGTGGCGGGCGCCTTCATCCTGCAGGCCGGTCGCGCGGCGAACCCTGCCGGGCCGCTGCGCAGCTTCATCCCGCCGCTCCTGGCATTTCCGCTGTTCCTGGTCGCCTCTTGGTATATCGAGCAAATTCCGCTCAATCCGCAGGACGTGTCGCCGGCTTTCGCTGCAGCGCAGTTGATGGCGCTGGGTCTGATCGTCATGCTCGCCCCGGTTCCGCTGCACGGCGCACAGCCGGCTGCCGCCCAGACCGCGCCGCCGATCGTGGCAGTTACGCTCAATTTGCTCTACCAGTTGGCGGTCCTCCACCTGCTTTTCCGCACGGTCACTGCGTTCGAGTTTACGACGCAACTGGCGCCGTTGGGCGTGTGGCTGACATGGGCCGGGCTGATTACGGCCGTGTGGGGCGGGTTCGCCGCCGCGGGGACCAATCACGCTGGGCGGCTGCTGGGCTATACGTCGCTGCACGACTGGGGGCTGATCGTCCTCGTGCTGGCTGTGCCGGGGACGCGCAGTTGGCCGCTGGTGTTGTTTCTCTTTGGCCTGCGCGGGGTGAGCCTGCTGACCGCGGCGGTGGGCATGTCCGTCCTCGAAGATCGCGTGGGCGGGCTGCACATGGACCGGTTGCAGGGGGCCGGCAGCCGGATGCCGTGGAACAGCGCCGCCTTCCTGTTGGGCGGGCTTGGCCTGGCCGGTTTCCCGCTCAGCGCCGGCTTCACCGGGCATTGGGCGGCCTTGCAGATCGTGGCGGAGACGGACTGGCGTCCGGCTGCGGTCGTGCTGCTCGCCTCCGGCGGCGCCATCCTGGGCTTCGTGCGCCTCGCCCGCGTGCTCTATGGGCCACTGTTGGACCGCACCATGCTGCGCGAGCACGCGGTTAACGTTGCATTGGCGCTGGTCGTCCTCCTGTTGTCGGCGAGCCTGGCGATTGCGCCGCAGATCCTGGACGGGCCGTTGAGCCAGGCGCTGCTTGCGTTTAGCAGCTAGGGCATCACGCCCCGCCCACACGCCTTCCTTTGAGCAAACGATGGACAGTTCTTTGCATCTCGTAGACTCACCCCGCTCATCCCGCTTAGCCGGCTTCTACCGCAAACCTATCGAGGAGCGGGCGGCTATTGTTGCCGAGTGGGCCGGTTTGGACGCGGACGATGTGGAAGCCCTGCGCGCCGGGCTGTCGCTGGCCCAGGCCGGCCAGATGATCGAGAACGTGGTTGGACGTTATTCGCTGCCGCTGGGGATCGGCGCCAATTTCGTGGTCAACGGCCGCGACGTGCTGATCCCGATGGTGATCGAGGAGCCGTCGGTGGTGGCCGCGGTGAGCTACGCAGCCAAGCTGGCGCGGGCGGGCGGCGGCTTTCACACCGGCAGCACCGAGCCGGTGATGATCGGGCAGGTCCAACTGCTGGATGTCTCTGACCCGGAGCGGGCGCAGGCCGATATCCTGGCGCACAAGATGGAACTGCTCGCCATTGCGGACACCAGCCCGACCATCAGCGCCCTGGGCGGGGGACCGGTCGACATCCAGGTGCGCTATCTGGCGCAGACGCCGACCGCGCCGATGCTGGTCGTGCATCTGCTGTTTGACACGCGCGATGCCATGGGCGCCAACGCCGTCAATACCGCTGTGGAAGCGCTGGCCCCGCGCCTGGAGCAACTCAGCGGCGGCCGCGCTCTGTTGCGCATTCTCAGCAACCTGAGCGATCTGCGGCGGGCATGGGCCGGCGTCGCCATCCCCGCCTCGGCGTTCGACGGCGACTACGCATCCGGCCTGGCGGTGATCGAGGCGATCGCCCACGCTAACGCCTTTGCTGTGGCCGACCCATATCGGGCGGCGACGCACAACAAGGGCATCTTCAACGGTATCGACGCGGTGGCGCTGGCGACCGGCAATGATTGGCGTGCGCTGGAGGCGGCGGGACACGCTTACGCGGCGCGAGATGGGCAGTACCGTGCGCTCACTGAGTGGCGCGTCGACTACGCGCCGGTCGATGCAACTGCGGACCCGTCAGGGGCCGGCGAACGTTCTGATCGAGAACCCGTGTTGGCGGGGCGCATCGAACTGCCGCTGGCGGTGGGTACGGTTGGCGGCGCCACGCGCGCACACCCGACCGCACGCGTCGCCCTGAAGGTGTTGGGCGTGCGCGGGGCGCGGGAATTGGCCGAAGTGATGGCCGCGGTCGGGCTGGCGCAGAACTTGTCGGCGCTGCGCGCGCTGGCGACGGAGGGCATCCAACGCGGGCACATGGCGCTGCACGCGCGGCAGGTCGCCATAGCCGCCGGCGCGACGGGCGATCTGGCGGAGCGAATCGCCGCGCAGCTTGTGGCTGAGGGCGCGATCCGCGTGGCGCGTGCACAAGAGCTGCGCGCCGCGTGGGGCGGGCCTGCACCCAAGCGCGGAGAGGCCTAGTGGTGTATTCGCCAAGTATCTGTCATTCTGAAGCGAGCGTTAGCGAGCTGAAGAATCTCGATGTACCAGAGGAACGGATGCTTCGCTCGGGAACCCTCTGGTGCAGCATGACATAGTGCGTATTGGGCGATAAGACCACTTAGCTTGCGCAAGGCGATTGCGAACTCGGTTTGATTCCTTGAGCATATCCAGCAACACGGCATGGGAGCGAGAGATGTACAAGCAACCGGCGCGTTCAGTAGGGATTGTGGGTTACGGGGCTTATGTGCCTCGTTACCGGCTTCCGGGCAGCGAGATCAGCCGCATCTGGAGCGAGGGCCACGCGGCTAGCCCGGTGAAGGAAAAGTCCGTGCCCGGGTTGGACGAGGACACGGCGACCATGAGCATCGAGGCGGCGCGCAACGCGCTCAAGCGCGCGGGCATCGACGCGCAGCGCCTCGGCGCGGTGTGGATCGGCAGCGAGAGCCACCCCTACGCGGTCAAGCCGACGGG
>JASGTU010000030.1 GCA_030058085.1 Chloroflexota bacterium
TATAGCCGGCGGGCAGGTAGCCGCTTATCGTTCTGGCCTTGGTAGGCGACTCGACAATCACCAATTTCGTCATAAAATTCGTCCCAACTAATCCAAAGACTGCACACACGGCGATGCACGCATTGATCCGCCGCGCATTCGCCCCAAAAGTCTAGCGACCTGGGGCGGCGCCGGTTCGGTGCGACAGTATAATATAGCCCCACTTTAATGGAAACACTTTGATCCGCCAAAAGAAAACGGCGCGTCCCTATCCTGAGGATAAGCCCATCCTGGCAGGATAGACGTCGCAGCCGTCGCAAACGATATGTTCGTCGAACTATCTGCTGCGCCTCGTCTCTGGTCGTCCGCCCTCTATCCACAACAGCGCGGCCAAACCAATTAGCCCGACCAATGCTGCCCCGATGCCGATTCGCCACGGCAGCGGGCGGAACACAAGCTCCACCGTAGAACTGCCCGCGGGCACAGCCACCGCGCGCAGCCCGCCGTTGGCAGCCCACACATCGGCGGCTTTGCCGTTGACCGCGGCGCGCCAGCCCGGATACCACACCTCGCTGATCACCAGCACGCCCGGCGCAGCAGCCTCCACGTCGAACGCCAGCCGGTTGCCGCCATACGCGGTCACCGTCGCAGCGTCGCCTCCCGGCGCAGCAGCGGATGCGACGAGTTCGGCGGGCAGCGCCGGCGGTTCATCGCCGGGCGCGGTGAGGACGACCGACTGCTCCGGGTCGAAGTCCGGCTGCCGGATCGCCTCCAGCGCGGCGGGCAAATCAGGCGCGGACACGGCGGCATACACGACCCACGCCCGCGGCAGCGCCGTCAGGTTGCGATAGACGGCAAGCGGGCCGGGCGCATCCAACGCCGGCTCGAACTTGCCCTCCGACAGCGTCACGCCGTCCTCCGCCAGCACATACTCGACGTTGAACATGTCGTAGAGGCGGGTATGTCGTCCGCCCGTCGACTCCCACAGCGCGTCCCAATGTTGCAACAGCAGCGGATTGGCGATGCCGCCCACGTCCTGCAAGCCGTGCAGCGCCGCGCCGTCCGGCTGCCACAGCCCCTCGATGCCGGTGCGCGTGTCGATGCGAAACGGGCCGGGCTCGCCCTGCAGGAAGGCCGTAATCTCAGGATGCTCGAACCCCGCCGACGGATCGCGCTCGCTGATGTCCGTATACGCGCCCGTCGCCGCCAAGTCGAAAAAGAGCAGTCCGGCCATCAGCAGCCCAAACATGGCAGGCGACCACCAGCCGGCCTTGCGCCCGCCGATCAGCGCCCACGTCGCCGCCCAGAACCCCGCCGCCAGCGCCAATGCCAGCGCCGCCACCGACGCGCGCAGGAAGATCGTCTCGCTCTCCTGCGTCAGCAGCAGCGCCAAGAACGCCAGCGGCAGGACGACGCCGAACAGGACCAGTGCGCCGGTCCGCAGCAAGGCGTCGAACAGCGCCGGCCTTGCGCCCGCATCGCCCGGCTCAACCGCGCCGTCGCGCCGCGCCGCCAGGTCAACGCCCACCGCGCCCAACGTCGCCACGGCGAATGTCCACAGCGCCAACGCGCGCGCCGGCGCCCGAAACTGATCGAAGCCGGGCAGCAGCACTGTCAGCCAGCCGTGCACGACCGCATACACGCCCAACGCGGTTACAAAGCCGAACAGCCCAAGCCCGACCCACGGCCAAAGCTCACGCCGTACGCGCCCCGAAGCCAGCAGCAGCGCAGCTGCCGCCAGCAGCATAGCCGCCACCCCCGCATACGGCGTCTCGACGCGGTCCCACAGCCCCCAGTGCAGCGCCGGACCGCGCCCGAAGAAGCCTGGCGTCAACAGACCGATGGCCTGAGCCGGAGCCAGCGAATAGCCCACCGTATCCTGATAGACAAACTCGCTGCGCGCCGTATAGCCGGCCAACTCAACCGCAGGCAGCAGAATCGGCGCGGACAACAGCGCCGCCAGCCCCAACACAACGAACAGCGCCGGGACAGCTTGCCGCGCCGCCTCGCGCCGCGAACTCGCCGCGGCCAACCGCAGCGCCGTATACACGACCAGCGCCAGCCCCACATAGAGCGAACTCTGCGCATGACCGGCGTAGTTGGCGAGCGCGAACAAGACGCCGGCCGCGCCCGCCCAGGCCAGCCGCCGCCGCTCTATCGCCAGCGCATAGGCCGCAAACACCCAGGGCAGCCAACTCAGCACCGCGATCAGATTCAGGTTGCCCAGATGAATCATCAGCGGGTCGCTGTACTGGAAGGCGATCGCGCCGAACAGCGCGGCGGGACGCATCACAGGGGCCTGCGGCCAGCGCAGCACGCGCAGCAACACGTACATGCCCAGCCCCGCCCAGTAGAGATGCCCGATCGCCAGCCACTGCAGCGCCGCATAGGGAAACTGCGGGTTGAACAAGAACAGGATCAGGTTCGGCAGATAGAGGAAGCCGCCCTGGATATCGGCAATAAACGGCGCGCCGCCATAGAGATGCGGATTCCACAGCGGCAGCTCACCTTGCGCCAAACGGCTCGCCGCAAAGCGATAGGTCGGGAACAGGAAGCTGACCAGGTCGCCCCCGTCCGCCGGCTGGTAGACGTCCCCCGTGATCGTACGCCAGAAGAAGCCCGCGGTCAGCAGGAATAAGACGCCGCCCGCCAACACGTCCAGGTCGAACCGTTCGCCGCCCTGCCGGCTGCGCCGCCACAGGATGATCACGGACAACACCCAAATGCAGCCCGCCGCCGGCATCAACCCGGCAGCCATGTCCATGCCCTCTTGCGCCCATCTTTGCGCATCATCGTGCGGATTTTCATGCGGATCATCTTTGTTCGGAGGGACTCCCACAGAAGAAGACATTGCGCGCCGGCATGCCCGGATAACGCCGGCATTCGTGCGCGAATTGTGCCGCCTGCGACGATCGCCCAGGCCAGTTCAGTATACAGTCCTCCCCATATTCTGAAAAACCCTCGGCGCAGCGCGGGGTCTATTTCAAATCGGGGGCGAGTTGTCATGCTGAGCATGTCGAAGCATCTGTTGGTCGGCTAGGCCCTTCGCTGCGCTCAGGGTGACAGCATGCGCGCCCCAAAGACGAAATGCGCCCGCGCTCAAGTCGCCCGCTGACGCTGCGCTCTGCCCTGTGTTATACTGCCCCTTGCGGAAAAGGCGTCGTTCCGAAATGCGCTTGCAATGCTCCTGATCAAGCGCAGCGCCGCCTTACCCCTTCGCCAGACGAACACTTACCGCTTGCCGCAGTTGTCGGGACGCTCATCTACCCGTTACAATAGGGCGGCGGCCAGAAAGCTGGCTCGTGTCCGTGATCATTGTGTGTAATGCCGGACTAGTTGGATTCGGGACAAGACCATTCGTGCAAACCATCAATATCGCCCTAGATGTGATGGGCAGCGACCACGGCCCAGGAGAAGTAATCACGGGAGCCGTGCGCGCCGCCCGTGCGTACGGCATCCATGTTAGCCTCGTCGGCAAAGCGGAAATTATTCAAGCCGAGCTCGCCAAACACGATACAGCCGGCCTCCACTTCGCCATCGTCCCGGCCGCGGAAGTGATCGAAATGAGCGAGAAGCCGGCTGCGGCGGTACGCGCCAAGCCCGACAGTTCCATGGTCGTGGCCTGCCGCATGGTGCGCAACGGCGAAGCGCAGGCCTTCGTCACAGCCGGCAACACCGGCGCCGCATTGGCCGCGGGCATCCTGCAGATCGGGCGCATCAAAGGCATCCTCCGTCCGGCGCTGCTGACCCATTTTCCCACTAGCAACGGCGCATGCGTCGTGCTGGACGTGGGGGCCAACGCCGACGTACGCGCCGAGCACCTGCAGCAATTCGCCATCATGGGCTCCATCTACGCCCGCCATGTTCTCGCCGTGCCCAAACCCAGAGTCTGCCTGTTGAGCAACGGAGAAGAAGCCGGCAAGGGCAACCAACTGGTGCTTGCCGCCTACCCGCTGCTGGAAAACACGCCCGGCATCAACTTCCAGGGCAACACCGAGAGCAAAGACGTCGTCGCCGGCTTGGTCGACGTAGTCGTCACCGATGGCTTCAGCGGCAATGTCTTCATCAAGACGGCTGAGGCCACGGCTTCCATGCTGCAGAAGATCATCTACGAAGAACTGACGGCGGGGCCGGTGAGCACTGTGGGCGCCCTTCTAGCCAAGCCCGCGCTGCGCCGCGTGCGCCATCGCCTGGACGACAGCCAATATGGCGCTGCATTGCTCGGCCTGTCCGGCTTAGTGGTCAAGGCTCACGGCCGCGCCCGCGCCGAAGGCATCCAGAGCGCTATACGCTTTGCCAAACAGGGGCTCGAACACAACATCCTGGACGAGATCCGCTCCGGCATTCACCTGGTTGAAGCCGCTGCCGAGACCGAATCCGCCGCGCTCAAGGTCACCGTCTCCGCCTAACCACCCACCGCTCATCGAGAAAGCAAGCATGAAATCCTACAAGAACGTCAAAGAGATCAGGCGTAAGGAAACATTGGGACGGCGACTGAGCCTTTCCGGGCTGGGCGTCCTCTTCGTCGGCCTGCTCGCCAGCTTTGTCCCCACCTGGCTGCCGCCTGACCAGCCTGCCGCGAATCCCCTCAACCTATTCCTGCAGCAGAACTGGACATGGATCAGCTTTGCGGCGCTGCCGATCGGCTTTATCCTCGCCAGCGTGGGCAGCTACTACATCAACCGCTTCGCCCGGCGGCGCTGGCCCGGTATCAAGAGCATCGCGCGCCCCGACGAACTGCTCGAACGCAGCATGAAGGGCTTCGACGACAAGTACGCCTACTTTGCGCACAGCCTGCCGGCCAATTACGTCGTCTCCGGGCCGTGCGGCGTGCTCGTCTTCGCCGTACGCAGCGACCGCAGCCGCGTCAATGTGCAGGGCGACAACTGGAAAGAACCCTTCACCATTGGGCGTTTCTTCACCCTCTTCGCACGTGAAGGCCTGGGCGACCCCGCCCGCGAGATCGGCGAACAAGCTCGAAAAGTGCGCAGCCTGCTGGCTGGCGACGGCGCGGCCAATGGAGCCGGCGCAGATGGCGACCCTCTGTTCGACGTGCCCATCGAAGGCGCCGTGGTCTTTCTCAACCCGCAAGCCAGCCTGACCGTCGAGAACCCTGACCCGCCCGCACTGCGCGCCGACCAGGTGAAGGACTTCATCCGCCGCCGCGCCAAGGAAGCAAAAGTTCAGCCGGACGTCGCCCGCCGCCTCAACGAACGCTTGGTGCAGGCCAGCGTCCACCAAGACGAAGACGCCGCATCGGCCTGACCGCGGTGTAAGCGCGGCGCCTCCCTACACGCCTACTGCCACGAATTCCACGAATTGCTCGAAATGATTCGTGCTTATTCGTGTAATTCGTGGCAAAAAGACTTTCCGCCTCCGCAATCTGCCGCGCTCCCCTCACGCGAAGCCCAAACGTCGCTCCTTCAAGCTCACATAGCGGTTATGCCCGATCACCACGTGGTCCAGCACCTCGATATCGAGCAGTTTGCCCGCGTCCACCAGCATCTCCGTCATGCGCACATCCTCCGGGCTGGGCGTGGGGTCGCCGCTCGGGTGGTTATGCACCACGATGATCGATGCGCTGTTGGCGCGAATCGCCTCGCGGAACACCTCGCCCACGCGCACCACCGCCGTATTCAAGCTGCCCGCGTACACGTTCACCACGCGGATCACGCGGTTCTTCGTGTCCAGCAGCACCGTGCGCAGATGCTCCTGCGGCAACAGCCCCATTTCCAGCATCAATAAATTGGCGACATCCGCCGGGCTGTGCACCTGGGTGCGATCGTTCGGCAAGGTCGCGGCCAGCCGTTTGCCCAACTCCATCGCCGCCAGAATCTGTGCAGCTTTGGCCTCGCCCACGCCGTGCTGAAGGCATAACTCGTCATACCCGGCCTGGGCCAAGCCCGCGATCCCGTTGAATTGCGCCAGCAGCCGCTCGGCCATGCGGATCACGTTCTCACCGCGCCCGCCCACGCGCAGTATGATCGCCAGCAGCTCAGCCGCGCTCAGGGACGCCGCGCCCGCATAGGCGAGACGCTCACGCGGCCGCAGATCCGCCGGCAAGTCGCGAATCAGCAGGTGATACTCAGGTCGATCAACAGGCTCCATGCTTTGGGCTCCGTGCGTGCGCTGTGTACAGACGGCGTGATGAGGCGGCAGGTTTGACAAGATTTCTCACTAGCCGAATATTGTCACCCTGAACGCGGTGAAAGGTCTGTACGCCGCACGAGGCGTAAGATGTTTACTCCGCTCAACATGACCGTTGCTCCGAACTTGTGAGAAGTCCTGTGCACCTGACCAGCGTTACAGGATTGTCTCTGCTCGATGGTATACTGTTTAGGAAAAGAGGGGTCGCCGGAATGCGTTACCGGTTACGGCGCATCGCACGAGCGACTTATTTCGCATTATACCGCGCCGGCGCATTTCGTCCGATCCGCGTTGTACACGGCCTATCGCGCATCTCCCGCCGCATCCACACAAACCAAACCGCTCCCATGAAGACGCTCTTCTACGACCGCACCGCCTATAGCCTATCCTCCGAACCGGTCCCCAACTGCTTTGTCAAGCTGGACGACCATTTCGACACGCTCTTCTCCGACCATCGGGAATTCGCGGTCAACCGCAATGTCCTGCTGGCGGAGAGCGTGTGCAGCCGCATGGCTGACGTGGAGATGTACGCCTTTCTAATGGAGGACGCGCGCAAGCGCAACAGCCTCGACCGCAAAGAAGATGACCGGGCCGCCATCCTCACGCGCTCGTTTCTGATCGGCTTTCTCGGCTCGTGCCAGGCCCTGCTCGACAGCTGCGCGTCGACGCTCGCTACGCTCTACGAGCTTCCCCTCACGCCGAGCGAGCGCACCTTCTTCAACAGCGATTTTTGGCACCAGTTTGTGCTGCTCGTTCCGGCAGTGCACCGGCGCTATCATCCCTTGCGTCTCTTCTTCAACGAAATCCTGCATTGGCAACGCGAAACCGTCTATCGACTGCCGCCGCTGGTCGCATTACACAGCCACTACGGGCATCTGCCCGGTCGCGACGCCCAACTGCGCGTTGTCGACGACTCCCACTTCGAGTTGGACCGGCTGGCGCAAGAACCCTATGCCGCCGCCTGGATCGACCCCCTGGAGCTTTACTCGCGTTGGAAGCCGCGGCTGCTCTCCCTATGCGAAAAGATCTGCCAGGACATCGAAAACCGCTCCTAAGCCGCGCCGTTCTTCTGCGTCTTCGGTCGCCTCGCGGCCGCTTCCCCCTCACCGCGCCCCTACATAGACGCCCCCTCGGAACGATGACGGCTTGACAAGCGGGCGGCTGCCGGATAACATTTAATCATGGCTAAAACAAAGGCATTAGACAAGGGTAAAACGCTCACCGCAGCCCACGAAGACTACATCAAGGCCATCTATCTCCTGCGCTCGCAAGACGAAGAGGTCACCAACTCTGCGTTAGCGAACCACCTGAACGTCTCCCCTGCCTCTGCCACCAACATGGTCAAGAAATTGGCCGACCTGAACCTGGTCGAGTACGAGCCGTACCAGAGCATCTCGCTCACCGTGTCCGGCGAACGCGTGGCCCTCGAAGTGCTGCGCCACCACCGGCTGCTCGAGCTCTACCTCCACCAGGAGCTCAAGCTGCCCTGGGACCAGGTACACGCCGAGGCGGAACGGCTGGAGCATGTGATCAGCGAAGCCCTGGAGGACGCCATCTCGCTCGCCCTGGGCAATCCCCTGGTCGACCCGCACGGCGACCCCATCCCCACCAAGAAGGGCATGGTGGAAAGCGTAGGCGGACAGCCCTTGAGCGCGGCGCGCGTGCATCGCAAATACCGGCTCGTGCGCGTCCTCATGCAAGACGAGGAACGGCTGCGCTATCTCGGCGCGCTGGGCCTCTACCCTAACGTCGCCATCTCGCTGCTAGAGCGGGCGCCCTTCGACGGCCCCCTGCTTGTCGACATCGACGGTGAACACCACGCCTTGGCCTACGACATGGCGGCCTCGCTGCTCGTCGTCGCCTGGGATGAAACTATAGAAGAGTGAAGGTCGAAGGATGAGACAACTGCTGCATAAGCTGTTCGGCTCGCGCATAGACCAGCCGCAAGAACAAGCCCGCCCCGTGATCGTCGTTTCCGGCTTGCCCCGCTCCGGCACATCGATGATGATGAAGATGCTCGAAGCCGGCGGCCTGCGCGTCTTCGTAGACAACCTGCGCACGCCTGACCCGGACAACCCCGAAGGCTACTATGAATACGAGCGCGTCAAGCAACTCGACAAGGGCGACACAGCCTGGGTCGGCGAGGCTCAGGGCCAGGTGGTCAAGGTCATCTCCGCGCTGCTCGAGCACCTTCCCGCGGAGCACCGCTACCAGGTCATCTTTATGAACCGCAACATCGGGGAGGTCCTCGCCTCGCAGAAGAAGATGCTGCAGCGTCGCGGCGAAGCCACAGACAAGATCAGCGACGAGGCGATGGCCGATCTTTTCGCCAAGCACCTCGAAAAGACCACGACCTGGCTGCAAGCCCAGCCCAATTTCGAGACCCTCTTCGTCGATTACAACCGCTTGCTCGCCGACCCGCAGCCGCATACGCACGCCGTCAACCGCTTCCTCGGCGGCGCCCTCGACGAGGCGCAGATGGCAGCCGTCGTCAACCCCGATCTATACCGCAACCGGGCCTAGCCTATTGTCATTCTGCGCCTAAAGGGTTGCCGAGCGAAGGGTCTTTACGCCACTCGAGGCGCACGATATTTCGCCTCGCTCAACCCGGCCGTTATCCCGAAATTGCACTTGTAACGAGCCCTGTGCGCTGTCGATTCGGATTGCCTGCTCACGCCGGCTGTGTTAAGATGAGCCCGATGCGGCCGAGACTTCCGGTCCACACAGATCGACTATGCGTAAGGGGGAGTCGCCATGAAACGAATTTTCAAGCTACTGTTTTTTGCGGCGTTCGTAGGCGGAATTGTATATGCCGTGCAGAAACTGCTGGCGCCGCCCCAGACAGAATTCAAATCCAGCGGCGGCGGCGTTCTGCCGTCGGAGCCAGTTAAGTCGCTCGACGAAGCGCCCCTGGGCGGCGAGGTAAGCGAAGAACTGCTTAAGATTCTGGTATGCCCGGAAGACAAAGGCCCGCTCGAGTTGGTCGACGACGGCAAGTTCTTGCTCAACCCGCGCAACGGCTACAAATACCCGATTCGCAACGGCATCCCCGTCATGTTAATCGAAGAGGGCAAGAAATATCAGGACAAGAGCCTGATCCGCAGCAACGGCGGCCAAACAGCGGAACAAGCCGAGGCGCAGAAAGCCTAACCGCCCGCCCGGCATCCACTAACCTGCCAGAACGCCCCATAAAAAGGCCCCGGGGGAGTATGCCCCAGGGCCTTTCTTTGTACCATCGTTGCCGCGTTCAGACGCGGCGTAGCTGCTTGTTCCTACGCGCCGAAGCGGCCCAGCCGCCCCGCGTGCGCCATCGCCTGCGGGATCATGTTGGTTGCATGGAAAATGCCCAGGTGACCGCTGGCGCAGGCGCGCTCGCCGAACGACTGCACCTGATCCGGCATCGCCGTCGGGCTCCATAACAGCGTCGGCACCGGATGCCAACTGTGGCTGCGCAGTTTGGCCGGCGTGCTGTGGTCGCCGGTCACGATCACCGCGCCCGGCTGCAGCGCCAAAATGCGCGGGATCACGGCATCCACCTCTTCGATCTCATGCACCTTGGCGGCGAAATTGCCGTCCTCGCCATAGCTGTCCGTCTTCTTGATGTGGACGAAGAAGAAATCGTAGTCGTCCCACGCCTTCTCCAAAGCGTCGACCTCGTGCGTCGGGCGTTCGCCCTCGAAGTCGACCACTTCCATCCCCACCAGCCGGGCGACGCCCTTGTACATGGGGTACACGGCGATAGCCGCGGCGCGTAACCCATACACCTCGGGGAATCGAGGTAGACCGGGGTCGCTCGCCAGGCCGCGCAGGTTCAGGCTGTTCGCCTTCGGCTCATCTGCCAGCGCGGCCCGCGCCGCCGACACCCACTTATTGACCAACTCCGCCGTATGCGCCCCTTGCGGCGTGCCGCTTTCGTCCTCGACTAATAGCGGCTTCTTGCCCGTCACCAGGGGATCCGTCTCCGTCAACTGCCCGCCTAGCCCGTCGCCGCGAATCACGAGCACGAAGCGATGCTCCTTCACCGGCTTGACGATCACCTCGTACCCGGGCAGAATGTCGCCCGTGGCCGCCTGCAGCTTTTCGCAAAGCCGGATGCACTCGTCGGTGCTGATGCGACCGGCGCGGCGATCCGTGATCGTGCCGTCGGCGTCGGCGGTGGCAAAATTGCCGCGCGCCGCCAGATCGCTGGCTTGCAGCGCAAAGCCGATGCCCAACGCCTCCAGCACGCCGCGGCCAATCTCATACTTAACAGGGTCATAGCTAAAGAGACTCAGGTGGGCCGGCCCGCTGCCCGGCTCAACGCCGGGGCGAATGGGGATGGACAACCCCGTCGTCGCTTCCGATGCCATGCGATCCAAGTTCGGGGTGTGGGCCGTTTCTAGTTCCGTCGCGCCGCCTACCTCCATAGGCAGCCCGCCTAGCCCGTCCATCACCAACAACACGATCTTGCCGCCGGCCCGGTGGAGATTTTTCATCATCGTAAACTCTGTAAAAACAGACATAACCAACTCCTATCAGAGGTTCGCGCCGCCGTCTGGCGCCGAGCGAACAATGGAATGAGCAAAACCCGCTCGAAGAATTGTAACCACGTCCCGCCGGAAACAAAAAAAACAGCCGGGGCCAGCATATGCCGGTCCCGGCTGTTCATCATCGTTTATCCGACAGAACTACCCAGCCAAGCTGATCTCAGTCTTGGGGTCGAAGATGTGGGCGTTCTCCATGTTGACGGCCAA
>JASGTU010000031.1 GCA_030058085.1 Chloroflexota bacterium
TGTTCTGCAGCGTTCAAACGGTCAGCGTTGGAGTTCTCCGTGACGGCTGAGACGCATCTCCTCTACAAAATCGCAAAGGCTTACTACGAAGACGGGTTGACTCAGAGCCAGATCGGGAAACGATTTAGCCTGTCGCGCATCAAAGTCTCGCGCTTGCTGCAACAGGCGCGACAAAACGGCGTCGTACAAATAACAATTGCCGTCCCTGCTGAATCGCACGCAGACCTAGAGCGCGAATTGGAAGCCGCCTATGGGCTTGACGAAGTCGTCGTGGCGGCGACGCCCAGGACTAACCAAAACGATGTGGTGCCGGCAATCGGGCAAGCGGCGGCAGCGTATCTGGCGCGCTGTATCGAAGACGGCATCGTGCTTGACCTGAGTTGGGGTACGACGCTTCTGGCGACCGTAGACGCCATGACGCCGCAGAGTCTGCCGCATGTACGCGTCGTACAGATGTTAGGCGGCCTGGGAAAATTGGAAGCGGAAGCGGCGGGCGGCGATCTGGCCTTGCGAATGGCGACGATCTTCGGCGCGCGCATGCGCCTGCTCTGGTCGCCGAGCGTTGTTTCGAGCAAATTGGTTCGCGATGCACTGATGCAGGATGCGAACATATCCGAGACTCTGACCCTTGCGGCGCGTGCCGACTGCGCGCTGGTCGGCATCGGTTCTCCGACGCCGAACTCGGTGGTGATCCAGTCCGGCATGTTGACGATCAATGAACTGGATGAACTGCGCACGCTTGGGGCGGTGGGCGACATTGCGCTGCGTTTCTTCGATGCCCGCGGCCAAGCGGTGAACCATCCCATCAACGAGCGCATCATAGGGCTGGAATTGGCCGAGATACAGCGCATTC
This sequence comes from Chloroflexota bacterium, assembly GCA_030058085.1. Lineage (GTDB taxonomy): Bacteria > Chloroflexota > Anaerolineae > Caldilineales > Caldilineaceae > JASGTU01. The sequence continues at coordinate 854 of JASGTU010000031.1, forward strand.
CGCGCGTGATTGGCGTCGCAGGCGGATCCGAAAAGTTCGAGGTGATCCGTGCAGCGCTGCGAGGACGCCTGATCGACGTGCTGGTGACAGACGAGCATATGGCCTATGCGCTTCTGGCGGATCTGCAGAACCCTGACGGATCACTGGAGGCTCAGAAGCAGTTCGCCGGCGGAAGCGTCGCCTAACCGCCACGCCAGCGCAGGGCCGCCATCGCCGTTAAGCAAGTCCTATCTTCTGTCGAGACCGGCTGGGCCGGGCCGCGACGCCCACAAGTCATGGAGAGCAGCTATGCAACTTCTCAATCACCTGCAACGGCGACAGGCGGAAGGAAATCCTATCCGCGTGGGTTTGGTCGGCTGCGGACAAGAGGGTTCGGGCATGGTGCATATCACGAACCAGATGGCCGGTTTGGATACGGCCATAATCGCCGATATCGACTTGAACCGTCCCCTCGCAACATTTCAGCGCATCGGGATTGCCGAACAGGATATCGTCAAGACGAACCATCCTGGACAAGCAGCAGATGCCATCCGCACGGGCAAGCGCGTGGTGACCGAGGATGCGCTGCTGCTGCCGCAAATCGAGTGCGTCGATGCGGTCGTAGAAGCCACAGGCGTCACCGATGTCGGTGCGCAGGTTGCGTGGCATTGCATTCTCAATCGCAAGCATGTGGTGATGCTCAACGTCGAGACAGATGTGACTGTGGGGCTGTTCCTGCACCAAATGGCGCAACGCAGCGGCTGCGTGTATACCGTGTCGACAGGCGATGAGCCGGGCGTATGTAAGCAGTTGTTCGACTTTTCGCGCGTGCTGGGGTTCGAGGTGGTCTGTTTGGGCAAGGGCAAGAACAACCCGATCAACTACTACGCCACACCGGAGACCGCACGCGAAGAAGCCGAGCGCAAGAACATGAATCCCAAGATGTTGGCAGCGTTTCAGGATGGCACGAAGACGATGGTCGAGATGGCGGCTATGGCGAACGCCACCGGCCTTGTGCCGGATACGCCGGGCGGGCACGGCCCGAAGGCGGATTTGGCGGACTTGAACAAGGTGCTCGTGCCGCAGGAGGACGGCGGCGTTTTGAGCCGCCGCGGCTGTGTGGATTACTCGACGGGGAAAGTGGCGCCGGGGGTGTTCGCCATCATCGCTACAGAAGATCCGCGTGTGGTAGAGGATTTGAGGTTCTACGCGATGGGCGACGGCCCCTACTACACGCTTTACCGGCCTTATCACCTATGCAGCATCGAGACGCCGATTGCGGTTGCCGAGGCTGTGATCTACGGCGAGTCCACGCTTGTGCCCCAGGGGCGCGTGGCGGAGGTTGTGTCTATCGCCAAGCGCGATCTGAAGGCAGGGCAGAAGGTGGAGGGCATCGGCGGCAGGGATTTCTTTGGGCGCATGTATGCCTATACAGAGGCCAAAGCGGCACGGGGAATCCCAATGGGGTTGACGGCAGGCGGGACGCTCCTGCGCGATATCGCCAAAGACGAGATGTTCACCGAGGAGAACTTCCAGCCGGACACAACGCAGTTCGTGTATAAGCTGCGCCAGATGCAGGATACGCTGCCCGTCTAGGGCGTTGAGGCGGCGCGCGAGCGTGTGCAGCGCAGCGAATTATTGTAACGAGGAGAGGGGACAGTGGAGATGGGGGAGACGATGAAGGCAGTGGTGGTGCGAGCGCCAATGCAGTTCGACGTGGAAGAAGTCGCCATGCCGGAGACGCCGGCGGGAGGCTTTCTGCTGGACGTGAAAGCGTGCGGGTTGTGCGGTTCTGATTTGCGCACGCTGCGCAGCGGACACCGCAAGGTGACCTTCCCGTGGGTGATCGGCCATGAGATCTGCGGTGTGGTGGCAGAAACCGGAGCCGGTTATGACGGGCCTTGGCAGGAAGGCGAACTGCTCAGCATGGGGCCGGTGGTGTACTGCGGGCACTGCGACTTCTGCCTCGAAGGGCGCTACGAACTGTGCGAAAACTACCGAGAAATTGCACAGGCGTGGCCGGGAGGGCTGGCAGAGTACATGGCTGTTCCGCCGGAGGCCGTACGCCTGGGCGTGATCGAGAAGGTTCCCGCCGGGGTGGATCCCGGCAGCGCCGCCATAGCCGAGCCAATCTCATCCTGTCTGAACGCCCAGGAGCGGGGACAGGTCGGGATGGGCGATTCAGTGCTCATCATCGGCTCCGGCCCGATTGGGTGCATCCATGCCAGCCTGGCCCGCATCCACGGGGCCGACAAGGTCTTCATCGCCGATATCTCTGCTGACAGGCTTGGGTTTGCCGAAGCGTTTGAGCCGGATGCACTGATAGACGTCAGCAAGACCGATATTGTGGACGAGGTGCGCCGGCTGACGAACGGCAAGGGCGCGGATGTGATTGTGACGGCGACGCCGGCGCCCATCGCCGTGGTGCAGGCCGTACAGATGGCGCGCAAGGGAGGCCGCATACTGGTCTTTGGCGGACTGCCGAAAGATAACAGCACGCCGCCGGTCGACATGAACCTGGTCCACTACAACGCTTTGTATGTGATCGGCACGACGACGTTCGCCCCGCGCCACTACCGCCTGGCGGTGAAGCTGGTTGCGTCGAACCGCATCCCCGTGGACAAACTGATTACACACCGTTTCCCGTTGGCTGAATTCAAGCAGGGGGCGCAGATGGCGCTTGAGGGCAAGGTGCTCAAGGCTGTGTTTGAGACTTAATGCCTACTTGAACGAAAGTGATTTCAATGCAGAAGTGATATAAAGCAGGTACCGTTTACCAGATTCATCGAGGAGGATAGGATTTATGGAAACGAAGATTACTTTCGGCGTGATCGCTACCAACCGGAACTTCTTCGCCGATTCTCTTGTGGCGAGCGGGCGGCGCAAGGTGCTGGACAAGCTGGCGGAGTTTGGCATCGACACGGTGGCGCTTTCAGAGACGGACACCAATCTGGGCGCCGTCGAAACTTGGTCGGACGCACAGAAGTGCGCGGCGCTCTTCAAGCAGCATCAAGACGAGATCGACGGCATCTTGGTGACGCTGCCTAACTTCGGCGACGAAAAGGGAGTGGCGGAAGCAATTCGATTGTCCGGGTTGCGCGTGCCGGTCTTGCTCCATGCCTTCCCTGATGTTACCAGCGAATTGACGGCTGCGGGACGCCGCGATGCGTTTTGCGGCAAGATATCACTGAGCAACAACCTGTACCAGTACGGTATCGACTACAGCCTCACCGAGAGCCACACGGTCGATCCGGACTCGGAGGAGTTTAAGGCGGAGATTCTGCGCTTTGTGCAGATGTGTCGTGTGGTGAAGGGGATGCGCAAGGCGAGGCTCGGAGCTGTGGGCGCGCGCCCGAATGCGTTCCAGACCGTGCGTTATAGCGAGAAACTGCTGGATGCTTCAGGCATCAATGTATCGACGATCGACCTGTCCGAGGTATTGGGCAATGCTTCGAAGATCGCGGGAGACGATGCGCGTGTGCGCGGCAAGTTGGACGAGATCCGCGCCTATGCAGCCAGCGGGGGAGCGCCCGATGATCGCCTCGTCTTGATGGCGAAACTGGCGATTGTGTTGACCGACTGGATGGACGCCTACGACATCGACGCCACGGCATTCCAGTGTTGGGACTCGTTGCAGAAGAACTACGGCATCAACGCCTGTACGGTGATGAGCATGATGAGCGAAAAGTTGATGCCGAGCGCGTGCGAGGTGGACATAGCGGGGACTGCGTCAATGTACGCATTGACGCTTGCGGCGAACGCGCCCAGTGCGTTGGTCGACTGGAACAACAACTACAACAACGAACCCGACAAGTGCCTTTTCTTCCACTGCGGCAACTGGGCCAAGAGCCTGGTCAGCAATATCGAGATCATCCCGGCGGAAGTGCTGGGTACGACGTTGGGTCGCGAAAACACGTGGGGCGCCGTTCAGGGGCGAACGCCCGCCGGCCCGTTGACCTTTGCGCGCATTGACACGGATGATCGCCGCGGCGTCATCCACACGTACGTCGGCGAGGGACGGTTCACTGACGATCCGCTGTCGCAAATATCCGGTTCGCATGCGGTGGTCGAGGTTCCTGACCTACAGCGGCTGTTGCGTACCATCTGCAAGAACGGCTTTGCGCACCACTGTGCCATGAGTCGCTCCAGCGTAGCCGGCATCTTGCAGGAGGCATTTGAGACGTATCTTGGCTGGGAGGTGTACCGGCACGAGTAAGCCGGATACGGCGATGGTGCGCTCTTGTCGCGCCATCGCCATTCAGAAAGCGGGTGATGCCTGGCACAGAGAAGCGGTATGTCAAACGAGATGTCGAACCAATGGAGTGCTAACAAGAGGAGAGAAGCATGACGCACAACATAAGTCGGCGCGACTTCCTCAAGGTCAGCGCCATGACAGCCTTCGGCATGGCGGCCGCAGGTTGCGCTGCGGCCCCGGCGGCGGAGGCTCCTGCGGCAGCGCCAGTGGCCGAAGCTCCGGCCGCGGCTGCGCCGTCTGCAGAGGCGGTTACGCTGGAAGTCATGTCGATGGCCGAGTACGAAGCTCCCTATAGAGAGATTTGGAACTACTTCCAGAGCCAGAATCCGGACATCAAGATTAACGTGTTCTCGATTAACGAGGACACCGCTGCTGCACACGAGGCCAAGGTCGCCGGCGGCTATTTGCCGGCCATAGAGCTCACGCAGGAGATGCAAATCTTCTTCGACAAGAGCAACTACGAAATGGCGGTGAACCTCGCCGACGTGCCGTTCGAGTGGTGGGATCGCTGGGAATTCGACGTCAAGAACGCTTGGTCCGATCTGCATGGCCTGCCTGGGCCGCGCTCGCTCGACATCTTCCAGGGCTTTGTGATGACCTGGCAGTACAACAAGGAGTTGATGGACCAGGCGGGGCTAGACCCGCAGCGCGACATCAAGACCTGGGACGACCTCAAGAATTGGCTGGACGAAGGCACGGCTTGGGCAGCCGCCACGGACGGGGTTGACTGGTTCTGGAACCAAGCCTGGCACAACTGGATCTTCGGCAACAACTACACAGACTGCATGCCGCTTGCGTTTGCCGATGGACAGCGCGATCGCCAGGTCGACTGCTGGCTGGGCAGGGCGCAGTTCAACGCCGAGGATTCACCTTATCGCTACTACTATGAGTTCTTCAAGGAGGCGAACGATAAGGGCTGGATACCGCCAGGTATGACGACACGGCAGTGGGAAGGCGACATGGAAGCCTCCTACATCGCCGGCAAGTCGGTGATGATGCTGCACGGGCCGTGGGTGTGGGATAAGGCGTTGGCCGCCGGTTCCGATTTCGCCGTCAACGACATGCAGAGCGGTCTGCCCGCCACGCCGCCGGCCGAAGGTCAGGGCACGTGGATGCAGAGCGCGCTGCCGCCGAATATCGACAACCAGTGGTTCATCCGCACGGGCAACGAGACCACGCCTTACTGGGATCAGCTAGTCTATGCCTGGAACTGGTTCTTCAGCCCAGAGGCGATCCCCATGCGCGCGCAGGCTGAAGGCCGCGTGCCGCTGTATCAGCTCGATGAGCCGCTCGATCTGCAAGGGCCCCAGTTCCAACAGGTGCTCAAGGAGATCGGCGAGCCGGGCGGCAAATGGGAAGGCGCCCAGTTTGAGCAGGCTCAGACCGGAAACGTCCTGGCGGGTCCGTATCGCAAGAAGGGTTCCAAGGGCGTGTGGGACTGGGAGGCCAACGGCAACAACGAGGTCATGGCCAATGTCCTGTCCGGCAGGATCTCGGTACAGGAAGCGTTGGACATCGCCCAGCAGAACTGGGACGAGAGCTTCGAGGGTCTGCCGGAGGCGTAGTTGCGACGCCTGCTCCCGATCTGAACGGCAGACACTTCATTTCCGCTTCGATGCGCAGCCATCGGACAAATCGGCAATTCGGCGTTGATTACTAGGCTGTTGTCACCTCGTAGCTGCACACCGCCGGGGTGACAACAGCATCCCCTCTGGTCGAACGGCTCGGGCGCCGCCAAGGCGACCGGCAATATGGGAGGAGATCATGCCGTCAGCTTTACCCGAAACGCCGGCGACAACGGACACGAAGGCGGCGGGACGCCGGCGAAACCGGCTGGCACGGCAACGCATCCTACGCGACTGGATGTTTATAGCGCCTCAGTTGACGCTGTTCGTGCTGTTGACGATCGTGCCGTTTTTCGTGGCGATCCCGATCCTCTTCACAGATATGGCTCAATTCAACGATCCGACCGTAGCGCCTGTTGGATTCCGCAACTTTACGGCGCTGTTCACCGACAAAAGCGTGCAAGCCGACTACATACCTGCCCTCAGACGGACGTTGATCTTCGTGGCGTTGAACTACTCGACGGTCTACATTTTTGGCCTGTCGCTGGCGCTGTTGATGTATGAGGTCGGCTTCCGCGGCGGCTTCTTCACGGTCGTCTACTTGCCCTTGATGGTGTCGGGATTGGCCGTAGGGTATATGGCCGTGATGCTCTTCTCGCGCGAGACCGGGACGGCGAATCTTCTGTTAAGGGAGCTGGGTCTGATCAAGACGCCGATCGACATATTCTCGGCGCAAGGGACGGCTTTTATCCTGCCCTTGCTGGTTGGTTGGCGGTATGCCGGCTACAATATGGCGATCTTTCTGTCCGGCCTGTTGGCGATCCCGCGAGAGACCATCGAGGCGTCGGTGGTTGACGGCGCGACGTATTGGCAGCGGCTGTGGCGCATCTACTTCCCGCAGATGTGGCCTTCGTTCATCCTGGCGACCACCATGTGCCTTATCGGATCCTTCGCCGTTTTCGACGAACTCGTGGCGATGGGCGCACTGTATGTGAATCCGGAGGCCAAGCTGTTAAGCATCCTGTTCTTTACCTATGGCTTCCAGGTGCAGCGGCTCGCTATGGGGATGACGCTGGCAGTCATCACCTTCTTTCCGCTGGTCATCTTGGGTGTGATCTTACAACGGTTGCAGCGCCGGCTTCAGTACTACTAGGAGGACACCGTCATGGCGGATACGGTCACTGCATGGAAACAGCCGCAACTTGAACGGCGTCGTCTCAGCACGCGCGGCCGGCGAAGGCTTATGCGAGCGTTCGCCCTCTTCGTGATGTTGCTCTACACCGTATTGACGTTGTTCCCCTTTTACGCGCTTTTCATTCGCTCCTTTGTCAGCACAAGGGACTCGGCGCAACTCCATCTCTGGATTCCGGAAGCGGCTGAGGTCAACATGAACGCGCAGGTGGGCAATCTAAGCGTATTCTATGACCTGGACCTTGCCGATCTGAAAGAGGCGTTTGATATCCCGCAGACGGATTTCATTATGTCGCGTACGTCGCTGCGGCAGTTGGGCGAGCAGTATGGGATTCCTGAGGAGAAAATCCATGATTTCTTCGAGGGGTTCTACACCTATAACGGATGGCGGACGCTTATAACCGGAACGCTGTATGGCACATCCTTTTGGGGGGCTTTGGCGCGCACGCTGATCATAACCGTAATCAGCCTGTCGCTCGCCATCATTCTGTCGATCTTCACGGGGTATGGTCTGGCGGGGCTGCGGCGGCGCGATCAAATGT
>JASGTU010000032.1 GCA_030058085.1 Chloroflexota bacterium
CCTCTGCGTGCACCGTCAAAACGTTGGCCCCCGCCTCGACGAAGGCTTCCACATAGCGCTCCGGCTCTTCGATCATCAGGTGGACGTCGAGCGGCAAGTCGGTCACTTGCCGCACCGCTGCCACGATCGGCGGGCCAAAGCTGATGTTCGGCACAAACCGCCCATCCATGATATCCAGGTGAATGTAGTCCGCGCCGCCCTGTTCCGCCGTGCGAACCGCGTCGGCCAGATGGCCGAAATCGGCGGCAAGGATGGAAGGCGCAATTTTGAGAGGGTGCTGTGTCATCATCATGGTTCTATCATTTCCATATTTGTTGTGAATTTTAGTCCAGACCGGACGAATGGCGCTCCAGGAAATCTGCCAAGCGGTCGCGCACGAACCAGGCTTGGCGGAAGATCAAGGCGTGCGTCTGGTCGGGGGCAATGTGCAGTTCGACATCCGGCAGTGCGGCGGTCATGGCTTTGGCAATCTCTACCGGGAAAATCTCGTCGTCCTCCCCGTGGATCAGGCAGACGGGCAAGGTCCACTCGTGCAGCGCACCCAACGGCAGGTCGATGACATCCTCGAGGCGCAGGCGTCGAAACCCGTTGAGAAGGACGTCTTCAAAGTAGCCGTCATAACGATACGGATCGTGCAACCGCGCGGTTCCTTCCACCCAGTTGCGGCTGGCGCGAAAGTCTTTTGGGTCCAAACTTGTTGTCACGCCCGTCGTCTGCGGGTTGACGCTATAGGTTGTGCTAACCAATGTCAGCGTAGCCGGCTGCACGAGACGCTGATGCAGCATAAGCTGGGCCAACATGCCGCCCGAACTGCATCCCGCCAGGTGGCCGCGGTCCGCGCCGGTCGCCTGCATGAGGCCGGCGAGTTGGCGGGCCATTTCCGGGTGGCGGAAGGCCGGCGGATGCCCGACCGAACGACCGTGACCGGGCAGATCGGGCAGCAGCACCCGCCAGCGTTCCGCCAACCGCTCCACGACCGGCCCCCAGGCCGCCGCTCCTGTGCTCATGAAATTGTGAAGCAGCGTCACCCACCCGGCGGCGCCGGGCTCGTCTGGCCCGATGATCTCGTAATAGATCGGGCCGGCGGGCGTCTCGAACTCAGGCATCTTGCACAGACTCGCCGACCTGCTGGCCCATCCCGCCGGCGGCTCTTCGGCCTTGTCCTTGCATGGCTGCCGCCAAGACGTGCAGGACTTCTGCAATGTCGTCGAGCGTGATCAGACCGAGAAACTTGTGACCTTCGAAGACGGCGGCGACGCGTTTCCCGCTTGTCGTCATTTTTTCCCACACGTCGGCTAGGCTGGTGTCCGGCGCGCAGACGGGGATTTCGGCGGCGGGCAGCATCACGTCGACCACGCGTGCATCCGCGCCTTGCTCACGCAGTGCATGGATCAGGCGCGCCCGCGTCAGCACGCCGATGAAGGAGCCGCCCAGGTCGAAGACGGCGAAATCGGTCTGATAGCTGTTCATGATCAGATCGACGGCGCGGCTCAATTCTTCGCTGGCGTAGAGGTTGACGGCGTCGGTTGGCAGGGCTTCGCTGGCCTGATGATGACGCAGCACCGCGCGGCTTTCGACGGCCTCGCGTTCGGCTCCGCCGCCGACATAGACGAAGAAGGCGATCAGCAGCAGGATGATGCCGCCGCCGCCGACCGTCCACAGGAAGATGCCCCACATCGCCAACAGGACCGCCATCATGCGACCGACCAGCACGGCAATACGCGTGGCTTGCACGTAGTTCAACGCCATCGCCAGCAGCGCGCGCAGGATGCGTCCGCCATCCATGGGGAAAGCGGGCAGCAGGTTAAAGGCGCCCAGCAGGATGTTGGTGGCAAACAGGTAGAGCAGTAAATTGCCGAAGCCCGGCGTCTGCAGGTTCTGCAGGATCTGCATGAAGCCCGGCTGCATCGAGCCGGCGCGCATCTCCCAGCCAATCGCCAGCAGCGTGAAGGGCAGGAGAAGCAGCGCCAGGGCGAAGTTGACAAGCGGGCCGGCGATGGCGATGAGGAGTTCCTGCCCTGGGTTTTCGGGCAGCCGCTGCAGATTCGCTACGCCGCCGATGGGCAACAACGTGATGTCGCGTACGCCGATGCCATAGTGTCTGGCGACCAGGGCGTGCCCGAATTCATGCAGCGTGACGCAGGCGAAGAGCAGTACGATGGTGATCACGCCGTAGATCGCGCCGAGCAGAGGCGTGGACGCGGCGGCGCTGTAGGCGAAGGCGCCGTAGGCCAGGATCAGCAGAAACGACCAGTGTACCCGCACGCTGATGCCGCGAAAACGGAAGATGGTTAGCGACGTGCCCATGATGAGTTCCTCATATCTAGATCGGTTGATAAGCCCCGAATCCGTATCAGCCAGGTAGCGTGCCGTTCGCCGTCCTGCTAGTGACCCTAGTCGTCCAGCAGCGGGGGCGGGCCATTGGGGTTACACTGTTCGCAAGGGCAACAGGCGCGCAGTGCGGCAAAGGTATAGATGCCCGATGCATGGCCGTCCGCCCACTCGAAGCGCACGGCGTAATTGCCCGCCAACTCGGCGCCGGCAATTTCCGCGCTCGGCGGGGGCAGCGCGGACAGACTCAGGCTCTCGGTGCGCAGAACGGCTTCGCGCCGTTCCTCGCGACAGGAGGCGCATGGGCAGTTGGCGCGCAGCCAACGCAGCGAGTAGGCGCTCACATGGCCGTCAGCCCAGGTGATCCGGACTTCGCCCGCTGTCCGGTCGACGGCGATGTCCTTAGGACGGTGCGTTGGCGTCTGCGTCATCGTATGTGTCATAGTCTGCGTCATCGTCTAGGGTATCGTCCGGGGCATGGCCCGCAGGCGGCGTCTTAGCTCGCGGCGCAGCCGGAGGCGAGGCGTCCCCACCGCCTAGCATACCGCGGAAGAACTCGAGGGGCAGCGGGAAGACGATAGTGCTGCTGTTTTCCGCGCCGACCTCGCGCAGCGTCTGCAGGAAGCGCAGTTGCAGCGCGCCGGGGCCCGCCGTCATGATATGCGCCGCCTCGGCCAATTGGGTGGCGGCCTCGTATTCGCCTTCGGCGTGGATGATCTTGGCTCGCTTTTCGCGTTCGGCTTCGGCCTGGCGCGCCATGGCGCGCTGCATCGACTGCGGCAATTCCAGGTCCTTCACCTCGACGACGCTCACCTTGATGCCCCACGGCTCGGTTTGCTCGTCGATGATCTGCTGTAGTTGCCGGTTGATCTTGTCGCGCTGCGACAGCAACTCATCCAACTCGCTCTGGCCCATCACCGAACGCAGCGTCGTCTGTGCGATCTGGCCTGTAGCCAACAGGTAGTTGGCGACGTTGACCACCGCTGCCACCGGGTCCATCACACGGAAATAGCAGACGGCATTGACCTTGATGGTCACGTTGTCGCGGGTGATGGCCTCCTGCGTCGGCACATCCAGCGTCACCGTGCGCAGGTCCACCTTCACCATCTGGTCGATGAAGGGGATGATGAAGAACAGGCCGGGGCCTTTGGCTTCCTGTACGCGGCCCAGGCGGAAGATGACGCCTCGCTCATATTCCGATACAATCTTGACCGAAGCGCGGACCAGCATCACCAACAGCATCGCCGCCAGCACCCACAGCGTCAGATTTACGACATCCATTGTATGGCCTCTCTGTTCGCCGCGTGAAAAGCGCGGCTGTAACCGTTTTCAACGCGGGCGGGCGCCCGCGTTCATGTGTAGGCGTAAACGTTTCAAGTATTATAGCCTTCACCGCATGGCAGAGCAACAGCGTTTTTTGCGTTGCCTAGGGCCGCACGTCCGGCGGCAGGGATGCCGCCTCTACACACGTTGCGGTCGAGTATTTGGGACAGGTCCAAAGCCAACGCCGCCTTGACGCCTACTGCGCAGGGCAGTATGATGTCGGCAACACAGCGTCACCCAGCCCAACAGCCATCAACGCCATCTTCTATGAGCAGACAGATTCGATTTTTAGCGACGTTGCTTGTCCTTGTCCTTAGCGCCGCCCTGATTTCCGGCTGCGGCCCGGCGAAAAGCGCTGAACCGGCCCTTGCCCCGACGGCAAACGCCACGGCTACGGTCCCGCCAACGCCCTCGGCGACGGCTGTGGCGACCAAGACGCCTGCGTCTACAGCCACATCTGCCTCCGCTACTGTCGAGCCTGATGCACAGAAGGTCAACGAACTCCTGCAGCGTCCGGTTCCTAAGACGCCCAAGCCGTCATGGCCTGCGCCGGGCGGAGCAGCCGTCAAGCCAGCCGCCAAGCCAACAGCCGCATTCGTCTTGCCCACCGTGACGCCCACGCC
>JASGTU010000033.1 GCA_030058085.1 Chloroflexota bacterium
CGCTCACCTACCGGCGGCAGCTAGGCGTGAACCGGCTCTTCTTCGGCGAGGAGACCGACCTGCGCGTGGAGGTGACGAATGCCAAGCCGCTGCCCCTTTCCTGGCTGCGCGTGGAGGACGTGTTCCCAGCCGCGCTGGAGATCACGCCGGAATCCGCTGTGCGCGCCTATGGCCCCGGGCAGCGCATGTTGGTGAACTTGCTCTCTATGCGCTGGTACGAGCGCGTGATCCGGCGCTACCGCGTGCGCGGCTGCGAGCGCGGCGTCTGGCGCATTGGGCCGGCCAATCTGGCCTCGGGCGATCTGTTCGGCTTTGCGATCAAGCGGCGGCAGGACGAGGCGCTGGACACGCTGCTGGTCTATCCTAAGCTGCTGCCGCTCACCGCGTTCGGCCTGCCGGCGCTGCGCCCGTTCGGCGAGTTGCGCACGGTGCGGCGCTTGACGGAAGATCCGCTGCAACTGACGGGCGCCCGGCCCTACGCGCCGGGAGACAGCTATCGCCACATTCATTGGAAGGCGACGGCGCATCGCCGTGAGTTGCAGACCAAAGTTTTCGACCCGGCCGCGGCGCGGCCTGTGGCGATCTTCATCAACGTGAACACATCTCGCTATCTCTTTGAAGGCACGGACTACGAACTGCGCGAGTATGCGATTTCGGCGGGCGCTTCGATCGCACGTTGGGTGTGCGATCAGGGGCAGCCGGCCGGCGTCTATGTCAACGCGGTGATGCAGCCCGGCGCGCAGCGTGTGCGCATCCGCCCGCGCGCCCATCCGGAGCAGTTGACCGAGATTTTGGACGCGCTGGCACGCGTAACGGGATACGGGCGCTGGTCGATGGGAGCGCTGATCGCCGCAGAGGCGAGGCATCTGCCCTACGGCTCGGCGATCGTGGCTGTGTCGGCAACGGTGACGGACGAGTTGTTGCGGGCGCTGCTGGACTTGCAGGCGCGGGGCAGCGCCGCTGTCTTGGTGACATTGGGCGATGACGCGCAGGCGTCCATCCCCGCCGGCATCCGGCGCTATCATATTGGCGGAAAGCAGGAATGGCGTGAATTGGCGACGCTGGCCCTGGCTTGAAGAGGGCGTTCTGCCCCTGTTGGTGCTGCTGCTGCGGCTGAGTTGGCTATGGCCGTGGCTGGTGATGCTGGGGCGCTGGCTGCTGCCGCCCGGCGCGCCGCCTATCCTCTCGCTGTGGAACGCAGCCCTGTTGCTCGCCGGCGGCGCGCTCACCGTCCGTCTGCTGCGCGTCGACCCGGAAAAGCCGCGGCGCGCCCGCCTGTTGGCTGCGGGCATCGGCCTGGCCGCGCTGGCGCTGACGTTGTGGCTGCGCTGGGAACGCGGAACCTACGCGCTGTGGGACGTGCGTTGGCTGGCGCATCTGGGCGAGTCGCTCGTGTATTGGGGGGAGAACATCTCCGTCCCGTTTGTGACCCTGCTGCTGGCGGCCTGGCTGTGGCTGCGCGGCATGCGCGACAGGCCCGCACCCACTCACGACGATGTCTGGAGCGCTTTTGTAACAGGCTTTGTAGCGTTGGCGCTGTTGTTGCTGGCGGCGCGACTCGATCCGGCGGGGTTGCCCGAAGCCGCCGGGCGCGGGGTCCTTCTCTTTTTTGCGACGGGCATGGCTGCGCTGGCGTTGGCTGGGCTGCGCCAGGCGCGCAATGTCCGCCAGAAAGACGCGCCGCTCCTGGCGAACCGCTACTGGCTGACGAGCATCCTCGTCACGATTCTGGCGCTGCTGGCGATCGGCCTGGTGTTGGGCGTGCTGATTACGCCGGAAAGCGTGGCGCAGATCTTCGGCTGGACCAAGACTGTGGCGTCTTGGCTATTGGCTTTGATCGGGTATGTGGCTTATGTCGTGGCCTACGTGCTATTCCTGTTCCTGACGCCGTTGATCGAGTGGGTGCAGGCGCATCTGGGCGAGCCGCGGCCGTTGGAACCCGCCGGCGTCGGAGAGCAGTTCGAGGAAATGTGGCGCGAGCGCCCGCCGCTGGAGATGCCGCCCGTGCTGGGCGAGTCGATGCGCTGGGCGGGGCTGACCGCCGTGCTGGCCGCGATCGCCGTCGCCTTTGCCTTGGCGATGTACGTGTTGAGCAAGCGCAAGGACGAAGAGGTCGACGAGACGCGCGAGAGCATATTGACCGCGGAGTTGCTGCGCGATCAGGCGTCTTCGCTGTGGCGACGCTGGCGCGACCGGCTGCGCCGCGGGCGTCCGCTAGACGAACTGTTTTTGTCGCTGGCAGGCGAGGAGCCGCGGCGGCGCGCGGTGCGTGCGGCGTACCAGGCGTTCCTGGCGGCAATGGCGCAACGCGGCCAGGCGCGACGACCGCGCCAGACGCCCAGCGCCTATGCACGCCATCTGGCCGCGACGCTGCCGGAAGCAAGCGCCGCGCTGGAAATGTTGGCGAACAGCTATGTGACGGCGCGCTATGGCTCAAGCGCGCCGGACGCGGCGTCTGCACAACGCGCCCAAGAGGCCTGGGCCGAGATCCAGGCGCGGATGACGGCGGAATCGGCAGGGGACGGTCGCGAAGATTCGGATAAAATGGGTTCAGAAGGGGGTTGAGCCGCAGTCCGGCGGGAGGGTGATAGCGCTGGTCTGCGGCTCAAGGCCACTCGTCAGATGGCCACAAGAAGGAGCACGATTGGCTTTGCTGGGGGTCCCGTCCCAACTAAGCCAGGCGCTTGCACATAGGGTGATTCATGTGCACTCGTGATGACGGCGCGGCCTTTGTAAAGGATACGCTGAATTGGCGCGGCCATGATTCTACAGGCGATTAACTAATATTGACTGAGTGCAGGAGTAAAGGATCGCATGAAAATATTCGATATGAATTGGATGCAGGTCGAGGAGTACTTGCAGCGCGACGATCGTGCCGTGGTGCCTCTGGGCAGCACCGAGCAGCACGCCTATCTGAGCCTGGGCGTGGACAGCATCCTGTCGGAGCGCGTGGCTGTCGAGGCGGCGGAACCGTTGGGCGTGCCTGTCTTTCCGGCGCTGGTCTACGGCCTGACGCCCTATTTCCGCGAGTACCCGGGCACGATCTCCCTGCGCGTGGAAACCTACATGCGCCTGATCCGCGACATTCTGGACGGGGTGGCGCAGAGCGGTTTCCGCCGCGTGGTGATCGTCAACGGGCACGGCGGCAACTCGCCAGCCGATGCGCTCGCGACCGAGTGGATGGCCGACCACCCCGACGTGCAGGTCAAGTTCCACAACTGGTGGAACGCGCCGCGCACCTGGGCGATGGTGCAGGAGATCGACCCGGCGGGTAGCCACGCTTCGTGGATGGAGAACTTCCCGTGGACGCGGCTGGCGGACGTCACGCTGCCCACCGAACAGAAGAAGGTCCCTGACCGCACCGGCATGGCGCGGCTGGTGGGGAAGCGGCTGCGCGCCTTTTATGGCGACGGCAATTTCCTCGGCTATTACCAGCGCGACGATGCCGAGATGCTGGCGCTGTGGAAGGTAGCGGTAGAAGAGACGCGTGAATTGATCGAGAAAGGCTGGGACTAACATGGAATTTCTAGTTTGGGGAGCAGGCGCCATCGGCGGAACTATCGGCGCCTATCTGGCGCGCGCCGGCCATCAGGTTGTCTTTGTCGACCGGGCGGCGGAACACGTCGCCGCCATCAACAGCGACGGCCTGCGCATCACCGGGCCGATCGACGAGTTCACGGTGCAGACGCCGGCCTATACGCCGGACACCCTCACCGGCGAATACACGACGATCCTGCTCTGCGTCAAGGCGCAGGACACGGAATCGGCCACGCGCAGCCTGGTGCGCTATCTACGCGACGACGGCTGTGTGGTCTCCGTGCAGAATGGGCTGAACGAGCTCATCATCCGCCAGATCGTCGGTCGGGAGCGCACGGTAGGCGCCTTCGTCAATTTCGGAGCGGATTACCTGGAGCCGGGGTTGATTCTCTACGGCGGGCGCGGCGCGGTGGTGCTGGGCGAGATCGACGGACGCATGACGAGACGGCTGGGGGCGTTGCATGCCGCCTTCCTCGACTTCGACGCTGCCGCGATTACCACGGATAACATCTGGGGCTACCTGTGGGGCAAGCTGGCCTACGGCGCGCAGTTGTTCGCCACGGCGCTGACCAACGACTCCATCGCCGATTCGCTAGCCAATCCCCGCTACCGCGATCTGTATATCGCCGTGGCGCAGGAAGTGATGCGCGTGGCCCAGGCGCAGGATATCCGGCCTGAAGCGTTTAACGGCTTCACCCCGCTGGCCTTCCTGCCGGACACCCCGCGCGAGGTGTCGCTCCAGTCGCTCGACGACATGACGGCGCACAACCGCAGGTCGGCCAAGACGCACAGCGGCATCTGGCGCGATTTGGCCGTGCGCAAACGCAAGACCGAGGCTGACGCCCAACTAGGCCCGATCATCGAGGCCGGCGTGCGCGTGGGCGTGCCGACGCCGCTCACCGCGCGCATGAAGGAACTGATCCACGAGATCGAGGAAGGCAAGCGGCCCCAGAGCACCGATAACCTGGACGTGTTGATGGCCTTAATCGCCTAATACAGGCGTGCCGCGCCCGCCAATCTAGGCTACAGAGCCGGTCTGAACAGCGGGCGCGACGCGCCTCGCTGCGACTGAGGCGCGTCGATGCTAGATCAAGGAGGACGCGAACCATATGGAAAAGACGGGGAGTCTGTGGAGTTACGTAGCGCGCTTTGCCCTGGTTCACGTCATCACGTATGCCGTGATAGCGATCGCGTTTTTGGCCTTTCAGGGGGCGCTGCCTGCGCAGGGGCGAGCGGCCCTGGACTTCTTCGCGCCATATCGCCCGTTGAATCTCATCACGCTGGCGGGCCAAATCATCCGCGGCGGCTTCTTGGCGCTGATTCTCTATCCGTTCTATGACCTCATCGTCAGGGGGCGGCGCGGCGGGCTGGTTCTCTTCGCCGCACTGTGGGGGCTTGCCCTGTTGGGTTCCGTCGAGCCGATGCCCGGTTCCATCGAGGGGGTGATCTACACAGAGACGACGGCGGCTGAGCACCTTGTCGCGTTGGCAGCCGGCGCTGTGCAGGCGCTGCTGTTTGCCTGGCTGTTTCTTAGCTGGGAGAGGCGAAGCGGCGCGGACAGAGACGCCCACAGGGCAGGGAGCGTGAATCATGGATAGACGCCTATGGGGATACGCGCTCCGTTTCATCCTGCTGCACGTTCTGACCTATACGGCTGCCGGCATCATCTTCTACCAATTGCAAGACTACGCAGAAGCGTTTCAGACGATGGAGGCGTTCGAGCTATTTCGTCCCCTAGACGATCCGCTCGTGGCCGCGGCGATACCGATACAGATTGTGCGCGGCGCACTGCTGGCCCTGTTGCTTTATCCGTTCTACGACGCCTTCACCCGGCGGAAATACGGCTGGCTTCTGGCGTTCGGCGTGCTCTACGGCTTCACGGCTATCGGGTCGGCGATATTCATTCCTGACCTGGTTGAAACCATCGTCGTCGAGCGGACGGCGGCGCACCTGGTTGTCGGCGTACCGGAAATCACGGTGCAGATGCTTCTATTCTCATGGCTCTTTGTCGCCTGGGAAAGAAGGCGCATCCGGAAAGCCGCCGGTTGATAGTGCGCCGAACGGAGACGCGGGCGCGCAGGTTAATTCCAAACGAACATACGAGAAACGAGCAACCATGAAGATCGAATTTCCCAACAAGACCGTGATCGTGACAGGCGCGGCACACGGCTTCGGCCGCGCGATCGCGCTGGCCTTTGCCAAGCTCGGCGCCAATGTGTGGGCGTGCGACCTGCTGGGCGACGAGGTGCAGGAAACCGCGCGCATGGCGGCAGAGGCAGGCGGGCGCTGTACGGCGCGTCAGGTGGACGTGACCGACCGCGACGCCATCTTCGCCTTTGTGCGCGAGGCCGAGGCAAGCTCCGAGTCGGGGCAGGTGCACGTGCTGGTCAACAATGCCGGCGGCGTACTCGGCCAAGTGGGCCGCCCGCTGGAGGAGGTGCCGCCGGAGGACTGGAACGCCATCATAGCGGTCAACTTGTCCGCCGCATTCTATTTTTCGCAGGCTGTTGCGACCGCAATGAAAAATGCGAAATGGGGGCGTATCGTCAATATTTCTAGCGGGGCCGGCCTGGGGCCGAGCCTGACCGGCATTCAGGCCTATGCCGCGGCCAAGGCCGGGCAGATCAACCTCACGCGCCAGCTTTGCCAGGAACTGGGGCCGTACAACATCACCGTCAACAACATCGCGCCTGGCTTCGTGCGCTCCAACCCCGCCACCGAGAAGCAGTGGGAGTCCTATGGCGAGGCGGGCCAGAAGGCGTTGGTGGAGCGCATCGCGCTGCGCCGCCTGGGGGCGCCGGACGACATCGCCAACGGCGTGCTCTTCTTCGCCTCGGACTACGCCGGCTGGATCAGCGGCCAAGTGATCCGCATCGACGGCGGCTACTAGACGCGGCTATTAGGCAATGTGACGCCGTCCAGGGGGCGACCGAGTTCCCTGGACGGCGAGGTATTGGCGGCATGAACCGCCGAGGAGATAAACATGGCGGGTGATGTGTACGCCTATCTGGAAGCGCGCCGGGATCAGGCGCTGCAAGACCTGATCGAGTTTGCCTCGATCGCCAGCGTCAGCACCGACCCGGCCTATCAGGCCGAGATGGCGGCTGCGGCGCAGTGGGTAGCCGATCGCTTGGTGCAAGCCGGCATGGATGCAGTCGAGGTGATCGAGACGGACGGCCATCCGGCTGTCTATGCCGAGTGGCTGCACGCCCCAGGCGCGCCGACCATCCTGGTCTACGGGCACTATGATGTGCAGCCGCCCGACCCGTTGGACAAGTGGCGCAGCGACCCCTTCGCGCCGCAGGTGCGCGAGGGCCGGCTTTATGGCCGCGGCGTTTCGGACGACAAAGGGCCGATGTTGATCCCGCTGCTGGCGGCGCAAGCATACATGGCGACGGCTGGGCGGCTGCCCGTCA
>JASGTU010000034.1 GCA_030058085.1 Chloroflexota bacterium
CATGTGCTGCCCTTGATCGACGTCGAGCCGGAGGCCGCTTTATGAGGGGCGAGGGACCGGATGCGAAACCCGACGCCGGGCTGACGCATGGCGAACCGCGCTGGCTGACGTGGGCTCGCGAGTTACAGGCGCTGGCGCAGAACGGCTTGGCCTATGCCCAGAGCCCGTTTGACGTGGAACGCTACGCCGCGGTGCGCCGTATCGCCGTGGAGATGATGGCGGCGCAGGCGGGCGCGGATGCCGCGGCGCTGCAAGGCATGTTCGACGGGGAGAGCGGCTACGCCACACCGAAGGTGGATGTGCGCGGCGTGGTGTTTCGTGACGAGCGCATTCTGCTCGTGCGCGAGCGGTCGGATGGGCTGTGGTCGCTGCCCGGCGGCTGGGCGGATGTAAACGAGTCGCCCTCGGAGGTCGCGGAGCGCGAGGTGTGGGAGGAGTCCGGCTATCGCACGCGCGCTGTGAAGCTCTTGGCTGTGTGGGATCGCAGCCGCCACGGGCATCCGCCGCACGCCTTCTCGATCTACAAGGTGGCGCTGCGCTGCGAATTGCTGGACGGCGCGCCGGCGTCGAGCATCGAGACGGACGGCGCAGAGTTCTTCGCCCCGGATGAATTGCCGGAATTGTCCATCAGCCGCGTGACTGCGGCGCAGATCGCGCGCTTTTTTGATCACCTTCGCCAGCCCGACTTGCCGGCTGATTTCGACTGAGCCGCACGGCTGGCGCAACAGTTTTCCACCAACAGAACTATACCGAGATCATCTCCGGCGGCAGGTGCTGCGTGCGGTTGAGGAAGCGCAACAGCAGCGTGCCGTCTTGCATGAAGTCGACGCCGGTGATGGCCGTGTTGTAGTGTTGGTAGAGGAAGCGGCGGTCGGGGATTTGGTGGAAGAAGGCCTTGAGCAGGCTGTCGATGAACGTGCCGTGCGACACGAGCGCCATCGATTCTTCGATGCCCTGTGCGCTGTTATCTTCGGCGCGCTGAAGGAGACGGCGCGCCACGCGCATGGCGCGGGCATAGCAGGCGGGCATGTCTTCGTAGCCGCCGCGCCACCAGCCGTCTTCGCCGATGGCGTCGGGCAGGATATAGCCGGGGAAGCGCTGCTGTATTTTGCTGCGGCTCATGCCGGGGCGGCTGACCAGGCCTTCGCCGCTGCGCGGGTTGCCGTAGAAGATGCCGCCGTGTTCGTGGATGTCGGTCCACACTTCGGGCTGTAGCCCTAGCGCGGCGGCAACAGGCTGTGTTGTCTGCAAGGCGCGCTGCATGGGGCTGCAATAGAGATGGGTGATGCCGTACCCGGCATTGGGCTGTGTCGGCGATTGGCCGTGGCGCGCTTCCGGGTGCCCGTTGGCGGCGAGGTGCTCGGCCAGCCGCGCCGCCTGCCGCTCGCCCAGTTCGGTCAGCGGCGGGTCGACGTGGCGGCTACGCATGTAGTGATCGTAGCCGGTATCTTGCATCAGGAAGTTGTTGGCGGATTCTCCGTGCCGGATCAGGAACAGTCGCATGGCAATGGCTTTCTAGGCGGCGATTTGGCTTTCCTGCGCGGCACGATACCATCAGACGCTGGGGCGTCCAAATGGCGGTGGCGTTGAAACGGCTCGCCGCGGGCCCAGCGGGCATGGCGCTGTGTCGGCATGGCTCGCGGTTTGGATGCCGGGGCGTTGCTGTGCAAAATAAGGCGGTATCGACTTCACGCCGATATCCACCCTCCAGGAGATGAGCATGGCGTATCGCACGTTGATTTCGGCGGCTGAACTGGCTGCTAACCTCGAAGACGAAAATTGGGCCGTCATCGATTGCCGCTTTTCATTGGCGGACACGGAGCAAGGCCGGCGCCTGTACTTGACCTCGCACATACCGGGCGCGATCTATGCGCATATCGACGAAGACCTCTCCGGGCCGGTGACGCCGGGCAAGACGGGCCGCCACCCGCTGCCGGAACCAGCCGCCCTGGCGGAAAAGCTGTCTTCCTGGGGCGTCGACGAGCGTGTGCAGGTTGTCGCCTACGACGACAGCGGCGGGGCGATGGCGGCGCGGCTGTGGTGGCTGTTGCGCTGGCTGGGCCATGACGCTGTGGCCGTGGTCGACGGGGGCTGGTCGCAGTGGCAAGCGGCGGGGCTGCCGGTTACGCCCGCGATCAGCAGCCGCACGCCGCGCATCTTTGCGCCCAGGGTGCGAGGCGGTATGGCGGCGACTACTCAGGAGTTAAATAACCGCCTCGACGCGCCCGATTTAGCGCTGTTCGACTCGCGCACGGCGGACCGCTACCGCGGCGAGAACGAGACGATAGACCCGGTGGCGGGCCATATTCCCGGCGCGATTTCGGCTCCGTACCCGGATAATTTGCAGGCGGACGGTTGTTTCCAGTCCGCGCCGGCGTTGCGCGAGCGCTTTGCGGCGTTGTTGCACGGCGCGCCGGCGCGGGAGGCGATCTTCTACTGCGGGTCCGGCGTGACGGCTGCGCATAACGTGCTGGCCGTGACGCATGCCGGCCTGGGCGATACGCGGCTCTACGCCGGATCGTGGAGCGAGTGGATCACCGATCCCAACCGGCCGGTCGCCACCGGACCGAATCCCTGAGCGCGGCGTGAAGCTACGCAAAGCGCTTCTCGCCTGTTTGATCTGGGCTGTGATCGCGGCGGGCTGCGTCCCGGCAGGTGTTCCTGCGCGTCAAGCGACGGGTGCGGGCAGCCTAAGGCTGCCGCCCGGCTATGGGGCGGATGTGGCGGTGGAAGGCTTGCAGGCGCCGACGCAGATGACAAGGGGACCGCAAGGCCGTCTGTGGGTGGCGCAGATGGCGGGCGACGAGAACGCCGGCACGGGGCAGGTGATGGTCGTCGACCTGGAGAGCGGGGAGCGCAATGTCGTCGTGGAGGGGCTGCTCAAGCCGACCGGCATCGCGCTGTTGGACGGCGATCTCTGGATTGCGACCAAGCGCGAATTGCTGCGTGCGTCTCTGGAGCACGTGGATGAGGAGGGCGTCGCCGGCTCGGTCGAGGCTGTGCTGAGCGATCTGCCCTTCGACGGGCGCTCCAACGGCACGTTGACGATCACGCCGGAGCGCATGTTGGTCTTCGAGACGAGCGGGGCGCGCTTCGGCGGCGAACCGACGGCAGGTTCTGCGACGTTGTGGCGGCTGGACCCGGCAAAGCCTGAGGAGCCGGAGGCGCTGGCGACCGGGCTGAAGAGCGCCTACGGCCACGCCTTCGACGCGGCGGGGCGGCTGTGGGTGACCGAGATCGGCGCCGACCTGGTGAATGGCGTCGCGCCTCCAGACGAGTTGAACTTGGCAGCGGCTGGCGCGGACTTCGGCTGGCCGCAGTGCTACGCGGCGCAGCAGCCGGCGCTGAACTATGGCGGCACGCAGGTGCGCTGTCTGGGTACGCGTTCGCCGGTTGCGCTCTTTGCCCCGCACGCCGCGCCGACGAGCGTCGTGGCGTCGCCGTGGGAGCCCGATACGCTGCTCGTCGCCTTGCGTGGGAAGGGTGAAATCGCGCGCGTGCGCGTCGACTACGCCGGAGACAATGCCCGGGGCGAAGTCGAGACTTTCGTGAGCGGACTGATCCGCCCGCAGCATCTGCTGGCGTGGGATGAGGACAGCCTCTTGGTCTCGGACCAGGCGACCGGCAGGGTCTACCGCATCTATCCGGCCCAGATTGCGCCGGGCGATGAGACAATCGGGACGGATTAATCCGGCTTAGGGTTAGGAGAACGGAGAAAGAAATGGACAGGCTGTTTATGGTCATTGCCGCTCTGTCGGGCGCGTTGAGCGTGGCGCTGGGCGCGTTCGGCGCGCATGCGCTGGAGGCGCGACTAAGCGCCGAGTTCTTACACACGTTCGAGACGGGCGTACGCTACCAGTTCTATCACACCCTGGCGCTCCTAGCCGTCGTGGCCGCGATCGGACGCTGGCCTGCCTCCAACCTGCCCGTCATCGCCGGCTGGCTGTTTATTGCAGGGATAGTCGTCTTCTCCGGCAGTTTGTATTTGCTGGTGATGACGGGGACGCGCTGGCTGGGCGCGATCACGCCGATCGGCGGCGTGGCGTTTATCGCCGGTTGGCTGCTGTTGGCGCTGGCGGCGTGGCGCAGCTAGCCGCGTCCACGCGGCAATCAGCGGGGAAGGGGGGCCGTCTGCCAGGTGGCGTAGAGGCTGAGGCCGATGTAATAGGCGACGTAAAGCAGCGAGGCTGTGATCAGCCAGGGGTTGGGCGTTGGGTGCTGGACGAGCAAGCCGACGTTGACGAAGCCCCACATGCCGGCTAATGCCATCGTCAGCCCCGGGCGCGTGGCGGCACGCGAGGGGTAGATGTATTTGATGGGGACGAAAACGAGGACGCTCAAGACCACGACCAGGGTCATGTTCAACCAGGGCGGCAGGTTGAGGATGAACATGTAGAAGACCATGATGTTCCAGTAAGAGGGGAAGCCCTTAAAGTAGTGGTCTTCGGTTTTGGCGTCGCTTTGGCAGAACTGGTAGGCCGAGGCCAGCAGGATCAGGACGGCGCCGGCGACGCGCAGCGATTGCGGCAAAAAGCCGGCCACTGCCAGGAAATAGGCGGGCACGAACACATAATTGAGGTAGTCGAGGATGTTGTCCAGCAGGGCGCCGTCGAATTCCGGCAGCGCCTCCTTGACACGCAAGCGCCGCGCGGCGATGCCGTCGAAGGCGTCGACGAACACCGCTACACCCATCCAGGCGAAGGCCTCGATCCAGCGGTCGTTGGAGATGGCAAGTAGGGCGAGCAACCCCCAGATGGCGCCTGTGGCGGTGAAGGCGTGGACAGTCCAGGCGAGCGCTTGCTGGCGGCGCGAGGGACGCCAAACGCTCTCCTCGGCCTGGGAATCGGCGCGGGAATAGAGGTTCTCGGTTTTCATCATGGCGGCGGAATATTGCTCCTCAACGATGGCTTCGAATGTGACGATTGGGCTAGAGGGCTGTGCGGCGTGCAGTTTTGGCGCCAAGGCCGGCGCGCCTTTGGGCAGGGGATATTATGCGGGTCACATGCCCAGTCCTTGGGATGCACCTTATTCGCGGCGCGGCTTTGTGTCTTGGTCAACTCGATGCTATAATCGCCGTAACCGGTTGAAGGGTTAAGCAGAACAGGAAGCAGCTATGTCCACAGAGAGTCGTACCTCGGACAGCGCAGTCCCTCCTCATGCCGAAAGTGTTGTAGCACAGGATGTCGGCGCGCGCAAGCGAGTCGAGCTAGGATTGTCGCCGCGGCGGCCTACGGCTAAGGCGCTTCCGCAGCGCCCGCCGCGCCAGAATGATTTCCCTGCGCCGCCGGCGGCGTTGCCCGCTTTGCTTTCGATGATCGTGCTGGCGACCGTGTTCTTGGTGTTGGCGAACATGTGGGATCTGTTCCCGTCATGGTGGCATGCGCCGCGTATTGTGGCGGACTCGGTGCGCTCCGTGACGTCCTCGGTGACGACGCCGATCGCGGACCCGGTGCAGATCGCCGGGTACCGGTTGCTGTTGGCTGACGACTTTAGCAAGGCCGAAACTTCCTTTTCCGTGGGCGACCA
The DNA here is from genome assembly GCA_030058085.1 of Chloroflexota bacterium. Classification (GTDB taxonomy): domain Bacteria; phylum Chloroflexota; class Anaerolineae; order Caldilineales; family Caldilineaceae; genus JASGTU01. The sequence goes on from JASGTU010000034.1 coordinate 5,527, forward strand.
GCCCGGCCAATGGCGCATCGAGCACCAGCCGACTAATTCAACTTATCGCATGGAAGTCTGGCCGAACCGCATCGTATGGAGCTTGCTGGGCGTGGAAGACCCAAGCGCGCACCGTGTGCAAGCGAGCGCCATCGTGGCGACCCACACGCCTTGGGGCTACGCCGGTGTGGTTGATCGCTATGTCGACGCCGGCAATTTCTATCTGTTTTTGGTGGACGGCGAAGGCCGTTTCGCCGTGCAGATGCAAAAAGACGGCGAACTGGCGACGCTTCAGCCCTGGACAAGGGCGAACTTTCTTAATTTGGCGGGAAGCACGAACACGCTGACGGTAGACGACGACGGGCGGACGTTGCGCTTCTATGGCAACGGCATGTTGCTGTTTGAAGGGCTTGCCGGCATCGACGCCGGCGGCGTCGGCCTCGTCGGCGGCGCGCAGGACGCAGGCGCCGCGGAAATTCGATTTGACTGGTTGCAGTTGTATGACTTGGCGCTGGATGCCAGGAACTGACTGCTCGGTTGGTTCAGACTCAGGACGGTATAACAAGCTATGGAAACAAGCATGATGATCTCGCGCCTGCGGGCGGCCATTAAGGCACAAGATGACGAACTCGCCGAGAAGCTGGTGCATCGCTTGACGGCCGAGGATGAAGATGAACTGATCCAGTTGGCGGCGAAGGGCGAAACCGACTGTTGTTGGTGGGCTGTACGCGCCTTGGCGCTGGTCGGCTCCGGCAAAGCGGTCGACGTGATCTCGCGCAAGCTGACGGACGAGGATTCGGCGTTGCGCTCCGCCGGCGCGCTGACTTTGGCGCATCTCTATGAGCGGGCGCCGGAAGCGGCTCGCCCGGCGATCCCTGCGCTCGCCGCCATGTTGACCGACTCGGACGGGCTGGTGCGGCAGACTGCGGCGGATGCACTCGCTCGCTGTGGCGACGACGCCGTAGACGCGTTAGGCGCGGTGCTGGATACGCTCCACGACGGCGCTCGCGCTCGCGCCGCCTACGCCCTGCGCAAAATCGGTACGAAGAAAGCGGCGGGCCTGCTCTACCCGCTGCTGGACGATCCGAATCATCTCGTGCGCTCCTATGCCTACGACGGCCTGGATGATATGGGGTTGGCGCAGGATACTGTTATCGCACCGTGAGTACTGCCGGGGTGAGCGGGCGGCGCGGGCGAGATTGACTACGCGATGCGGATCGCCGGAGGCGCTCAGATGGCGTGATGATCCGCGGCAATCCGCGAGCCGACTTGATATCGCCCGCGACTTGGGTTATAATGTTTAGGTAACAAGCCTTACAGGACGGGAGAGGGATATTGCCTGGGGCGGATGGGCGAATTCGTAGCAAGCAATCATCTATTCATCTGACGCCGCTACGTCATCATTACGCCGGGAATGCCGGCCTGAAGCCCAGAACATCCCCAAACAATAGCGCCTCTCCAATCGACCGTTAAATCTACCAGCCCGTTTGCGAACAGAACAGGAGTTGGGACGCGGCGTTTTGTGAATCCTTTGATCTATTCGGGCAACCGAACTCCGCGTGCCGGCGTTTCGTATAGCAAATCGGGCAAGAGCTGGGTTTGTTCTTCATATGCAAAGACTGAATGATTGGGTTTTCGGTACGCTGAAACTGACCGGCGCCCGCCGCGCGGTTCGTTATGTTGCGGCGGCCATCCTGATGATGTTTGTCTTGGGCGCTTGTGTCACCACGATTCCCGCCCAGCCTGCGGCTGAGACGGATGCATCTTCTGTGGCGCAGCTTTCAGATATTTCGGAGTACAGCCTGCCTGATCCCGAAGCGGTGATTGTGCCGGACGTGACTGCGACGATCAACACCGAAGGCTCGCGGGCGAACGTACGCACTGGGCCCGAGCTGGATTCGCCCATCATCGCTAAGGCAAATCCGGGCGATGAGTTCAAGGTGATCGGCAGGAGCGACGACGGCGAGTGGTGGCAGGTTTGCTGTGTACGCGGGCCGATGGATGCCGAGGGCGAAGCCACCGAACCTGCTTGGGTGGCGGCTACGGTAGTGGATCTGGACGGTAATGCCGACGCGATGCCGGTTGTGCAGGCCATTATGCCGGAAACGCTCGAGGCCTCTTGGCGCTTCGATTGGCAGTGCGGCTCGGATCGCTGCGAGATCAAGCAGTGCGGCGGCATCGTCAGCGCCAAGGCAGAGGCCGACGGGGACGATCAATGGCTGCAGGTGGAACATACGCCCCTGTGGGATGAGGGGTGCTTCGACGAGGTCGACCCCTGGGTGTTCGAGGTGGATCGCTACACCGGCAAAGAGCGCAGCGGCCAGTTGATCGACAATTTCGTTTACAACTATTGGATGGGCGCGCAGCCCGGACCGGCGACGGACGTGTACACGCTCGACGATGGGCGTAACGTGGTTGTGTGGTGCAGCGGTCCGCACGAGTTGGAGATCGAGGAAAGCGACGGCTGGACGACGGTCTATAAGGGCAGCACTTGCCACGATATGCAGACCGGCGAACTCGTTTTCCTGGAATACAACAAGCGCTGGCTCTTTACAGGCGAATATGGCGATCAGCAGTATGAGCGCGCCTATTTCGGCGATTTCGAAACGTACGAACAACGGCTGGTGGACACAAACGTCGATTTGTTGTATGTTGAGAAGCAATAGCGCGACAAGCGATAACAACTCAATAGGGTTCCTCCAGGCATGCCTGGTTGACCATAGATTTGCCATCGGCGAAGTAGTTTATCTTGAGGCACTTTACTTTCTTCATTCGTGAGTCTAAGAAGGAGCATTCACATGACTCGAACACGCAGTAGTCGTTTCATTATTGCAGTGCTCATAGCTGTCCTGCTCATGGTTCCGGCAGCTGTGGCTTCCGCGCAAACCGGCCCTGCCGTACCTCCGCCGATTGCGATCAAGGGACCGCGCTTGGCTCCGCCGGCGATTCCGCACAGCAGCGTTCTGGATCCGTACGTGATCTACAACAACCTGCTGGTCCCGCCGGGCCTGCCTGCGCAGTCGCTCGAGGCTGACGCCGCTGACGGCGGTCGCGCCCAGGAGAAGCCTGGCCGCGGCATCCGCCAGACCGCAACCGGCATTGGTTTCGGCCTGTTGCTGTACGACACCCCGAACGTCTGCAACAACTTCGATCCGGGCGGCGACTGGGCGTCTCTGACGACCAACACCGACATCTGGACCGACTGGTTCGGCGGTTGGGCTCCGTTTGCGATCGACAATGGCTACTACCAGGCCAAGAACGTGACCTTCTCGCGTGAGCGGTCGGTCGGCCCCGGCAACACCTATGTGCATGCCGAGAAGAACATGGCGACGGCGCAGCATTCCGCCAAGATCGCCAGCAACCAGCCCTATGCAGCCGGCTTCGGCAGCCCGATCATCCCGGTTCCCGAAGGCTTCGAGGGCGGCAAGGCTCTGGTTACGGTCAAGTACCTGATCTGGGACCATGACACTGGCGGCGGCATGGGCGACGGCTGGGACTACGACTGGGCGTCCTTGGGCGTCAAGCCCGGTGCGGCCGGCGACACGGCTGTCTACGTCAACGGTTATGTTCGCGGCGAGTGGGCCGAGATGACCAACACCATCGAACTTGGCGAAGCCAAGGACATCATGGTGCTGTTGCAGGGCCATTCACCTGGCGCCTTCAACTCCAACATCTACTTCGACGATGTGCAGATCGCCTTCATCGACGCCCAGGGCAACGGTGCGTATCTGAAGGACTGCAAGCTGGCTGAGTCCGTCAAGTAAGACTCTGTTAGCGGCCGGCCTTCGGGCCGGCAGAAGTGAATACGACAAGAGCCGCTCCGCAAGGGGCGGCTCTTGTTTTGTTTGCATTTCCGGGCTAGACGGTCCGACAGGCTAATCTGCTGCCAGCGGGACAAAACTCACCTGCTGAAGGTAGGCGTGCAGGTCGTGCCTGGCGCGCGCAGCATAGGCGGCGTAGCGCTCGACCTTCGAGCGGATGCGTTCCGACATCTCCGGCAGCAGCCCCATATTGGCC